>LKHC01000027.1 GCA_001618605.1 Candidatus Fermentibacter danicus
CTGCGCATGGCCTCGAGCGAGAGCGTCGCACGGGTGTTGGCGGTCCAGGGGAGACGGTTGCCCGCCGCGATCAGCGCATCCGAGACCTCCTCGACCCTTCTGCTGTCGGCCGAGAAGGTGTCGTCCTCGACCACTATCTCCTGGATCTGCGGAAAGTACTCGCGGAAGAGCATGAACTCCTCGGCTACGTGGCCGGGCGTCCTGGTCCGGTAGAGCCCCCTGTGGAGGACCTGCGGCCAGAGGCAGAAGGAGCACCTGCTGGGGCACCCCCTGCTGGTGATCGTCATGGCGCTCGGGAATCGAGCCGCCGCGAAGAAGTAGTTCTCGGGGCGCAGATGCCTCCTGTAGACGTCCGCGAGGAAGGGAAGCGAGTCCAGATCCCTGATGGGCTCGCGCTTCGCAGTGCGCAGAAAGTCCATGGAGCCGTTCAGGCAGAGCCCTGCAACTCCGTCCAGGCCGCTCCCGCCCTCGATGGCCCCGGCCAGATCGACCAGTGTCCTGTCGCATTCTCCGATGATGACTCCGTCCAGGGTCGGTGCCAGGCGGAGACACTCCTCTGGAAGTGCGCTTGCATGCGTTCCCAGCAGGAAGACCCTGGCTTCCGGATCGGCGCTCTTCAGCATGGAGGCCAGCCTGAGGTCGCTGTATATGGAGGCGGTCGAAGTGTCCACCGCGATGAGCTTCGGAGAAGCCTCTCCGACGCGGCCGAGCATTTCGTCCTCCGAGATGCCCTCTGCGGGGCAGTCCAGGAAGAGGGTCTCGAATCCGGCCTGCTCGAGAGCTCCGGTGCCGTGGGCCAGCCAGAACGGCCAGTACAGGGTTCCGCTCTTGTTGATGGCCGGGGACCTGGATGTCCTCGAGAATCTGCCCCCGAGGAACGGGGCGTTTATCACCGCGGCCTTCACTCGTTCACCGTCTCTTCGATCATTTCCGCGATCCGTCCGGCGGTGGAGTCCCACCCGAACAGGGCGGCCCGGGACACGGCCCGCGCAGCCAGCTCCCTGCGCATGGCGCCGCTGGAGCAGATCTCGCGAATCGCGCCGGCTATCGCGTCTACGTCATATGGATCCACCAGGAGGGCTCCGTCGCCTGTGACCTCCTCCAGGGCGGTCCCTCTGCTTGCGATGACCGGGCAGCCCGCGGACATCGCCTCGAGCACGGGGAGGCCGAATCCCTCCCATACGGACGGGGAGACGAAGGCGGTGCAGGTCCGGTAGAGCTCGATCAGCTCGGCATCGGATACTGCGGTCAGCACCCGCGTCCTGCCGCCCGCGCCGGAGCGGGCCAGCGCCTCCTGGAAGGAGGGGAAGGCCCTGTCTCTCCGGACCACCATCACCAGATCCGGCACTTCGGGCGACCGGGCGGCCGAGGCATAGGCCTCGATGAGCCTGCCCAGGTTCTTGTACGGCCTGGCGTTGCCGACATACAGGAGGAAGCCCCCCCTCGCGGAACCGTCCGGGATGCCGGGCGTGAAGAGTTCCTGGCCCTCGTAGACGACCCTGATCTTGCTCTCCGCTTCCGGGTGGAGGCGGCAGAGGTCGTCCATCACCTTCCTCGTGGGGACGGCGATCGCAGCGGCGCGTGGACAAGAGGCCCGGAAGAGCCCCCTGTAGAACGACCGCTTGAGCGCGTCCTGCAGGGAGCCCGATCCGAAGTAGCCCCTCATCTCGAGCACCATCGTATCGTGCACGACGAAGCTGGTGGGGCACCGGCGCCCTCCGAACCCGTCCCAGACAGGCCCGGTGAGGGAGAAGTTGAGGCATGCCTCCGGCGCGATCGATTTCACCAGCCCCGAAAGCCTGCGCTTCTCGCCCGGCTCGAACCTGCGTGCGCCGGACTCGGCAAGCCTCAGGTTCTCCATGGGGGCGATGTGATGCGAGGAGCCGGGGGAGACGAGCAGCGTCAGGTCCCAGTCCGGCCTGAGCGAGGCAAGGCGTCCCGACACCGCGGTGACGAACCTGCCGATGCCGTCCATGTCGGGCTGGAGCCCCCTGCCATCCAGAAGAACCTTCACCTGTGCGAATCTCCTTCTTTTGTTGCGGTGGTCCCGGAGCGGCGGGTTTCACAGGAGGGTTCCGGCCTCCGGCCGGGCTAATCCGGAGAAGGCGGCGTCCCCTTGATAAATGCCCGTGAATGATAAGCTCTCGATGGCGGAGGAGCATAGTCCGAAACGGCTGGACAGCAAAATGGAGCATGAGATATTACGCCGGGGGGTGGAAACACTTGAAGATCGCCGTTCTACTCGTCAACTACGGGCAGTGGGAACTCGCCAGGCGCTGTCTCGAATCGGTCTCCGCCTCCGAGGGAGTCGACGTGCTGCCTGTTATGGTGGACAACGCGAGCCCCACACCGAAGCCTGCATGGGTCGACGAGTTTCCGGGGCTAAGATTCCAGGCCCTAGGCGCCAACACCGGATTCGCCGCCGGCAACAACTCGGCCTTCGACATGCTCGAGGAGGGCGAGGTCGAATACGTGTTCCTGCTGAACACCGACGCAGTCGTGTCTCCGTCGACGCTGATGACCCTGGCCTCATTCCTGGACTCCCATCCGGAGGCATCCATCGTCTCCTCCCCCGTCTTCTACTCCTCGGACCCCGCCCTTGTGTGGAGCGCGGGCGGCAGATTCAAGCCGGTCAGGATGCTCCTGGACCAGAGGTACAATACGCCGGCCTCCGCCCTCCCCCTGGAGCCCGAGGAGAGCGACTTCGCGACCGGCTGCGCCATGATGGTCAGGTATGACGTCTTCCGGGAGATGAAGGGCTTCCGTTCGGAGTACTTCATGTACTGGGAGGACCTGGAGTTCTGCCTGCGGGTGGGGAGGTCCGGCGGGAGGGTGTTCCTCGTGCCGTCCGCCTGCGTGCTGCACGACGTGGCCGCATGCAGCGGAGGCCCCGGATCGCCGACCGCCGTCTACTATCCCTTCAGGAACCGCTTCATTCTGGCGCGGGACATCCTCGACCCGGTGAGGAAGACCGTTTTCCACGCATACGCCACCCTCGTCGTCCTCGCCAAGTCCGTGATCTTCCCTCTCGAAGGCTGGGCCGGGCTCGTCCCGGTCATCTGGAGGGCTTATCTGGACGGCATCTCGGGTCGGTCCGGCCCCTGGAGCCGCTGAAGACTCCGGTTCATCCGGCCCGGACACTCCCGATCTCCCGTGCGAGGGCATCGACCGCCGAGGGGACCGTCCTGGACGAGACGACGAAATCCCTCCCGCAT
>LKHC01000028.1 GCA_001618605.1 Candidatus Fermentibacter danicus
AGCTCGCGGTAGTCGATTCCGCGCAGTATCAGCAGCCTGATCCCCGATTCCCCGGCGGTCTTCTCGAGGCTCTTCCGGAAACCCGGATACTCCCTGTCGGCCACGATGACGAACTCGCGCATGCCGGCTGCGGCAGCCGCTCGGAGAGCCAGGGAATGCCCCTTGTAGGGCCACAGTGCGCCCACGGACAGGGCATAGCCGCCATCCGAGGAGTTCTTTCCGGGGTGGAAGAAGGCTGCGTCGACCCCGGGCCTGACGACCCCCGCGTCCACCCCGTAGATGCCGCGGAGCCTCCCCGCCATATAGCTCGAGAGGGTGACGATCCTGCCGGCCGAGAGGACGGCTTCGCGGTCCAGGGCGGCCTCGAGCTTCTCCAGGGGCTTCAGGGCGGCCTCCAGGAGGCGGTGTCCCGCGCGTCTTATGACGTCCCGCTCGTAGATGTGCCGGGGAAACTCGTAGCAGAAGTAGACGGACGGGGTGGACAGGTGCCGAAGCAGCGGAGGCGCCGCGACGAACATGGAGTTGTGCACGAGCGTGCAGAAAGGACCGGAGGTATCGATGGCCTCCGCGATCCTGGCGCAGATGGAATCGAATGCCCTGAGCCTCCTGATGTAGGGGGCCGGGCCGAGAAGCCGGGAGATGCCGCCTATCCTGGCGCCTTCCGGGAAGGGCCATTCGTGGAGCATGCCGCTCTCCCGGGTACATACCGGCGCAGAACCGGCCGGGGCGTGTACCTGCAGGTCGAAGAGGCCGGCCAGGACCGGGATCGTCTCGGACAGAACCCGGGCTCCTCCGCCGGACGGCAGGTTGTGGAATACGTGGAGTCTCTCCATGCAGGGATTATAGACCCGGGAGGACGTGAAGCGGCCATACGCGGAGGAGGGGGCTCCGGGCCCCCTCCCTCGTTCCCGCCGGACAGTCGCCCGTGCCGCCCGCTCCTAGTCGTCCTCCCAACTGTTCCCGTCTATGAGGTCGGGCCTTCCGATCAGGAGGAGCAGATCGCGGCGGGTCTCCTCCCAGTAGCGGGTGAGCCTCCGCGAGGGGTGGTCGTGATCCCAGTCGGTAGGCCGGCAGCTTCCCCGTTCGGGAAGGACGAGGGAGCCGATGTAGGAGGCGTCCTCGTAGACCCTGGCTATCTGATCCCTTATGTCCCGGATGTCTCTCTCCGTGACTGTCCCGTTGGAGGTGGCCTTGTAGAACTGAACCGTGACCCTGATGGGATAGTCCGTGTCCCTCTGGATCCTCAGTCCGTCGATCTCGGTGAACGGACCCTCGAGATCGCCGTGGCCCACGACCGCAGCCTCCACGTCGGAGGAACGGCTCATCACGGCTCCGGCGGTCGGAGCGCAGGATTCATAGCAGATGTCGTTGTCGAACCATGTGGGGGCCGGCCTGTTCTGCCTGAGAGGTATCTGTACGAGGAGCACCATGTTGAGCCCCTCCTCGCCGGAGGCGCTCACGGACAGGTCGTCCGAGCGGTCGGGACGGAAGTCGGAGACTCTCTCCCCCGTGAGGCAGGCCCTCTGCCCGTTATCGTTGAAGAAGAGCCTCTGGCCCCGGGAACAGGCGCCGGGGACGGGATCCCTTGTGTTGTCGATCACCGTGGCGCTGGTTCCCTCCCGGGTGCAGAGGATCGCGAGCACGGCCGGGTCGCCCTCGTAGGACTGGTAGTTGAACAGCACGGGGTTGAAGGTGGCCGACCCGTCGTCCTCGATCGGCAGGAATACGGCCTGTGCGCTCACCAGGACGACGCTGTCCCTGTCGGCCAGGAGGCTCGACCTGCCGCCCCTCCAGGAAGAGGGATCGTGAAGGTAGCTCCGGAGGTCGCCCACATAGTCCGTCAGCGAGACGGGCTCGAGTTCGTCGCCGCACTCGTTGCCGACGAGCAGGAAGAAGTCGTCGGGATCGAGGTCCGCGGAAAGATCGTAGAAGTTGGGATACCTGATCACGGGCATGCAGGTGAGGGCGGTGCCTCCGGTGCACGGATCGGCGTGGTGGACCTGTATCGTCAGGTCGCTGATGTTGGGGCCCCAGCAGGACCCGTAGTATCTGCCGGTGTCCTCCCAGGCCACGTTCACCACGTCGAGTCCGTATTCCGAGGCCATGTCTCGGATTGCGCAGTTCCAGGCCATGTCCGCTACGCTGTTCACGACGTCGGAATAATCCCGGGCGGGCGTTCCGGAGGACGCCGCAGCCGAGAGCAGGAGAAGGAAGAGAGCCATTCGTGTACCTCCGTTTATAAAACCCTTACCAGTTTTTACCGGTGGATGGGCGCCCGTATTCCGACCGGCGCGGAAGGCGCTGCAAACCCGGAAACGGGCGTAGCCGGCTCCGGTCATTACGGACAGGAGCGCTCCTCTGCCGCAATTGCGGAGAAGCCGCTTCGTAATTCGCACGCTGGTTCTCGAGCCCGGGTACGGATGGAAAAATCAATAGGTACTGAAATATGCCTATGGACTCCGTCCATGGAGGGTTGTATAATCTAATGCAATAAACTGGTGGAATAGCCCGGTGCCGGCTCCGGTATTCACTGCACAAGGCCGCTGCACCGCCGTGCATCGGGGGAAGTCGAGGATGTCGCATGGAAGATGCTTTCGGGGCGGGCGCCCGGCTTCTTCCTGAGGATGGACGCCGGTTCCTGTACAGACTGGAATTACGGTCCGTTGAGCTTGCAGGACTCGGACACCACTGCGGAAAAGGCGTCTTCATAATCCCATCGGGATAATATCGGTCTTCCTTTGCTCCTATTCGCATGTTCTCTGTTGAAAGCAGCATAACCCGATCCAGGAGGAATCATGAGAAAGACCAAGGTCGAAAGGCTCGATGCACTTCGTAAGCTGCTCAGCGAGAAGGAGGTCGGCGATCAGATAGAGATCACGAAACTCCTGAAGGATCTCGGGTTCAAGGTCACCCAGGCCACGATCTCCCGCGACCTGCTCGAACTCGGTGCGGCGAGGGTTTCGATCCGCCCCGGGGTTCATCGCTACCAGATCATCTCCGAAAAGAACACCGCGGACATCCGCAGACGCCTGGAGATCGCCTTCCGCGACAGCGTCGAATCCGTGAACATGTCCGGCAATCTCATGCTCATAAGGACAAATCCCGGCGCCGCTGCAGGCGTGGCTCACGCCTTCGACCAGTACGGATTCCAGGACGTAGTCGGAACCGTCGCCGGTGACGACACGATCCTCGCCGTCTGCTCGGACGAGGAATCCTGCACGGTTCTGAGAAACAAGCTGCTCCCCATCCTGGGGAACAGATTCTAGCACGGCACATACGGGACATGAAGGGGGCGTGCGACGCGCGCCCCCTCGCCCGTATTCCGGCTATTCGTCGTGCTTTTATCGCTGTCGCGATCCACGGGTCTTTCCGAAGCTGGAGTTGCTCGTGGAAGGGAATCCAACGGCATTGCGCCGCAGGACACCTGTCACGGTGCGGAGACCATTCCGGTGGTAGACATCATCTTGATGAGCGTCGGCACGATTCCAGCGAAGTAATTCAGCGGCTGCCGCATCAGGGAGGCGGAGTCGAGTCCTGCAGGCTGGAACAGTCTAACGGAGGGTGGTTTGAGGGATCTCACGACCGGTGGAGAGGCCGGGGCTCTGGTGGCCTTTTCGTTGCCGATGCTCCTGGGCAACGTCTTCCAGCAGTTCTACAACATGGTGGACAGCGTAGTCGTCGGGAATCTGGTGGGCAAGACGGCGCTCGCGGCGGTAGGAGCGGCCTTCCCGATCCTGATGCTCATGATCTCGCTCATGATGGGTCTCACCATGGGGGCCACCGTCCTCATCGCGCAGCAGTTCGGAGCCGGAGAGCGCGACAGGATCAGGACGACCATAAACACCACCTACATCTCCATCTTCTGGTCGGGTGCGATCCTGTCCCTCGTCGGGGTACTGGCCACGCCGGTCATACTCAGGGCCATGCACATCCCCTGGGATGTGTATCCCGAGGCATCCACCTATCTCCGCATACTGTTCGCAGGCATGCTCGGATCCTTCGGCTACAACACGGTTTCAGCCGTGCTCAGAGGTCTCGGTGACTCCAGGACGCCCCTCTATGCGCTGATCTTCTCCACCGTTCTAAACATCGTGCTGGATCTGTTGTTCGTAGCCGTCTTCCGCTGGGGAGTGGCCGGGGTGGCCTGGGCTACGGTCATAGCCCAGACGGCCTCCTTCCTGGCGGCGCTCTTCTATCTCGACAAGCGCAACGCATACGTTCGATTCTCGTTCCGGGGGCTCTCGTTCGACCGCGATACCTTCGTTCTGAGCATGAAGATCGGCCTTCCAAGCGGAATCCAGCAGAGTCTGGTCGCATTCGGGCACATGCTGCTCATGAGGATAGTGAACGGCTTCGGAACCGACGCCGTCGCCGGCTTCTCCGCCGCCAGCCGGGTGGATTCGTTCGCCATGATGCCCGCCATGAGCCTGGGCCAGGCCGTGACGACCTTCACGGGTCAGAACATCGGCGCCGGAAGGGTGGACAGGGTCAGGAAGGGCCTCAGGGCCGGGCTTTACATCACTCTTGCGATAGCATTCGTGATGGGCCTTGCAGTGATTCATTTCAGCGGCGATCTGATGTCAATATTCAACCGGGATCCGGGAGTGATATCCGTCGGCGAGAGGTACATCCTGGTGATCGGCATGTCATATTCCCTCTTCGGAATCCTCTTCCTCATGAACGGAGTCTTCAGGGGGGCGGGTGAGGCGGTGGTCCCGATGTACTCGACCATACTGGCCCTGTGGCTTGTCCGCGTGCCCTGCGCCCTGTGGTTCTCCTCCTTCATGGGGGTCGACGGGATATGGTGGGCGGTGCCGGTCGGCTGGACCGTGGGATGCACCTTCTCCGGCCTGTACTACGCATCGGGAAGGTGGAGGATGAAATCCCTGGTGGCCGCATCGCCGGGTGTCCGAAGGATCGGAACGGAACGGACGGAAGTCTGAAATGGACAGGATGGTCTCCTACTGCGGTCTCGTGTGCTCGGAGTGCCCCGCCTTCCTGGCTCGCCGCGACGACGATGCGGAGCTGAGGAAGAGGACCGCCGCAGAGTGGTCTGCGATGTACGGTTCGGATGTGAAGCCGGAACACATAGACTGCGACGGCTGCATCTCGACAGGCGGAGTGCACACTCCGCACTGCTCCGAGTGCGAGATGAGATCCTGCGGCCAGCGGCGTTCGGTTCCCAACTGCGGACGGTGTGCCGACTTCGCCGGTTGTCCGACGATCAACGGGTTCCTCTCTGCAGTACCCGGTGCCAGGGCGGTGCTCGAGGGGGAGAGGAACGGGGCGGTCTGATGCTGGGAGGTTGAGGATGGCGCTCCCGACGGATCAGGGAACCGGAGGGGGGAAGAGCCCTCTGCTCTGGAGTGTGAACTGGGGTTCGATGATCTTCATGGC
>LKHC01000029.1 GCA_001618605.1 Candidatus Fermentibacter danicus
GTGAGAACGGTTACACACAAGGAAACCGTGCCGCTCAGCAAACTCGCCGATCTCAGGCCCGGCGCCGTCATCCAGGTCAAGGTGGACAGGAACAGACACGACAGGATCATGCTCCTGTACTAGTCGGGCGGATCGCCTCCAGCCGCCCGGTCGGCAGCGCGGCTGCCGCCTTCAGCATGGGGCCGTCCATCTCCCGGGAACCTTCAAGGACATCAGGCGCAACGGTTCCGAGGGCCCGTGCGCGTCCCCGGGGGTTCAGCCTGCTTGCTTTCCCGATGGGGCTGTTCAAGATTCCCTCTGTGGCGGTCCGCGGACCGGCGTCCGGGAGGTCCGGCCCCGGGCCTGCGGACATGGGGAGGACATGTCCGTTTACCTTTTCGCGGCGTTGCTGGTGCTCTCCGCATGCGGAGCGGATTCCAGCCGGGCTGTGCCGCTCCCCGGGATGCCGGAGGAGCTTCCGCCCGGAGGGGAGACGCTGGGCGGGCTCCTGAGCGGCAGGGAATCCGTCCGGCTGTTCGGGAGCGGGTCCGTCACGCTCGAAGAGGCCGCATCCCTGCTCTGGGCCGCAAATGGAACCGTTCCCGGCGGCAGACGCACGGTCCCCTCGGCCGGAGCGCTCTATCCTCTCGAAGTGTACCTCGTTGCAGGCTCTGTGGAGGGAATCGAACCGGCCCTGTACCGGTATCTGCCGCTGGAAGACGCGCTGGAGCCTCTGGCCCCGGGGGATTGTCGGAACGCTCTCGCGGAGGCCTGCCTCGGGCAGCCCTGGGTCGCCGCCGCGCCCGCCGCGCTGGTGATCTGCGCGCGCCCCGGAGTGACCGGGTCCCGCTACGGAAGCAGGAGCGGGCGCTATGTGGCGATGGAGGCCGGTCACTCGTCGCAGAACGTGTATCTGATGTGCGAGGCTCTGGGCCTCGGAACCGTCGCGGTAGGAGCCTTCGACGACTCCCGGGTTGCGGAGGTTCTCGGGCTGGACGGGGAAACTGAGGCTCTCTACGTGATGCCCGTCGGCCGGGCTCCCTGACGGCTGAAGATTCTCCGGAGCCTGCATGCACAGATACGGAGGAGGGAACGCCTGATGAGGAAGTCCGTCCTGATGGCCGCCGTGTCCTGTCTTTCGGCGACGGCCGGTTCCGTCTTCGTCGAGGATTACGAGTTCAGAGCCGATCTTTCGGTGTTCGTGGTGGACTACGAGTATCAGGCCGATCTCTGCGTCTTCGTGTGCGATTACGACTATCAGGCTGACGGCAGCGACTCCGTTTGGTTCTTCGAGGATTACGGCTACCGGGCGGACGTGTCCGTCTTCTTCGTCGACCATGAATGCCAGGCCGATCTGAAAGTCTGCTTCGTCGACCATGAATACATGTCGGGATGGCGGGGAGGACATTACTGGCAGGGCAGGCTGCACTGACATCACGGCATCCGCCGGGGTAGGGAGGCGACCGGTGAGACGGCTGACCGCCTTTTCTCTGTTTCTACTGATTCCAGCGAGTTCGTGCATTTTCGAGCCCGTGGAAGGTCCGGACTACCCCTCGGTCTACAAGGACTCCTTCTACGCCGACTCCCTCGGGAGCCCGGCGTCATGCTCCTTTTCCCAGGATGGATACTGGTGGGCGTGCGCATGCGAGGGCGGTCTGATCCTCGCCTCCGTATCGGGAGGTGAGACCGTTCGGGAAACCCGGTCCCCACTGACGGACGTGGCCTTCATGCCGGGGTCGGGCACGGCCGTCGCCGCGGCGGGGGATTCCCTGTTCGCGGCCGGTGAAGGCTGTCCGGACACATGGATCGCCGCCGGGGGCGAAATCATGTTCGTCGAACCCTGCGGATCGGACATCATCGCAGTCTGCTCCGACGGCTCGCTGATCCGGGTGCTGCCCGACCTCTCGTTCGGGGAGACCGTTCAGACAGGCATGAATCCCGCCCTCTGCGCCCTGGCCTTTCCCGGAGGCGACTGCATCTATCTGGGCGGTCAGTCCGGGGTCAGCCGGGTCTATCCCTTGACCGGCGCGACTGCGGCGTCGATCGAAACACCCGGTCCCGTGGTCGACCTGTTCGACGCGGGTGACGGCAATGTCGGCATCGCCGCCGAGGGATCGAACGAGCTGTGGGTGCTGGATCCCTTGGGCCTGTCCATCGTCACTCTGATCACCTTCCCGGACTTCCCGACGGTAGGCGCCGGCACTCTCGACGGTCGCTTCTACTACGGCGGCTGCCGGACCGCCTCCGGGCTCTTCGTCGTCTCCGTTTCAGGCGAACAGGTGCTGGCTTCTCCCGGCTGCGGCGATCTGGCGGACGTCGCTCTCTCGCCGGACGGCCTCCTTGCACTGGTGGCCTCGCGGTCGGAGTATTCCCTCACTCTTCTCGGGTTCTGAGGGGCCTGGCAGGTTGAGAACATGCAACCCGGGGATGGTGTTCCACCTCTGCTTCTCGAAACAACCGGCCCGGGGCGCTGACTCCGGTGTCGCAGCCCGGGGGATGCGGGTTCATCGAGGCGCGGGAAGCACGGAGCCACCCCTTCCGTAGTCATGCAAGGCGATTCGGACAGGGTGACCGGGCATATGGGAGATTCATGATCTGCAGGCTGTGTGGAGGAAGCGACCTGAAGCCGCTTTACACGCAGGGCGCACGGGGTGAATTCGCTTTCTTCAGATGCAGGACCTGCCGCCTGGTCAGCTACGACCTGTCGGCCGGGCTCGACCAGGAGAAGTATTCGCGGGAACTGCCGGACCCCATGTCGTCGGACGATCCCCGGAACGCCTCACAGTCGAGAACCTACTCCTTCATCGCCAGGAGATACGCAAGGCCGGGCCGCCTGCTGGACATCGGGTGCGGTAACGGCAGGCTGCTCCACCTCGCGGCCTCCGACGGCTGGGAGGTCGAGGGTGTCGAGATGCCCGGGGGGATGGCGGAAAAGACGGCTGCGAGGCTGGGCGTTCCCGTTCACGAAGGCGTGTTCCCCGGAAGCATGCCGGTGCTGGAAGGGCGTTTCGATCTGGTCGTGCTGCGCCATGTCCTCGAACACATACCGGACCCCCCCGCCGCAATCGAAGCCATCCGGTCACTCCTCACGGAAGGAGGAGAGGCTCTCCTCGAGTTCCCCAACATCGACGGCCTGGACCAGGTAACCAAGAGGATGCTGGAGAGGCTGGGTCTCCGAAGGAAGCGCTATCGTCCCTCCTACATCCCGGGGCATTGCTGCGAGTACTGCCGCGGGTCGTTCCGGTTTCTGCTGGAGAGGTCAGGCATGGTTCTGGAGCGGTGGGAGACGTATTCGAGCAGGCCCTGGCTGGACCCGCTCCTCAGGGTTGCGCCCCTCGGCGGCAAGGCCAGGGCGATCGTCGGACAGGGACCACCGGAGCCTCGGCGCGGGACATGACCCCGGGATGACAATCCGCGGGTCTCATCCTTCTAGAGATCCGTCCCAGGGTGACAGGGAACGGGCTTTTGAACGTAGATTTCAGGCCCCTGAACATCTCCGGATCCATGTGCCGGAGCGGCAGGGTTCCCGGCAACGAACCCAAAAATGATATTATTCAGGTCGGACCCGTGAGACGGGGCTCCTCCGGTTCCCGGCCCGGGATCCCCGTGAACCGGAGCCGGACGGAAGGAGTCACTCCTCCTCTCAGAACACGAGTTCGTTCAGGATCGGGCGGGGCTGGTTCTAAAGCTTCGCTGAGGCGAAGGACCGCAGAACCTCCGGAGGTATCCGTGGAACCAAGCAGGATTGTCTCGAAAAAATCCCTGGGCCCCGACGTGACGATGTACCGTATTTCCGCACCGGACATGGCCCGGCAGCGGAAGCCCGGCCAGTTCGTGATAGTGAGGATTTCCGAGCAGGGCGAACGGGTTCCGCTGACCATAGCGGACGCAGACCCTGCCGCCGGGACCGTGACTCTCGTCGTGCAGGCCGTGGGCAAGTCCACACGGCAGATGGCGATGCTCGAAGAGGGTTCCATCCTGCACGACATCGCCGGTCCTCTGGGCACGCCGACGCGCATCGAGAGGTTCGGAACGGTGATCTGCTGCGGCGGCGGAATAGGCACGGCTCCTATGTATCCCATCGCGCAGGCGCTGCACGAGGCGGGCAACAGAGTCCTGTCGGTCGTCTGCGCCAGAACCGCCGGGCTGCTGGTGATGGTAGAGGAGATGGAGAAGGTAAGCGACGAGGTTCTCATCATGACCGACGACGGCTCCAGGGGCACGAAGGGGCTCGCCACCGACGGGATCAGGATGGTCGCCGGGCGCGAACCCGCCGTTGACCATGCGTTCGCCATAGGCCCTCCGGTCATGATGAAGTTCGCGAGCGCCGTCACCATGGAGCTAGGCATCCCGACGACGGTCAGCCTGAATCCGATAATGATCGACGGCACCGGGATGTGCGGATGCTGCCGGGTCACGGTCGGCGGCAGGACTCGGTTCGCATGCGTGGACGGGCCGGATTTCGACGGGCACCAGGTCGATTTCGACGAACTGATCAAGAGGCTTTCGACATACAGGGACCAGGAGCACGCGGCCATGGAGCATTTCAATGGCGGGTGCAGGCTCACCGGATCGGGGGGACATGGAAGCGAAGGATAGGCTCGCGATACCTCCCCAGAAGATGCCCGAGCAGGAACCTGCCGAGAGGGTCGGGAACCTGCGCGAAGTACCCCTGGGCTACACCCCGGAGATGGCGGTGCTCGAGGCGAAGCGTTGCCTGCACTGTAAAAGGGCGGTCTGCATCGAGGGCTGCCCGGTGGGTGTGGATATCCCGGGCTTCCTTGCGGCCGTGGCGAAGGGCGATTTCGCTTCCGGCATCAGGATCATCAGGCGCAGAAACGTGCTGCCCGCAGTCTGCGGGAGGGTATGCCCCCAGGAGCAGCAGTGCCAGCTCGCCTGCACCGTCGGCAAGTTCCACCACGATCCCGGAAAGTCCGTGAGCATAGGCAGGATAGAGCGGTTCCTGGCGGACTGGGAGAGGGAGACGGAGGCGGTCGCCCTTCCCGGGAAGGTTCCTTCCAGCGGCCGGAGTGTCGTCGTAATAGGAAGCGGCCCCGCCGGGCTCACCGTGGCGGGCGACCTGGTCCAGCTCGGTCATTCAGTCACCGTTCTCGAGGCCCTCCACGAGGCCGGGGGCGTCCTCGTGTACGGCATTCCCGAGTTCAGGCTCCCGAAGGCCATAGTGAGTCGCGAGGTGAAGTTCCTCGAGGATCTCGGGGTGGAGTTCAGGCTCAACACGATCGCCGGCAGAACCATCCCGCTGGACGAACTGATGCGCGAGTACGACGCCGTGTTCATCGGGTCCGGCGCCGGACTCCCTAGGTTCCAGGGAATCCCCGGCGAGAACCTTCTGGGGGTCTACTCGGCGAATGAGTATCTGACCAGAGTCAACCTGATGAGAGCGTTTGATTTTCCGAACTCCGACACCCCGATCCAGAGAGGCGGGACGGTGATCACCGTCGGGGGTGGCAACGTGGCTATGGACTGCGCCAGGACGGCGCTCAGGATGGGCGCCGAACGCTCGATCGTCGTGTACAGGCGGTCCGAGGTGGAAATGCCGGCCCGCCGCGAGGAGGTCCATCACGCTCGCGAGGAGGGAGTCGAGTTCCACTTCCTCGAGGATCCGGTGGAGATCACGGGGGGACCCTGGGGCTGGGTTAACGGGGTCAGGCTCGTGCGCATGACCCTCGGCGAGCCGGACTCCTCCGGGCGCCGCAGCTCCATACCGGTGGAAGGTTCGGAGTTCGTCCGGGAGGCCGATACGGTGCTGGTGGCGATAGGAAACAGCCCGAATCCCCTCGTGGCGTCGTCCTTCCCTGAACTCGAGACGACCCGCTGGGGAGGGATAGCCGTGAACGAAGCCACCGGGCAGACTTCCGTCAGAGGGGTCTTCGCCGGGGGCGACATCGTCCTGGGTGCGGCCACGGTGATTCTCGCAATGGGCCAGGGCCGCATCGCCGCGCGGGCGATGCACGCATATCTCTCCACCGGAAGGTGGGAGGGCCTGGAAGAGGCGATCGGGGTGGCGGGGACCGAAATCGGAAGCAGGGTGCTTGTGTAGTCCGGTGTCAGTCCGGTGTCAGAGGAAAAAACGTCAAATACTCAAAGTTTTTGGATTACGCGGCGGAGCATGCCTGCGAAATGAATAGTTTTGTTACTCATAATCTCTTGTTCAACAGTAAGTTGTGTCGTGCGTATCAACGCAATGATGATGGAGTATGGAGGATAATCAAGAAATAGATGAGTTTTTGACGTTTTTTCCTCTGACACCGGACGGCAGAGGAGAGGAGCGAAAATGGCAAGATCGTACAGGTACAGGTTCAACGGCACGGCAGCGACTCTCGTTCTCAACATGAAGCGCATGGCCGATGCCAACCACGTCGACTTCAACGGGGACGACAAGTCGGGCGAGGTCGAGGGGATGGGCGCCAAAGGCTCCTATGAGATCTCCGGCGACGAAGTCACCGTCACCATCCATAGAATCCCATTCATCATCTCCTGGGGTACGGTGGAGGACCAGCTCGACAGCACGGCGAGAACCTGGGGGGCTTCGAGGATAACCTAGACAAAGCCTTTCTTTGCCATGGCACTTGCAATAATCTTGCTGCTGTAGTACAATCCCTAAATCGGGTCGAACGGGAAACACCGTTGGTGTACCGGTCTATGAATCTGAGGGAGGTTGACTTGGAGCGACCCGATTGGTGATAATAATCTGTGGCGGAATCTTCTCAAAAAAGGAGGGATCAATGAAGTATCGTCTTATGGTGCTCCTGGTTGCCCTGACCGGTGCAGCGGCAGCGCTGCCGTCCTGGTGGGGCACTAGAGGCCTCAACAGAGTAGTGGATGCCCGCACGGTGGGGGCAGGCAAGTTCAACATCGGTCTCTTCACCCATCTCGGCATCTCCGGTGACGAGCGCACCGCCGTCATCAACAACACGCAAACCGAGATCACCAACACCGAGTACGACGGAACCGGCTACATCGTCACCGGTTTCGGCCTCGGGCGTTCGTTCGAGCTCGGCATCTCCGTCAACTACCTCGTCAACCAGATGAAGAGGGCCAGCGAGAGCGCGGAGATCTCCGGGGACTGGGAGGGTGACGACGGCTTCAGCGAGGCCACTGCATCCCTGAAGTGGAACTTCAACCCCTCTTCGAACAGCGTCTGGTTCGGTATCATGCCCTGGGTGTCCTTCGCCATCCACGACGGCGGCTACAGCAGCTGCGTAGTAAACGGGGACGGCTGGGACGGCATCTGGGTCGCCGATGAATGCATGTACGAACTCCGCAGGCCCATGATCAACGCGGGCAGCCTGAGCTACGGCGCCAACCTCCTCACCACCTTCAACCTCAACCCGGCGGCGCTGCACGTGAACCTGGGCTACCACAAGTTCAACCAGTCCTTCGAGTACACCGACCTCCGCTACGACATCAACCATCAGGTAACCGCAACCGAGGCCGTCGACATGGAAGTCGAGGATGCCGTCCTCTACGCCGGCGGCGGCATCGAGTACCCCATCGGTCAGACGACCCTATTCGTAGAAGCCGAGTGGCGCCACTTCCTCGACCGCAACTTCGACAACGGCGATGGCGAGGACTATGACGACATGATCCAGATCGCTCCCGGCATCCGCTTCAACAACGACGGCCTCGCGATCGACGTCACCGGTTCCTTCGCCCTTTCGGACTTCTCGCCCGACTGGTCCGACATGGGACACGGCCTCTACCAGGCCGGCGGCAGCCCTACCGTCGAGGACAGAGCGAACCGCGCTCCGTTCCCCCGCGGCTACTTCCCCCAGATGGGTGTCGGCATCGGCCTCTCCTACACCGGCACCTTCCGTAATCCTCCCGCCGAGATCGGAGGCAGGATCTACGACTCCGAGACCGGCGAGGCCCTGAGCGGAACAGTTTCCGCCTCCAGGGACGGCGTCGATCCCGTGAACACCGCCCAGAACGGAACCTACGCCATGGAAGCCCCCAAGGGCAGGATAACCCTCACCGGATCCGCCGAGGGCTATCTCCCTGTCAGCGAAACCGTCGACCTGGCATCGGGCGGCACCTACCAGGTGGACTTCCCGCTCTCCCGCATCGAGACCAGCGGCGTAGTGTCCGGAACCGTTACTGACGTCGCAACCGGCCTGCCGCTCGACGCCCTTGTTTCGAGCGGTTCCATCCGGGCCGAAACCGGTCCTGACGGCACCTATTCGATCGAGCTCCCCTCCGGGAACCGCAACCTGACCGCTTCCGCGTCCGCATACGGTTCGGAATCGGCTGTGGTGGCAGTACCCGCCGGTGGAACCGCCGTCCATGACTTCCAGCTCGGTCTCGTCGTGGACTTCGACAAGGTCTACTTCGACCTCGACAGCTCCGTGCTGAGGCGTGACGCGAAGGGCGCCCTCGATGAGATCGCGGCCTTCCTGCTGGCCAACCCCGGCGTGAGCGTCACCATCACGGGCAACACCTGCGACCTCGGCGCCGAGGACTACAACCAGGCCCTCGCAGAGCGCAGGGCCGAGGCCGTCCGCAGCTACCTCATCTCCAAGGGTGTCAGCCAGTCCAGGCTCCAGACCGTCAGCTACGGCGAGTCCAGGCCTGCTGCCCCGAATACGGACGAGGAGCACAGGGCTCTCAACCGGAGAGCCGAGTTCGTAATCCTCGGCCGCTAAGCGGTACGATTGCTGCAGGGGGGCGGGAGCGATCCCGCCCCCTCTTCTTTTATCGCCGCCCCTGTGACCGGCGCGTGATCCGATCCTGCCGTCACCTCCAATCCCATGTCCGGCTCTGGAGCGTGAAGTGATCAGGGCCTTCCCTCCCATTCAAGAGCAAATTTGTGTTATCCAGGCGGTTGATTCGATCAGGACGGTTCCGCATGCGAGCCGCCCTCAGGCTCGAAGGCCGACCCCGCGAATGTCCCTGTGAGGGCAGGAGGTTCGAACAGATCCTCTTCATCGTCATGGGGGCATGCAGTCAGGGATGGCTTCAGCGAGGGAGGACCGGAGAGCCCCGCCGTCCACCCCGTTAGGATGACGGGCTCCGGAAACAGGAGATCGCTTGTCCTGGCCGGTCTGAACGGCGTGGCGTTTCAGCACCCGGCCAGGGTGTCCGCGCTTTCCGACTGCGGCGGGAACCCTGCCGTGTATGTACCCGGCCTATAGACGGTCTGCCCGCACGGGAACGGAGGAGGGGAGCCGGCTACACCTTCCTGAGAGCCACGGTCGTGGCGCAGAGGATGAATCTGTGGTACTCCACGGTGTATCCCTCTTCCGTGGTGAGGTCGAGGGTGCAGATGCCGTCAAGCACTTCGGCGGGAACCGGATAGACCATCAGAACGCGACCGGATTCCGGGGCGGGCAGACCGTCTATGTTGAACCATCCCTTCCAGGTGCCCCAGAGCGCGTCTACCTCGTCCAGGTCCACTTTGTCGCGGGACCACTCGTAGAGGACGGAGAGCATGTCGACCGGCTCGACGAGGCAGTTCCTGAGGAGATCGGCGGGATTCTCGAGCACGCCTGCGCGCAGGGGCATGATCGTCGTGCCGGCGTAGGACGGGATTATGAGAAGGGCCGGCATATCCTCGTACCCATCCTCAACGTCGACTCCGACAGGCCTGGGACGGACCGGCAGCACGGAAGGATCGACCGTGCACTCGTAGTAGATGAACTTGTCGACGTAACGCTCTTCGGTGACGAGAGTCATGCTCTGTGGCACCCTCCATCCCGTCGCATCCCATCCTTCTATGATGGAAGGGTGCACCCTGCCGGTCGGGAGGTCCGTCGGCGCCGAATCCCTCTCCGGCCAGTCCGCCGAGAAACGCCAGGTGGCGGTGCCGGTCGAGGGTTCGGGCCATGTCGATATGATCTGGCCGGAGACGGCTTCCACGGTAAAACTGCCCTTGAAGGGAGGGCCGTAGAAGTAGACGACCGGAGCCCTTGCTGCGGGTGCGTCCGCCGGCGGGCATAGGGAGGCGGGATCGATCCGTCCGGCGGGGCGGGCCGCCAGTATGGCATAGCAATCATCGAGAGTTATGACACCCCACTCATGGACTTCGACGACCGGCATTTCGCGGCCTCCGTCCGCAGGCTGTGCGGTCAGGGCGGCAAAGGCGAGAGACAGAAAGAATGGTGTCAATTTGCCCTCCTTGGTTATACGGACATTGTACAGCAGAGTTTATGGCGCTATTCCATCGCCGGAAGCTCGAACACGGCAGAGACAGGAGCGTGATCCGAAGGCCTGTCCCAGCTCCTCGGCTCCCTGTCGATCGTACAGGATCGCGCGGCGGCGGCAAGCGCAGGAGAAACCAGTATGTGATCGAGCCTCATCCCTGCATTCCTGCGGAACGAGCCCTCCCTGTAGTCCCACCAGCTGTAGGCCTTCCCGTCGGGGTTGAAGGCTCTGAAGAGATCCGTCAGCCCTGTTCGGAGAATCGATTCGAACCGGGTTCTCTCCTCCGGGTGGAAGCAGAGCCTCCCGTCCATGACTTTTGCGTCTGTGACGTCGTCCTCGCCGGGGGCTACGTTGAAGTCGCCCGCCATGAGCATGTACCGTTCCTGCGAGGAAAGCCCGGCCTCACGGGCCAGCTCCTCCAGGAACCTCAACTTGTCGGCGAACCGCTCACCCGAGGTGTCTCCTCCGTTTGGAACATAGACGTCCATCAGAGTGATGCCCATGATCCTGACCCTGAGCACCCTCCTCTGGTCGGCGAGGAAGCCGGAGGAAAGTGTCTCCCCGAGGAGTTCGGGGTGGTGCCTGCTCACCACGGCGACGCCGTTCAGGGCCTTCTGGCCCGAGGCGAGTACGTGCATTCCCCTTTCCTCGAAGGGTTCGCGCGGGAAGAGGCCGTTCTCGACCTTGGTCTCCTGCAGGAGAAGTACGTCGGGCTTCCGGTCGTCGAGCCAGGTCAGCACATGCGACAGCCTCGCCCTGATCGAATTGACGTTCCAGCTCGCGATCGTAAGCTCCATTCGGCCTCCCGTCCGACTATAAGCAATCTCCCGCTCCGGAAGTCGATCCGGGCCATGCCGCACCGCCGGGCCGGAGCCTTCTCCTGCAGGATACCGGTGCATCTCCGGTGCTGGCTCCTTATGTTCCGTCCATGCGAACCCTTACTGCAAGACTCGAAACGGTGCTCGTCCTCTCGATCATGGCCGCCGCCTCCGCGATCAGGGTGGGAGTAGCCCTCCGCAACCCCATTCCGGCAGGGGATGGGGTGGCCTCGGAGCTCGAGATGGCGAGAAACCTCATCGATGGACGGGGTTTCTCGACTCAGAGGAAATGGATGCTGAGCGATCCCTCACTAGAGGGGATCAGGCCGGAGGGGAACCGCCAGCCGGCGATGTCCTGCCTGCTCGTACCGGTATTCCTCGCCGGCGGAGCATCCTTCCGCTCCGCTCAGGTTCTGTCGCTCGTCCTCGGCCTGTCCGCCATGCTTTCGGCCTGGTTGTGGGCGAGGAGAACCTTCGGGCGGATCGAGGCGATCGCCGCCCTGGCCTGGCTCGCCCTGGACCCTGTGATGATCTGGTTCTCGACCCAGCCTGACAGCCTCATGCTGTTCACCGCCCTGTTCTTCCTGGTGCTGGCGGCGGGTTCCGGCAGGGAGCCTTCCCTCCGTTTCTCGATCCTGTCGGGTCTTCTCTGTGGGGCGGCCTATCTTGCGCGGACGCAGGGGATGGTTTTCGCACTGTCCATAGGACTCTGGATTCTCGTGCGCGGCGGGCGGCGGCGTCTGGCATGCGCAGCCGCGTTCTCGGCAGTGTTTCTGGCCTGCGCCCTGCCCTGGTTCATGCGGAACGCGGATGCCTTCGGATCGCCCCTCTATACCCAGAATGGGCAGTTCCTGCTGAACGAGAATCACTGGGCCGCATGGGAGGTGCGCGACACGCCCCCAGGCCCTGCAGACATGCTCAGGCACCAGGGTCCCGCCGCGGTGGTGACGGCGGTTTTCGCCGGGACGCTCAGGGTGCTGGAGCCGCTGACCACCGGGACTCTTCACAGGGGAGAGGTTTTCGGCTGGCCCTCCATGATACTCTTCGCCGTCCTGTCGCTGGTCGCGCTGGGTGATCCTGCAATGCGCAGGAGGATGATCCTCCCCGCCTTCGCGGCCCTGCCGACCACGGCGAGCCTGGTGCTGCACGAGCACCCCGGACGCTACCTGACCTTCCTGGTCGTTGTCGTGGTCTGCCTCGGAATCGCATCGGCCGCCAGGATCTCGGAGAGGCTCGGGCTCGGGACGAAGACGCGGCTCGCCATCGCCGCACTGGCGTTTCTACCCCTAGCCAGGCCCCTCCACGCCCTGGCCGCCTCCGATTCGCGGGCAAGAGCATCCGAAGCCGCTGCGATATCCCGATGGATCTCCAGGAACTCCGAACCGGACGAATGGGTGGTGACCTTTCCCAATGTGGAGCTGCTGATCTGGGACTACAGAAGGCCCACGCTGACCATGCCCGACGACTACGAGGCCCTGCTCTGGCCATGCCTTCAGAAGCACGGCGTGAGGTTCGTCGTCGTCGATCCCGATCTGCCCGCTGCGCGCCCCTGGCTGTCCACGAGATGGACGATGGCGCCGGACGGGTCCGGATGGGAGCGCCTGGACCCGCCCCCCTTCCTCCACGAGGTCCATCGGAGCGCCTCCGGCCGCACGATTGTGTACGAATGGTCGGGGACGGTTCCGGAGGGCTTCATGGCGGTCGACAGTCTGCCCAGGGACAACTGCCGGGCGCTGCCTCCACGCTGACGGATGCCGCCGGTCTCTACGGCCTGGGCCGCATCGGCCCGTCCGTCGACAACACTGAGGATTCCCACGGGAACGGGCCGGCGGATCGTCTAGCGACCGTTTTCCAGGATGCGCCGAGCCTGTCTGAAGAGCTGCTCCCTCTGTCCCGAGACGATCAGCATCACGTCGGCCCGGGTGAGGCCCGAAGCCTCTCCGAAGCTCGACAGCAGCTCGATCTCCTCGTTGGACATCCTTCCGTCCGCCAGTATCATGCGGGCCATCGCGCCAAGAATCTCGACGGTCTCCTCGCGGGTCGAGGGGACGGGAAGAGTCTTCTCTCCCGCGCGTACGGAGGCAGTGATCTCCGAAACCGTCCGGGGGCTGATCCCGCGGCTCTTCGCGAAGTCGGCAAGGAGTTTCTCCTCGGATGGATCGATGGCTCCGTCGGCGAACATCGCGCCGGCCATTGCTCCGAGGAGCATTTCCGGCGGGATGAGCGACGAGCGCGCGAATGCGTCAACCGAGGCCGGTCTCATTTTCGACGCATCGTAGCGTCCCGTCGATGCCAGCACCCAGTCCTGGCTGCCGTCGTTCAGAACCCTTCCGCAGTAGTCGCAGTTTCCGGATTCGCCTCCGGTGTAGGGCGCGCCGCATGCCTGACAGTGGGAGGAGAGGAAAGCCCTCTCCCTGCTGGTGACGACGGACCTGTTCCTGACGAGGTGATACACAATCGGCCTGATGGTCCTGTCGCCCGCGTTCCTGATCCTGCCCGCCGAGTTCCGCCTTGCGTTCCTGGCGGACCAGCGGATGAGGACCTCGATGTGATCCTGCGCATCCGGGTCCGATCCCGCCGTCTCGATCGACTGGACCTCGACCGCTCCCACCGCGGCATCCTTGAAGAACAGCCACCAGCCGTCCTCGGTCGAGAACCGGAGGCTTTCCTCGAAGGACGGGATGAACGAAGGCAGTGAAACCTTGCGCAGAGGGTCCGGCGAGCCCTCGAAGTGTGCCCGGATGAAGCGCCAGAAGATGACCGACGCTCTGTCCTCGATGTGCTGGAGGTTGAAGGCCGGGTCGCGGGAAACCATGTCGGAATAGCCCGGGATTATCGACGGGTCGGCCGCCGTGCCCCACTCGGAGGATTGTGTTATCTCGGCCAGCACCCAGTCGTACTCTCCGCTCGACACGATCGAGTCGCAGTTTTCGCATTTACCCCTGTCGCTGATGGAGAGGGGGGCGCCGCAGTTGGGACAGGAACCCTCGATCAGCCCTCCGGTCGCCGGCGTGACGGCCCCGGGACGGCGCAGGAAGCTCCAGTATTCGGTGAACGGGGAGTTTGCCCCGCCTCTGATGACGCGCCCGGTGGAGAAGTCGAGATCGCTGTCCTTTCCCCGGGCGGATATCTCGACGTGGATCGTGTCGAAGAAGTCGTCCGATTCAACCGCGACGATCGAGGAGGACTGAATGCTCACATCCTCGATGACGTTCCTGATGCCTTCCTCTCTCAGCATCTCCGCCTGCATCGTGAACCGCTCGCGGACGCCGTCCGAGAGGAACCGCGAGACGGCCGTGAAATCCTGTGCGGACCATGCCGCCTGTACCTCGAGGAAACCCTTGTGGATCCTGCGGAGAAAAAGAGCCTGATCGAAGGCGGGGTCTCTCTTCGAGATAGCGTCGAGTCTCCCGGCGACGTCCGCCTGTCTCCGCGCCCCGGCCTCCCTGCCCGCCCTTTCTATCGTCCTGTACTGATTGCCTGTCCCCGCCGCCTTCCCTATCCTGGAGACCACTATCACTCCTGCCAGGAGGAGCGGTATGCCGATAAGGGGCTGTCTGAAGGCGAGCTGGATCAGCCAGAGGAAGAGGTAGCCGAGCCCGTCGCCCCCGCCGCCTTCACCACCTCCGCCGCTCCATCCGTCCTCTCCATAGTTCTGACCCCCGCCCGCCCTTGCCGCCGCTGCGGAGGGCAGCATCAGCAGGAGCGCCAGCGCAATCGCGGGCAGGACGAAACGTGCAGCCGGTTTCTTCATCGGTAATTCCTCCCGGTCAGGCCGAAGCTAGCGGAGCCGCGCCCTCCTGTCCATATCCACTAGTCCGCCATCCCTCTCCTGCTATAATCACGCATGCCTGAGTCGGACATGCTCATTCGGCCCTTTTCGGGGCGGATGCCGCACGCCACCGTTATGGGAGGCGGCGTCTCCCCGCTTCCGGAGGTGCTCTGCGGAAGAGTGACCGTAATCATCAACGACCATACCCGCCCGGCCGTATCCAGGGCGCCGATCGAACCAGTCCTGCCCGGCGGGCGTAAGGCCCTGCTCCCGGGATCGATCTCCGCCGCTTCGGGAGCCGGACTCGCTTCACCCGGGGGAGGAACGGCGCAATGAAGTTCTCCGGCGTGCGTGTAGCTGTGCTGCTGCTCGCCGGCATGCTGGCCTGGGTCTTCCTCTTCTACAGCCACAGCCTCGTGAACCGGCTCGAGGCCAGCAACAGGCTCTCGAACGAGACCATCGCCAGGTTCTGGGCCGGCACGCAGGTTCCCTTCAGCATGATACTGGAGGATCGGAGAATCGCCGTCTGCTCCGGATGCGGTTCCAGCATGAACTTCGCGACGCAATCGGACGAGTTGATGCGATACTGCGAAATCTGCGACGAGGTCACGAGGTGGCACGTCGTGGACAGATGGACCGGGGATGAGCGAGACAAGATTCTTGGTCACACCAGGTATCTCTTCCGGGATCTGATCGCCAGGCTGAACTATACCACGATCCTCTCGGATCGCGATATGGTCCCGCAGATCGTGAACGGAGAGCCGCTTCCCGACACCATCTCCGAAAAGGACCTGATCTCGTGGCGCGAGATAACGGGGAAGCTGGACGAGTTCAATCCACCGATCCCCGTGGTCACGATGGAGTCGGACACGATCGGCTGGCTGCACTACGGCGTAGGGAAGCTCAACAGGGAGCTTACCTTCGTGCCGTTCATCGAGCTGGGTGTCCTGATCATCCTCGCGGCAGTGATGTTCTTCGGAGTGAGGATGGAGCTGAGACGCGAGCAGGCGATGTCCTGGGTCGCCTTCGCGAAGGAGACCGCCCACCAGCTCAGTACCCCCATCTCGTCCCTGCTCGGGTGGGTCGAGATTCTGAAACAGAGGAACGGCATCGAGGCGAAGAGTGATCCGGAGATTCTCGAAGCCGCGGAGTCGATGGCGGGGGATCTGGCCCGCCTGAATCAGATAGTGCAGCGCTACGGAGAGATGGGAAAGAAACCCAGGCTCTCCCCGGCGGATATAAACACCGAGATCGCCAAGGCCGTCTCGTACTTCCGCGATCGTCCGGNNATGCTCAACCAGGTTCTCTTCGGATGGGTGCTCGAGAACCTGATCAAGAACGCCCTCACCGCTCTCGGCGGGAGTCCCGGCGGACTGGTGGCCGTCTCGACGGCCGATCTTCCCGAGAAGGGCGGGATGGTGGAGGTCAGGGTGTCCGACAACGGCCGGGGAATACCCCACCGCGACCAGGGCAGGATCTTCCAGCCGGGCTTCACCACCAGGCGTGGAGGCTGGGGGCTGGGCCTCACTCTTTCGAAGAGGATCGTGGAGGAGTATCACGGGGGGAGCATATGGCTGGTGGCCAGCAGCCCCGGGAAGGGCGCCTCCTTTGGCATCCTGATTCCCGCCGTGAAGGAGGTGGAGGATGCCGAACCGGACAACGATACTCTGGGTCGATGACGAGATAGACCACCTCCAGAGCCATGTCAGGTTTCTGGAGAAGCTCGGATACCGGGTGATCACGGCCATGAACGCCATGGCCGGGCTGGAGATACTGAGGTCGGAGAGAATCGATCTCGTACTGATGGACCAGATGATGGTCGGCATGGACGGGCTCGAGGCCGTCTCCAGGATAAGGGCCGACTATCTCGGCCTCCCGATCGTGATGGTGACACAGAGCGAGGAGGAGGAGCTGATGGACAAGGCCCTGGGGGGGCAGGCCGACGACTATCTGACGAAACCGGTGAATCCCAGCCAGATACAGCTCGTAATAAAGCGGCTCCTGAAATCCAGGGAACTCCGGACCAGGCAGGCCGCCGAGATAGTGAGCGGCGAAACGGCCAGGATACTCGAAATGCATAGTTCCGACCTCACCTGGGATGACTGGACGGCGGTCTACAAGGCCTGGGCGGTGAGGGACGTGAGCCTGGGCGGACAGCTCGCCGAAGAGCTGAACAGCGTCCAGAGGATCAGGTTCGAGGATCTGGCCCTGGACTTCTCCAAGTTCATAGAGCGCAACTTTCCCGACTGGATCCAGGGCAGGAACACTCCGCTGATGCCCCACAACCTGCTGGAGAGGATCGTTGTGCCGGCGATGCGCTCTTCACGCGAAACCGTACTGATAGTGATGGACTGCATGCGCTTCGACCAGTGGCTCGTGATGTCCCCCGCCCTGGAGCAGTTCTTCCACATCGATACGAGCTTCATGTGCACCTGCCTGCCGTCCGCGACCCCCTACAGCAGGAACTCCCTGTTCGCCGGCCTCCTGCCGCGCGACATCTGGCGGTTTTACAGATCCGAATGGATCGAGGAGTACGGCGTCCCCGGGCTGAACAGGAACGAACACGCCTTCCTGAGGGATGCGCTGAGACGCCTGGGAGGGATCCAGGATCCCGGGAACGTCTCCTATGTCAAGATCGCCAGCCAGCGCGAAGGCGAACTGTTCAGAAGGTCTCTGTCGCAGCATCTCGAAGGCGGCTTCCTGGCGATAATCATCAACTATCTGGACCATCTGACCCACGGGAGGTCGGAGCTCGACCTGCTGCGGGACCTGGCCCCCGACGTAAGCAGCTTCAGGAAGCTCGCCTCGACCTGGTTCGAATCGTCCTATCTCAGGGATCTGCTCAGGACGCTCGCCGCCAGGGGCGCCACGGTGATCGTCACCAGCGACCACGGCTCGGTCCTCTGCCGCAGGCAGACCCCTGTCCGGGGGGCGCGCGGCATGTCCAGCAGCATAAGGTACAGGCTGGGACACGCCCTGAACGCCGACCCCAAGGCCGCCGTCATCGTGCGCGAGCCCGCCCTGTGGGGGCTTCCCGACGACAGCCCCAGCAAGACCTACGTATTCGCCAGATCCGACTATCTGCTGATCCACCCCGGCATGCCGAGGGAGGACATCTACAAGTTCGAGGACACGTTCCAGCACGGCGGCATATCGATGGAGGAGATGATTGCCCCCTGCGCGGTACTCTCGCCCAAGAAGGGACCATAGCCCTGCGACTCGATTCCACCGGTCTGGAGAAACTCGCGGAGGAGCTGGCCGGAGAGGTCCGCCCTGGGGAGTGCATCCTCCTGACAGGCGGACTCGGGGCCGGGAAGTCCGTTTTCGCGAGGGCGTTCCTTCGGGCTCTGGGGGTAGAGGGGGACATCCCTTCACCGAGCTTCATAGTGGACGCGGAGTACGAAACCGAATCGTCCACGGTTCACCATGTCGATCTGTACCGTCTGGGCGGCGGAGCGGAGGAGCTGGAGGCCTTCGGGATACTGGACCTCCTGGATTCGGAGTCGATTTCCGTGATAGAATGGGCGGACCGGCTCCCGGCGGGCATCTCCGTCTCCGGATTCCGGATCGCGCTGGAGTTCACCGGGGATCCGGACGTCAGGGAGGTGACAGTTGAGCGCATCGATCTGGCTGGGGATGGAGACATCGCTCAGACCGGGTTCGGTAGCGGCGGTTGCGGGCGATAGGGATGCCGTACTGATCGAGCTTCCCGGGGAAGTCTCCACCTCTGAATCCCTGCTGCCCACTCTCGAAAGGCTGATCGGCGGCATGGGAATCCGCGGAGATTCTCTCGCCGGCATCGGGGTCTGCCTCGGGCCCGGTTCCTATACCGGTCTGCGGATCGGCGCGGCTACGGCCATGGGCCTCGTCTCGGGCTGGAGAGTTCCTCTCAAGGGAGTCCCTGCGCTGAGGGCGATCGCCTTCGCCGCAGTCTCGGAAGCTCCAGTGCTGTCGGTGATAAGGGCCAGGGAGGGAGAGGTGTTCGCCGCGGCCTACGCCTCGTCCGACCCGTTCTCGACGGAGCTGCTGCCTCCCGGGGTGTACGAGTGCCGGGCCGTCGCGGACTGGCTGGCGAGGAACGGGGCCGTCTGCGCCGGGCCCGGGGCGGAGATGGTCGCAGGCGTTTCGGATCCCTCTCTGACCACTTCTCCTGGAGCAGATACAATCGCGCGGCTTGCTTCGATCCTCCACGGCAGATCCGGCCCCGATCCATTCCTGAGGCCGCTCTACCTCCGGAGCTTCCGTCAGAAGGCGAGGCAGGGTGTATCCTGAGATAAGGCTCGGAAGACCCGGATACGAGGACGAGCTGGCCCGCATCGAAAAGACGGTGTACCCGGATCCCTGGCCCGCTTCCGTCTTCGAGGAGTGCCTCCAGCGATGGTCCGGCGTGAGGACATGGCTGGCCTTCGACAGGAACAGGCTTATCGGCTACGTCTGCGCCGCCGTTCCCGCCCCCGGCGTTCTCCACATCGCGAATCTCTGCGTCGTGAGATCCCGGAGGAGGCTGGGCGTGGGAGGTCTGCTCCTGGGGATCGCCGAGGAATGGGGCGCGTCCTCCGGATGCAGCCACTGCGTGCTCGAGGTCCGGGCCACGAACCGCGCCGCCGTTTCACTCTACATCTCAAGAGGCTACCTTCCCTGCGAGCGGCTCGAGGAGTACTACGGCCCCAGGAGACACGGGCTCCGCCTGATCAGGAGCCTTCCTCCCGCCCGGGCGGGAGTTGCGGAGCTGGGTCGCGCACTGACGCTGGAACTAGGCGTCGTTCCGCCTGTCGGGGTGGTCCTCGGTTCGGGCCTGTCATGGGTGGCGGAACAATTCGGAGAGGGTTCGTCCATCCCCTGGTCAAGGCTTCCGGGTCTGGCCGGCGGGGATCTTCCCGGCCATCCCGGCCGCCTCGTGCAGAGCGCCTGCGGAAGATTCCTGTTCATACTGGGCCGCAGGCACCACTACCAGGGGTACGACGGCGACGAGGTCTGCATGCTGCCGGTGACACTGGCAGGGCTCGGAGTCTCGACCTGGGTCCTGACCACCTCGGTCGGGGCCGTGTCCCCGGGCCTCTCCACCGGAAACGCCATGGTCATCCGCGACCACGTGAACCTCTCCGGCTGCGTGCCTGCGGTTCGCACCAGGGCGGGATCACCGGTCTACGATGCTGAACTGGGCGGGATAGCCATCCAGGCAGCCTCCGAAACGGGCGCCCCCGTATCGTCGGGGGTCTTCGCGTGCGTGTCGGGCCCCGCATACGAAACCCCGGCAGAGCTGGATCTACTCGCACGGATGGGCGTGGACGCCGTTTCGATGTCCACGGCCCCGGAGGCGCTGGCGCTCTCGGCCCTGGGATGCGATGTTCTCGGCCTCGCATTCGTAACGAACACCTGCGGACCCGGTGAGAAAGTGACTCATCAGGGGGTGCTGGCCGCCCAGGGCAGGCTCAGGGCGGGCCTCGAACCCTTCATGCGGAAGCTGATGGAGGAGATCGCGGAACATGCGTTACGCTGAAGCGCTGGAATATCTCTTCGGCCGGCGGAGGCTGGGGATGAAGTACGGCCTGGATCGCATGAAGGCCTTTCTGGCCGACATGGGTTCGCCGCAGGAAGCCTTCAGGACGATACACGTCGTCGGCACGAACGGGAAGGGCAGCACCACGGCCCTTCTGGCCGAGACGGCCAGGCTGCTCGGATTCAGGACCGGAAGGAACACCTCGCCACATCTGCTGGACTATCGCGAGAGGACAGCCGTCGATTCCCGCTGGATTCCACCGGAGGATGTCGCTTCCTTCATAACGGATTACAGGGGGCTCATCGAGAAGCACCAGGCGACGTTCTTCGAGATCACAACAGCCATGGCGGCCTGGCACTTCGCCAGGAGCGGAGTCGACTGGGCCATCGTGGAGGCGGGCCTCGGAGGCCGTCTGGACGCCACGAGGACCTTCGGCGGCCGATGTACCGTATTCACGGGTGCGGACATAGAGCACAAGAGGATACTCGGCTCCACCAAATCGATCATCGCACGCGAGAAACTCGCCATCGCCGGACGCGGCACGATACTGGTCTGCCATCGTCAGAGCGGCGCCGTGGAGGAGGCCGTCCGTGACGCCGTCATCGCAAGGGGGCTCGACAGGATAATCCCCGCCGAGTCGGGGAAGGCTCCGTTGCCGGGCAGGCATCAGCTCCGCAATGCCGCACTGGCGCTCGCAGCGGCCCGGGCGGCCTTCGGCAGATCGCAGGAGGAGGTCGACGAGGCGTTCGGGCGGGCGTGCGAATCGCTGGAGTGGCCGGGCAGGCTGGATCTGCGCAGGGGCGATCCAGACATCCTCTTCGACGTGTCCCACAATCCGCAGTCGATCGGTGGGCTGTGCGCTCATCTCGACGCGCTGGGCAGGAAGCCGGCCGGCGTAATCGGGTTCCTGTCGGACAAGCCCTGGAGGCGGATGGCGGCCATGCTGTCGGGATATCTCGATCCCGTGGTGGCGACCACGCCGCTGTCGGATCGGCTTCTTCCCGCTTCGAGACTGGGGGCGGAGTTCGAAAGGCTGGGCTTCCGCACAAGGATCGTCGATCCGGTGGAATCGGCTCTTCGGACAGGCAGGGAACTGACGGACGATCTCCTCGTCGTCGCCGGTTCCTTTTATGTTGTAGGCGACGCGATGCTTGCGGCCTGGCGAAACGGCTGGATGGAAGAGCCGAGTGGAGAGGAGCGCCAGATACTGGACACTCCGCAGGATGCTCTGATGCCGGGCCTGCACTAGGAAGGACGAAGACATGGCAAGGAACGAAGAAAAGGAAACCAGACAGGCGCAGGCCGCTCCGGCTGCGGGAGACCCGGAACAGACCCCCTTCAAGCTGCGCAACTACATCCTGTTCGCCGCCGGGCTCGCAATCATCGTCGGAGGATGGTTCCTGCTCCGGGCGGGGCACATCACCGTGGCTCCGATCATGCTGGTACTGGGTTACTGCGCGATCCTGCCGCTCGCGATAGTCCTGAAGTAGACGACGCATGCCGGGCTCGACGACAAGGGTGTTCCCCGTCGCTCTCGCGTCGGTCGTTCTGGCCGCGGGCGGCTGCGGAGACCGGTCGCCCGAGCGGGTCGTCCTCACCGGCCTGGTCGAATCGGACACCGTGTTCATCCAGCTCGAGGGCGGCGATTTCGTGACCTCCTCGGGCGACACCGTGTTCATCCGGCCTTTCGAGCTGATGAAGACGGAGGTCACCAACAGGCTCTATGAAACGCTCGCGAGCGAAGCAGGTCTCGACCTGCCTCCCGATCCGGGCTTCCCGGCAATGGGGAACTATATCACCGCATTCCCGGACTATCCGGTTCTGAACGTCTCACCGATCGAGGCCGACAGCGCAGCCTCGGTGCTCGGAGGGCGCCTTCCCACGTCGGCCGAACTCGAATACGCCGCGTCGCGGGGGCTTGGCCACCCGTTCGCTGGCAGCTTCCCGTGGGGATCGCTGGATCCCTCGGAGGCCGGGTTCCCGGCCAGCTACATGACCTCGGACAACTGGGATATGAGGAACCAGGACGGCTATCTCTTCACCGCGCCCGTCGGCTCCTTCCCGCTCTCGACGGCCGGTTTCGCGGACCTGGTCGGCAATGCCGCGGAGATCACGAGGCCCGTGGATGGAGTAAGCGCGCTTTTCGGCGGCTCGTGGCTCTCCCCGACGGACGGCCTCCGGCTCGGCGCCTACCAGTACCTGAGCGTCGGCGACAGGGCCAGACACGCCGGCTTCCGCATAGCCCGCTGACTCCCCGGCCCAGGCCCTCCCCGGCCCAGGTCTGGCTTGAGATCCTTGAGATGCATTGGTATCTTGAAGTGTGCCAACACTAAGAGTCTGTTTTGCATCTCCAGCCTGACCTTATGTGAATAGACACCGCGTTCTGGAGTTAGGAAGCGTATTTATCTGCTGGGCGTTTTAAACAGTCCTTACATACGATCCGGTGCGTTTTGAGTCCGTTCAGTCGCAACAGAAGCTCCACTTTCCCCTTCTTCTCACTCAGGATTCATTTCATGGATCGGCGTTTGTCGCCTCTCCCGAGGCGGCAGGGTATTGTCCCCGGCCTGGCACGAGTCGTCCGGAGAAGAGTAACGAGAAGTATCCCTATTTGCTCAGAGAGCTTACGATCTCACGTGCTGACCAGGTCTGGGCGTCTGACATTGCCTATGTGCGGATGCCTCGAGGATGGGGTGTCTGACGGTGATCAAATGGTACAGCCGGAAGGTACTCTCCTGGCGTTTGTCGAACACGCTTGATCCGAGGTTCTGCGTGGAAGCGCTCGAGGAAGCTTTGGAGAAGTATGACTGTCCTCAGATCTTCAAAACGGACCAGTGCAACCAATACACCGGGAGTGAGCTCACCGGCTTGCTGAAGGCTTCTGGGATCAGGATCAGCACCTTTCCGCCTGTCGGCATGGAAAAGTGCAGTCGATTTCTCAACTGCACTCTGATGTATCTTGGTTTTATGGATTTACACTCGTGTTCGGCGAAGTATTGTCAACAATCTCCCATTTTCCAGTTTTCACATCTCGGGCCAGATAGAAGTACTGCTCCGTGTAGCCATCGCTCATAAAAGTTCTTGTATGGTCGTACTCTACATAGTATTTTGCCTGGACTACGACAAAATGCTCTGCCAGATATTCATCCGTCCATCCGCGTTCTTCTGCAAGGTCGCTGCCGGAGTACATTCTGATAACACGCTCTGTTTCACTTTCGTTCACTCTAATCTCATCCACACGCACAGAAATCGTGTACTCCTTGTCGGCTTGACCTTCAATCGCACTTTGAACAGTCTGAAACGGATCGGCAGATGGCTTTTGAAACCACGGGTCAAATAGTCCAAGCTCATACGCCGCAAAACCACAAAGAGCTGATACGGTGATGACAGCGGCAATCAATGCGCCGATTCTTCTGGGCCTTGTTTTCGATACATGCGACTTGTCATAAGAAGGAACTTCGTCAACATATTTCGTATCAAGCCTGCTCATGGCTTCGAAAAACTTCTTCGAATTCATACGAACACCTCTCTATCCATCATATATTTCCTCATTTCTCGCGAATACGGATCAACCTGACGGAGATATCTCCGTCAGCCCTACAATTTTCGCTATGATCGGTACGACCGGCTCGTGAGTCGAGGCTGCGGCTGGTCACTGCTTCATCCGTTACGAGCAGGCGGTCGTTCGGTGACACGCCGCCTGGTGATCATCGAATAGCAGTAGCCTCCGAAGGAACTGAGGAAGCGGGAGGGTCCCCGGAGAGCTGAGTTTGGTCCAAATGTTAAAAACGATCTGGCACCACGATCTGATTGGTCGGGGAGCTGAGTTTGGACCAGATGTTAAAAGCGATCTGATTGGTGGGCGAAGAGGGACTTGAACCCCCGACTTCCTGCGTGTAAGGCAGGCGCTCTGACCAACTGAGCTATTCGCCCACCGAAGAACACAAGGTATAATCCGCTCCAGCGACCTAACGCAATGGCCGATTTCCGGAGGTGGGCATGGCGGTCAGTGGTTCCATCTGCGACGGTAATGCCGGGTCGGACACCACCTCCCTCTCAAGCTGCATCTCCGACGAGACCCGGGTGAGGATCTGTTCGAGACTGGTCGAGGAGAGCAGAAAGAACGGCAATCTTCCCACGGTCGTCGTCGAGACCGACGAGGACGACGTCTCCCTCCTCGCCGTCACTGCGACGGACTGGCCCGGGCTGTCGACGATCTGTCTCAGCGCCATGCAGTATCACGGATGGAACCTGGACTTCGCCGAGGCCTTCGCCGTACAGGACGGGGATCTTCGCAGAGGGTTCGTGTTCGCCGGAATCCGGGACAGCGATCCGGCGCGCAGACGCAAATTCGGCGACGATTCCCTCGGGATTCAGGGATTGCTCGAGAAGCTGGCCGAAGGCCGTTCGGACACCCTCTCGCTCATGGCCAGAGCCTTCGAGAGGCTCGAGACCTACGAGAAGGTGAAGACCCAGATCGGCGTCCACTACAAGGAAATGCCGGCCCCTGACGCGCTGTGGGGGCCTTCCGGCGAGCTGATCCTGTTCATCTCATCCCGATCCGACGAGTACCTCAGGGAGCGGAAGCCCGAAGACCTCGCGCAGATGGTCATCACCAACTACGAACTCGTCGAGGGCGTCAGGGCCAGGCGGGGCAGGGCCCTGTTCAGGATCAGGAACATCCGGACGACCCGCGAGCATCTGACCGGCATCAACATCGCCGGCTACGAGCGGGACATCTCCTTCCAGGACAGTCTGACCGCTCTTGCCTTCGCCTGGCCTGGAGCCACGATCAGGCATCAGAGAAGGTACACGACGGGCGACGGCATCATCTCCATCCGGGTGGAGATGTCCGGCCCCTCGGGCCTCGCCGCCGACCGTGAGGAACTTCGCAGGATGAGCGAGACCCTCCATAAGCTCCTGGTCCGCAACGAACTCGAAAAACTCAAGAAGATCAGGCGCTACGGCGGCAGGGAGCACTATGCCCGCGCCCTCATCCCTCTCCTGCTCAAGGAGTGCGAGACGACGCGGATGAACCAGGCCTACATAGCCCTCGAAACCTCGTCCACCTTCGTCTCCGAGTTCAAGATCCTCCTGGTAACCCTTGCAAGCGACATCGAGTCCCACGACAGGAAGGTCCTGGCTCTCGTGGGCGCCATCGACAGGCTTTCCGGCATGGCGGTCGTCTCTTTCAAGTCACCTACCAACTACGGCCAGAAGTGGGTCGATCTGCTGGACGTCACCGTACGGAGAGATGCCTATCACGAGATCGAGGAGGCCTACGAGGCGATAAAGGCCTGCATCGAGGAGGCGATAGGCCCCTTCCGGGATTTCGACATGGGCATGCGTCTGAACGATGTGAAGCAGCTCCGTGAGATACGCGCCATCCTGCCCGACATCCCGGACAGCATGGTCACCGACTTCTACTACAGCCTCGAGGATTTTCTCCGCGCCAGCGCCCCCGTCGAGGAACTCGCCATCCACATCAGGCTGGCCTTCGAGACTCTCGGCGAGGCTCTGAAGGCCGAAGAGGGATTCATCCCGCCCTCGTCGGTCACCATCGAGAACGAAGGACTCGCCGTGGCCACGCTGTTCTGCTGCATCCTGTCGGAGAGGGCGCATACCTTCCAGGTACTGCTCGACGTGGTGAAGGAGTACAGGGTGACGGCGAGCCTGATAGACTGGTCGGGCCTGCACTGCGTGCTGCTCCGGGTTCACGACAGGAGAGGAGCGCTACGGGAGGAGGACAGGGCCAGGATTCTGAGCGGACTTGCCTCGATATGCAAAAGCCCCCCCGGAGCCGATCAATCCTGACTCGACGGATGCTCCGAGCTTGACAACGGCTGCCCTGAATAGCTAATTTCCCGCCCCGTGGCGGCGTAGCTCAGTTGGTAGAGCAGAGGAATCATAATCCTCGGGTCAGGGGTTCAAGTCCCTTCGCCGCTACCACCTCTTCAAGGGGGGTTCTGCGCCCCCCTTTTCGTTTCGACGCACAATCCGGGCTTGATGCATCGTCCGTCCTCAACGAGGAACAGCCCGGCATCCCGTCCTCGACCCATCAGGTTCTGCACCCGGGCAATCCACGGCCAGTCGGGACGATCGTGCCGGGAAACGGCGGAGGCCTATATTCGCTGTCATGAAGTCACCACAGGAACTCCGGTTCATTTCGACCGTGAAACGGGAAGGCATTCTCCCTGCGGGATCCTGCATAACCGCCGCCGTCTCCGGCGGCGCGGACTCCATATGCATGCTGCACATGATGATGCGTTTCAGAAAGCACATGTCCTGGAGCCTCTCGGTCCTGCACATCGACCATTCCTACCGGAAATCCAGCGGGACCGACGCGGAGTTCGTGCGATCCGTCGCAACCTCCCTCGATCTCCCGTTCATCCTCCGCAGGTTCGCTTCCAGGATCAGGAAGAACTCGCCCGAGGCGGACTTCAGCGCCGCACGCCAGGCCGTCTACGAGGAGGTCGCCGGGGATGGTCTGGTAGCCGTTGCACACACCGCGTCGGACAGGGCCGAAACCCTTCTCATGAGGCTGCTGGAGGGCGCGGGTCTGAGAGGTCTCGGGGGCATGGACTACTTCGGCGTCGGCCCGGTGAGGCGCCCGATGCTGGACCTGACAGCCTATGAGATCAGACAATACCTTGCCGGGAGAAACCATGCCTGGGTCGAGGACGAGACCAACGCCGCCGGGACCTTCCTGAGGAACCGAATCAGACACGGCATCCTCGAACCTCTCGAATCGGAATTCCCGGGCGTGTCGAGGAGGATCGCCTCCTCCTCGGCCAATCTCGGCTCCTGGCGAAGGGTGGCCGAGGGACTGACCCTGACGGCGCTGGGTCAACTTAGCCCTCCCGGCTGCCCCGAAGGCCTCTCGCGGCAGTCGTTCCAGCGTTACGAAAGGGCTCTGAGGCTGTCGATGCTGTGGGAGATCTGCGGGCGCCCGCGCGGAGGTGCCGCAGAGCTGGAGAAGGCCGACTCGTGGATACAGACGGGTGGGGAGGGGGAGAAGCTGCTGCCGGGCGGAACGATACTCTCGGCCGGCAGGGATCTCCTCGTGTTCACAAAAAGCGAGGGTGGGCGATGGAGATGACCCGGGACAGGTACGAGACTCTCATCACGAACGCAGAGATACAGGCCCGCGTGGACGCTATCGCCTCCGAGATCACCACCTGTTATTCCGGCACTGTTCCGATCATGATGCCCCTACTCAGGGGTGCGTTCGTCTTTGCGGCCGACCTGGCGCGAAAGCTCGATCTGGATGTGGAGGTGGACTTCCTTGGAGCCTCCAGCTACGGGGGGGCCACCGAGACGTCGGGCGAAATCAGGATGACGCTCGATTCCTCCAGCCCCCTTTCGGGACGCCATGTCCTTATTGTGGAGGATATTGTGGACACGGGGCTCACTCTCGGATATATTCAAAAATTAATCCGATCCCGCGGTGTGGCTTCCCTACGCACGGCGGTGCTGCTGGACAAGCAGTGCAGAAGGAAGTCACAGGTCGACATCGACTGGGCGGGATTCACAATCCCGGACAGATTCGTCTTCGGTTACGGCCTGGACGGCCCCGGCGGACTCTTCCGGAACCTTCCGGACATCATGGCCCTTCCAGCGGAGTGATGGACAGATGACCGACAACAAGCCGCCCGAAAAGCCCGGCCTCCCGCCGGTTCAGTTCGGATGCTCCTTCCGTACGCTCACGCTCTGGATCCTGGTCATCCTTCTCGTCTATACCGTGTTTTCGATATTCCAGAGCGGAGGCGGATCGATCGACCTGCCTTACACCAGCTTCCTCGACCTCGTCTCCACCGGTCGCGTCGAGAGTGTCGTCATTGAAACCGGAGGCTCCCTATCCGGCGAGTTCTTCGAACCCGTAAACATCGAAGGCGTACAGTACGAGAGATTCACGAGCTTCGTGCCCCTGGAGGACAGGGCCGTAATCGACTCACTGCAGGCCCACGACGTGCGTATCGTCGCCCGCCCTCCCCGCATGGACTTCCTCCAGATCGTGCTAAGCATAGCCCCCATAATGATTCTGATCGGATTCTGGGTGTACTTCATGCGGAACGCGGGAGGAGGCGGGAAGGCCTTCTCGTTCGGCCGCAGCAGGGCGAGGCTCTTCAGCGCAGACCGTCCGAAGACGACGTTCGCGGATGTGGCCGGAGTGGAAGAAGCCAAGGAGGAACTCCGCGAGATAATCGAGTTCCTGAAGTCGCCCAGGAAGTTCCAGCGCCTCGGCGGCAAGGTTCCGCGGGGCGTCCTGCTCGTCGGCCCACCGGGCACGGGCAAGACGCTCCTGGCGAAGGCCGTCGCCGGTGAGGCCGAAGTTCCGTTCTTCTCCATGAGCGGCTCCGACTTCGTGGAGATGTTCGTAGGGGTGGGCGCGAGCCGTGTGCGCGACCTGTTCGCGCAGGGCAAGGCCAAGGCCCCCTGCATCATCTTCATAGACGAGATCGACGCCGTCGGCAGGCACAGGGGTGCGGTGCTCGGCGGCGGCCACGACGAGCGCGAGCAGACGCTCAACGCCCTGCTTGTCGAGATGGACGGCTTCGAGTCCAACGAGGGCGTGATAGTGATGGCGGCCACCAACAGGCCCGACGTCCTCGATCCGGCCCTGCTCAGGCCGGGCAGATTCGACCGGAACGTCATGGTCTCCATGCCCGACGTGAAGGGCCGGGAGGCCATCCTGCGCGTCCATACCAGGAAGATGCCGCTCGACAAGGGAGTCACCCTCGAGAAGATAGCCCGCGCAACGCCCGGCTTCAGCGGAGCCGACCTGGAGAGCCTTGCGAACGAGGCGGCCCTCCGGGCCGCGAGGCGGAATCTGAAGAGGATCGAGCAGGAGGACTTCGAGTACGCGATAGACCGCATCGTGATGGGCATCGAGCGCAGGAGCATGGTGATCAGCCCCGAAGAGAAGAGGCTCACGGCCTTCCATGAAACCGGACACGCCCTCGTGAGCATGTTCATCCCCGGGATGGACCCGGTCCACAAGGTGACCATCGTCCCGCGCGGCCGGGCTCTCGGCGTCACAAGCTTCCTCCCGCTGGACGACAGGCACAACTACTCCCTGGAGTACTGCCGCGGCGTCCTGGCCAGGCTTCTCGGTGGACGCGCCGCGGAGACGATCTTCCTCGACACCCTCAGCACGGGCGCCGGAAACGACCTCGACAAGGCCACCGCTCTCGCCAGACGAATGGTCTGCGAGTGGGGGATGAGTTCCTCACTCGGCCCGGTGACGCTGGGCGAGACGGGTGAGCCGATCTTCCTGGGCCGGGACATGGGCAGGATCCGCAACTACAGCGAACACACGGCCCGGTTGATCGACGACGAGATAAAAAGCCTGCTGGACGAAGCGTACGTGACGGCCGAAGGCATCCTCAGGGAGCACGAGGACCTCGCCCGGAGGATGACGGAGGTTCTCCTCGAACAGGAAACCCTGTCCAGCGAGGAGATAAACGCGCTGGTCCGGGGGAACGGGACGGCGGCCGCGGATACCGCCCCGGATGCGGATTCCGACAAGGAAGGTATCCCTGGCGACGACGGATCTCAGGAGACGGCGGACGAACCGGAGGAGGATGCGGGTGCCGATGGATCTGAATAAGATCGAGCAGGGCGTCCGCCTGATACTCGAGGGCATCGACGAGGATCTCGACCGCGAGGGGCTGGTAGACACCCCCTGCCGAACCGCGAAGTCCATCGCCGAACTGTGCCGGGGGATGGATCCCGCCTCCGCGAGATCGATCAGTACCTTCCACGCCGAGGGCCACGATGATCTCGTCATAGTGAAGGATATCAGCTTCGCCTCGATATGCGAGCATCACCTGCTTCCATACGTAGGCAGGTGCGACGTGGTCTATCTCCCGGCAGACAGCAGGATCGCCGGCCTCAGTGCGATCGTCGAGACGGTCGAGACCATGGCCGCAAGGCTGACGACACAGGAGAGGCTCACCACCGAGATAGCCGACAGGCTGATGCAGGAGATCCAGGCCAAGGGCGTGATGGTCGTGATGGAGGCCGAGCACATGTGCCTCGCCATCAGGGGAGTCCGGAAGCGCGACTCCAGAATCGTCACCTCGGCCATGCGCGGGTATCTGAGGAGGCTCCCCACCAGAACCGAAGCCCTGGCCCTGATCGGAAGATCGACGAGCGTAAGATGATCAGGCGGCTGAGACTTGTTTCCGACAAGGACTGGAGGGCCGAACTGGATCTCGTTCAGGCCGATCCGGCCTGCCGGGAGCGGGTCGCGGCCAGAGCCTCCGTCACGGTCTTCAAGGCCGGCCCGCTTCGTGCCCCGGCCGCCAACATCCTCAAGCAGTGCATGCTCGCGGCGGGAGCGGACGCGATAGTCGCACGCGGCTGCATAGACGCATCCGTAGAGACCAGCATGGCTATCGTCTTCGGAACCCCCCGGCAGCTCAGGCTCGCCGCCGCCTCCCTGGCGGGGCAGCCCTTCGGCCTCCCGGGGCTCGGAGAGGAGCTGCTCCGACTGCTCGAACCCGTCCGGCGCCCCCGCGATCTCGTCCTCCGCTCGGGCACCATCTCCTTCTCGAACGGGCCCGCGGTCATGGGCATACTCAACGTCACGCCCGACTCCTTCTCGGACGGAGGGCGATATCTCGATCCGGCCGCCGCCGTCGACCGGGCTCTCGAAATGAAGTCCCAGGGCGCAGCGATAATCGACGTCGGGGCCGAATCCACCCGCCCCGGCTCGCTCCGGGCGCCCTCCGCCGTCCAGCGTGAGCGGCTTGTGCCGGTCATCCGCGGGATCAGACGGCAGGACGCCGGGCTCCCCCTCTCCGTGGACACGTCGGACCCGGAAACCGCCGCGGCCGTAATAGCGGAAGGCGTCGACATGATCAACGACATCGCCGCCCTGTCCGAGCCCGGGATGCCGGAAGTCGCCGCCTCCACGGAAACCCCGGTCGTACTCATGCACATGAAGGGCACTCCGAGGGACATGCAGATCGCCCCTGAATACCTCGACGTGATGGGGGAGGTGCTGTCCTTCCTGGAGGAAAGGATCGAGGCCGCCTGCTCCGCCGGGATACGGAGGGAGCTGATTCTGGTCGACCCGGGGATTGGCTTCGGGAAGCGTCAGGTGGACAACCTGGCGCTGGTACGCAGGCTGGGTGAGCTGCGCTGCCTCGGCCTTCCCGTGCTTCTCGGCCATTCCCGGAAGAGCTTTCTCGGCAACGCCGCCGGTGAAGTCGAACCCCTTCGGAGGGATCCGGCCACCGCGGTCATATCCGCACTCGCAGCCCACGACGCGGATATTCTTCGGGTGCATGACGTCCCGGGAACGGTACAGGCCGTTAAGGTCGCCATGGCGCTGAACGGAGGTCCGCCGGGATGAGCTTCGAGCCGCTAGGCCATCCGATTCTGAGCGGATTCTGGCTGGCACAGCTCGCCGACATCACGATAGTGGCCATCGCGGCCAGGGCGGTGATCCGCTCGATCTGGCGCACCCCCGCCATGTCCATCGTGCTGGTGTTCGTCGGCGTTCTGGTGAGCGGCATCGTTCTCAGGGAGCTTCAGTTCTACACCGTGGGCTACCTCCTGGAGAGCCTGAGCGGAGTGCTGTTCATCACCTCGGTGGTCATCTTCCACGAGGACATCAGGAACATCCTTCTGGAGCAGGGCCGGCGCCTTTCGAAACGGCTCCGGAGCAGCAGCTCCGCCCAAACCGGGAAGGACACGATCGAGGCCGTGGTCAGCTCCTGCGTTCTCCTCCGCAGGCGGAATCTGGGAGCCCTGATCGTCATCGAGCGCAACGACATGATGGACAACTACTACCGGGAGGGACTCGATCTGGACAACCTTCGCGTGGTGCCCGAACTGATCGCTGCCATTCAGCAGCCTCCCGGCCCTCTCCACGACGGAGCGCTCGTGATACGGAAGGACAGGCTGGTGAAGGCCTCGACCTTCCTCCCCCTGGCCGAGTACACCCGTTTCCGGATGAAGCTGGGCTCCCGGCACAGGGCCGCCCTCGGTCTCGCGGAACGCTCGGACGCCGTTGTGGTGGTCGTCAGCGAGGAGACGGGCGACTTCAGGATAGCCCACGACGGCCTGCTCGACGGACCGCACAGCGAGGAAGTCCTCCGCGAGGAACTCCTCGCTCTCACAGGGAACCAGTCGTGACCCGGGAGCGTCTCGACCTCCTCCGCGGCCGACTCATGGACGAGGCGCGCAGGGCTGCATGCGATCCCGTCCATCCGGTACCGCACGACCTCGTTCTGATCCTGGACAGGGCTGTCGAAGCCGCCTCCGACAGGGCCGATCTCTACCTCGCTTCATGCGCAGCCGCCGAATGGGCCGGCGGAGAACCGGAGGAGGGCCTTCCGGGAGCCGTGGCCGCGCTTCTCATGGACGCGGCGCTCATGTGCCATCTCACTCTCCCGGGCTTCTCACTGGAGCTTCCCGTCGAGGCATTGTGGCCGGAGCACGGGGAGGCCTCCGCCATCCTCGCCGGAGATGCTCTGCTGCCCGCGGCCTTCGGATACCTCGCCTCCAACTGCGGCCTGCATTCGGCAAGGCTGGCCGCCGCGGCCTCATCGCTCTTCAGCCGCGGCATCCTCCCGGGCTTCTCAGCCGAACTGGCGCTGAGGGACAGGAAGAGCGACCTCGCCGAACGGGAGAACGCCTGGAGGCTCCATGCCGGCGGGCTCGCCCGCTTTGCCTCGGAGGCCGGAGCGGTGCTGGCCGGCGCCGGCGCCGACGACGTCGATCGTGCCGCCATGACCGGCCTGACTCTCGGGCGTGCCTTCGACCTCGCCTTCATGCCCGGATGCCCCTCCTGGCAGGGCTCCACGAAGTCACAGAGGGAGAAGGAAGCCCAGTCCATGCTTGCAGAACTACGCGAATCCCTCTCGGGAAATCCGCGCGCCGGTCTCTTCCTCGCCATCCTGGACGGAATCGGCTCGTCGCCGGGAGGCGGGGACCTCTTCGCCCGGGGCTGATGCTCGCCCCCGATCCCCTCCGGCGTCACGCCGGTTCTAGTTTATGTGTATTCAATTGTGGAAGCGGCGTAACGGGATCGTACGACGGCCCGTCCTTCAACCCATCCGGGCAAGGAGAACCGAACCTCCACTTCATGTGCGACAGCACGGGAAGGGCTGTGAATCCATACCGGGACAGCCGTCACCCTGCGTATGTACTGAAGTGCGAATGGTCCAGACAGGCAGGCAGACGGCGGTTCCGGTCAGGAGGAGCCGGCTACAGCAGGTCGACCGGGTCGACGTCGACGTCGAGCTGGACGCCCTTCGGCGATGTCTTCTCGAAGCTGTCGCGCACCGATGGGATGAGCCGCCTCAACGCGGGGCGGCGTGCGGAGCGCGCGAGCGCGCTGTAGCGCCAGCGGCCGCGCAGCCTCTGCAGTATGGCCGGGGCGGGCGGCAGGAACCTGACCGCCGGTTCGACCTCCAGGCCGGCCATCGTCCTCCGTGCGGACTCAGCCACCCTCCTTTCGTCCGGCCCGGACCAGACGAACCGCACGAGGTGACCGAAGGGCGGGTATCCGAGGAGTTTCCTGACGGGCAGCTCCGATGCCAGGAAGGATGCGTAGTCCTGGGCCATGGCGGCCGCGAAGGCATTCGGGTCGCTCGTTTCGACCAGCACTCTCCCGGGGATCTCTCCCCGCCCCGCCCTTCCCGCAGCCTGCATCACGAGCTGGAAGGCCCGCTCGGAGGCCCTGAAGTCGGGGAAGGCAAGGGCCAGATCGGCCGCCAGTATTCCCACCAGCGTCACTCCGGGGAAGTCGTGGCCCTTCGCCACCATCTGCGTGCCCAGGAGCACGTCCGCCTCACGCCTGGCGAATCTGGCCAGAATCTCCCAGTTGGCGCCCGGCGAGGAGACCGTGTCACGATCCATCCTCATGACACGCAGGCCGGGCAGGGCCTTTGCGAGGAAGGCCTCGACCTTCTGCACCCCGGGGCCGTCGGTTCTGAAGCTGCCGCCGCCGCAGCCCGGGCACCGCACCGGCGCCTTGATCCACCATCCGCAGTGATGGCAGCGCAGTATCCCGCCCCTGGAGTGGAAGGTGGGGCTGATGCCGCAGTCGGGGCACGTCTCCCTGCGGCCGCAGCTCCGACAGATCCGCGAAGGGGAGAAGCCGCGGCGGTTGAGCAGCAGTATCGCCTGGCCGCCGGCCTCGTGATTCTTCGCGAGTTCCTCGACCATCTCGGCCGGGACGGGCGGCGGTTCGCAATCCGACCGGGGCGGGACGGCGGCGCGGACCTCCGGCATCGGCCTGCTGCCGATCCTGGACGGAAGGGTCAGCAAACCGTACCTGCCCGACGAGGCGTTCCCCCAGGACTCCAGCGAGGGAGTCGCCGACCCGAGGACCACCGGCACCCCCTCGACGGACCCTCTGATCACCGCCAGGTCGCGGGCGTTGTACCGGGGCAGCTCCTGCTGCTTGTAGCTCGGGTCATGCTCCTCGTCCACAATGATCATCCCGACTCTGCGCAGCGGCGCGAAGACGGCGCTCCGCGGGCCGATCGCAATGCTCCTCTCCCCGGAGGAGAGGTCGCACCAGGCCCTCGTCCTCTCTGAAGGGGAGAGGGCGCTGTGCATGACGGCCACCCTCCCGGGGAACCTGCTCTCGAAGCGGGCCATGAGCTGGGGTGTGAGGGAGATCTCGGGCACCAGGACGACGGCCTGGCGGCCTTTCGAGATGGAATCGGCGATCGCCCGGAGGTAGACCTCGGTCTTCCCGCTGCCGGTGACGCCATGGAGCAGGAACACGCCGCCGTCCGCGCGGGAGATCCTGTCCAGCGCCTCATCCTGCCCGGGTTCGAGCGACTCCACCACGCGTCCGGCGAGCAGACCGGCAGAATCGGGGGCGGCTGCCGGTTCCGCGGGCCGGATCGTCGCCGCTCCGGCCTTCACCAGGGCTTCGAGGGAGGCGCGAGAGGCGTCGGCCTCCCTCAGCAGGGAACCGAGCAGCACACGCTCGCTGCTCCGCGACAGGATTTCGAGTATGGAGGCCTGTGCCCGCGCCCGCCTCCTGAGCCGGACGGCCATGCCTGCGAGTTCGTCCGGCGGCAGTGCGGGCACCACCATGAGCGACTGCCGATCGACGCGCCTGCGGGCGGGCTCGAAGCGCGACTCCAGATGCCCTGCCGCCTCCAGCTCGGAGAGCTGCGACATCAGGATCGAGCGTGACGGGAATCCCGGCAGGAGATCGTCGACGGGGACGAAGGAAGACCCGATCAGGCCCATCGGAGGAGGGCCGTCCGGAGCCGGTCTTCCAGTCGCCCGGACCGACATCCGTATGCCGGAGGCGGCCGGGAAGGCTGAAGCCAGCATCATGCCCGGAGGGGCGGCATAGTAGTCGGCCGCCCAGCGCACGAGAGCAAGGACCGACGGAGGGACGAGGGGCACGCTGTCCAGCCTCGATTCGACGTATTTCAGATCTATCCCGGAAGGTGCCTTCGCCCTGTCCCAGATCCACCCCCTCAGCCTCTCCCTGCCGAACGGCACCTCGACCCTGCATCCCTCGAGGGTTCCGCCGGCCATCTCCCTCGGCATCAGATAGGTGTAGGTGCGCCAGACCGGCCGGGGAACGGCTACCTCGACGGCCGTGACGGGCTCAGGCATCCGCACCCGCCCTCCGCAGCACCTCTCTCCTGGCTTCCGCAATGCGCAGGGGCAGCGGGGGCAGGGTCGGGAACGAGCCGCAATCGTAGAGGACCACGCCGTCGACCATGACCAGCCGGACCCTGGAGGGCCAGTCGAGTTCGAGTACGAATCTGACGGGATCCTCGGCTGCTTCGAGTTCTCCGGCTTCCTCGGGGGACGGCTCGATAAGAACGAGATCAGCAGCGAAGCCTTCCGATATCCTCCCGTGGCCGGTGCCGAGGAGGCCGCCCGCCGTCTCGGTGGCCGCCTTGAGCCAGAGCCTTCCCGACACCGCCGCCGGCGATCCGGTGACAGACATCAGGGCCATCCCGAGCCGTGCGTCGGAGGCGAGGTCCAGCCGGTTGTTGCAGGCGGCCCCGTCGCTGGCCGGCAGGACTCGGACCCCGTGGGAGAGGAGGCCGGGGACGTCGGCGATGCCGCTGCCGAGTCTCAGATTGGTCCAGGGGCAGTGAGCCGCGGCGGTTCCGGTTGCGGCCAGGATCTCCGGCTCGCCCTCGGAAAGGTGGATGCAGTGGGCGAGAACGGTCGATGGGCCCAGGAAGCCTCGATTCTGAAGGAACCGCACGTTGCCCCCCTCGCCCGCAATGGCCTGATCCTTCACTTCGGCGGGGCTCTCCGCGCAGTGGGTGGTACGAATCCTGCCCCCTCCGAGCCCGGCGACCCATTCCCACAGGCCGTCCGAGCAGGACAGGGCGAAGCGGGGGGCAAGGGCGTGGCGGACAAGCCCGCCGCATGCGGCGCTCACCCTGTCCGTCTCCTCCGAGAGCCATGCGAGATCCCGCGCCAGACAGGCGGGCCCGGCGTCCATGAGCGCGTTGGCCGCGTGAGCCCTGATGCCGGACCGCCGCAGTATGTCCACGGTGGTGCACGAGCCCTCCACGCTGCCCACGTCCAGAAGCGCCGTGCATCCGGACGAGATGATCTCCCTCAGGGACACCAGCACGGACGTTGCGAGGGTGTCCGGCGTATGAGCGGATTCCAGCGGCCAGATGCGCTCGGAAAGCCATTCCATGAGGGTCCTGCCCTCGGCGGTGCCACGGAACAGCGTCTGGCAGAGGTGGACGTGCGGCTGGACGAGCCCGGGGATCGCGATGCAGCGTGAATAGGGGCCGTCCGGAACGGCGGCCGCCACCTCCGAGATCCTTCCGCCCTCGACTTCTATCCTGAATCCTCCGCGGCGCAGGCCGCTCTCCCAGTCCATAGCGAATCCAGTGCGGAGTTCCATGCGGACGGCCTTTCGGTTCGGGTGGCGGATCCTTCGGGGAACATACAAATTGACCGGAGGAGAGGCCTTTGGCGATAATCACCGTTTGTCGGCCGGCTCCAGACGACNNATGGACACTCTGGAAAACGGTCTGACCGTGATCGTCTCGCCCGACGAATCGGCTCCGGTCGTCACGATCTGCATCGCGGTGAAGACCGGCGCCACCTGCCAGACCGAGGCCGACTGCGGCCTGGCGCACTTCTACGAGCACATGTTCTTCAAGGGCAACGCCTCCATCCCGGACCAGACGGCGTACAACGAGAGGATGGGCGACCTCGGGATAGTCCAGAACGGCTCCACCTCGGACGAGATCGTCCGGTATCACATCACCCTCCCGTCCGAGCGGCTCTCCGAGGGGCTCGAGTTCATGTACTACGCCATCGCGACCCCTCTCTTCGACGAGGACGAGATGGCCATAGAGCGCAGCGTGATCCTCAACGAGTACCAGCGCAAGACCACGAGTCCCTACTGGAACTACTGGAAGGCCAGGGAGTCGGTGCTTTTCCCCTCCGCCCCGTGGAGATCGAACGGCATCGGGCTGCCGGAGGTGATCACGAGCGCCGACAGGAGCGTCATGGACGCCTTCAGGGCCAGCTACTACACCCCCGACAACTGTGCGCTCATCATCGCCGGCAGTGTGGACGCGGACAGCGCCTTCGCCCTGGCGGAGCGCTGGATGTCGCCCTGGGAGTACGGTGGAAGGAGCGACTACGACGCCCTGCCCATGCTGGTGGAGATGGACCGTGACACGACAGTCACGGTCCCCACGATCCCTGGCGTCGAGCTTGTCTCGATCGACTACGCCGGTCCCTCGCTCGTCACCGATCCCTCCGCCACCTACGCCGCAGACGTGTGGGGAACCTGCCTCGACATGATGAACGGCGAGTTCTATCGCGACCTCGTTACCAACGGGCCCTTCATGGACATCTCGGCCGGATTCTACACCCAGAGGTACGCCCCGGTGATCTCCTTCTACGGCACGCCCAGGCCCGGCAGGTCCGCCGAAGCCGTGGAAGCCCTCGAAATGGAGATCGAGCAGCTCCTCTCCCCCTCCTACTACGAGGGATACGATCTGCACGCCGCCACCGAGAGCCTCAGGAGACACAGACTGCTCTCGGAGGAGACCTCCTACGACGTCGCCGTCGAATCCCTGGCGTTCTGGTGGGTGGTGGGCGGCGGACTCGGGTACTACGACACCTATCTCGACAGTCTGGCCTCCGTTTCCATGGAAGACATCACCGCCTTCCTGGACGAATACGTCTCCGGGAGGCCCCGCGTGACCTTCATACTGTCTCCCGACGGAGGGGGGTGCCCCGAATGAGTGTGTCCGCCGCAATCCTGCTGGCCGCTTCGACGGCCTTCGCCTCCGTGCCCTCCGACGTGGAGGAGTTCACCCTCTCGAACGGGATCAGGGTCATCACGAGACAGACCACCTCCGCCAACGAAGGC
>LKHC01000030.1 GCA_001618605.1 Candidatus Fermentibacter danicus
GGAGGGCGACCATGCCTGTCTCCTCGAAACCTCCGCAGCCTACAGGGATCTGTTTGGAAAGCAAATATTCAGAGGGGCGAGTCATGAGTAAAAACCATGATGAAGCGGGGAAGGCGCTGATGATGTCGAATGTGCTATTCCTCATCACGGTCGTATTAACCGCGATTGCTGTGATTATCATGTCGACCTGCCGTCTGGAGGTAACCACACGATTCACGGGATACTTCGAAGAGGACGGTGTGTTGAGGCTGACCCTCGTTGACGAAGTCGTTGATGTACTGCACGCAGGACAAAGGATAACGCTTTCCGGTGAAGAAGAAGGGACGGAGCTGGTCATTTTCGCTGTCAATGAAAACGATGCGCTGGCAAGGTTTATCGGGAATCAGACGGTCGCACCCGGGACTCAGGTCGAGGGGATCGTGCATCTGGCCGGAGGCGGGACAATCTGGGACAGCTTCGTCGATCGATACTTCACCTCTCACGGAGTCCCCGACGGTGGGAGAAGCTGAAATGCATGCACCGCCTATCAGGCGCCGGTCATGGGGATGCCGAACCGCTTGGCGAACAGGAAAGCCAGGTTCCTGGCGCCGTCTCTCCAGAGCCTCAGCTTGGCCTCCCCAAGGCGCGTGGAATAGCTGAAGGGGACAGGTACTTCGCAGCAGCGGACTCCTCTGGCTCTCCAAGCCTCGATCTTGATCTCCTCGGAGAAGGGCATGCCGCGGCTGGTCAGCTTCAATCTATCCAGGACGCTCTTCCTGAAGACCCACATTCCGGACTGGCTGTCCCTGATGAACTTCCAGAACAGAATCACGGTCCACGCCGTTAGGATCGCATTGCCCGAGAACCTCAGGATGTTGTTGAAATTGCCGGCCCTGTCGTCGGCCACGCGCCTGGCCGAGATGAAGTCCCAGCCGCCTCCTTCGAGTTTCTCTACCAGAAACGGTATGAGTTCGACCGGATATGTTCCGTCGGCGTCCGCAGTGGTCAGAATCTCGCTTGTGGAGGCCGGGAGGCCGGCCATGTAGGCGCTTCCGTACCCTTTTTCAGGCTGAGGGACCACGCGGACCCGGGGGCCGAAGGATGCCGCGACGGCAGCCGTCGAGTCGGTGGAGGCGTTGTCGACGACGATTATCTCGTCGATCCCCTCGGGCACGGCAGCCAGGACCCGGAGCAGGCCCTTCTCCTCGTTGTGGGCGGGGATGACCAGTGAGACAGTCTTTCCAGCGATCATCGGGATTCACCTCCGCTGCGTGTCCGGTTTGTTAGGAGATATGCCGAAGCCCTCCTGGCGAGCCGGCCCGCCAGGCCTCTGTGGAAGAGCAGCGGGATGGACCTGGCGATGGGTCCCGGCCTCAGATAGAAGGAAGTGAAGGCATTTCTCTGGAGTTTCTTCAGTTCGGCTGCTGTCATGCCGTCGGGAGGAGCGGGACAGGCGGTGTTGTGGAAGGTGTCCCAGGAACCCCCGGGAATGCCGTGCCTGGCTATGTAGGCATCTCCGGCCTCCGATCCGGGGATCGGGAGGAACGAAGCGAAATGAGCCCATGCAAGACCGCTCGATGAAGCGAAGGAGATGGTCTTTTCAATGTCTTCCCGTGTTTCTCCGGGGAGGCCCAGGATGAAGTAGCCCGCTACGGGCAGGCCGGCCTCGCGTATCATGGCGATGGCCTTCCTTATCGCGGCCGTGTCGGTGTCCTTGCGTACGCTCTTCAGGATGCGGTCCGAACCGGATTCGATGCCGCAGTGGATCACGTACCATCCTGCCCGCTTCATCGCCCCGAGGAGTTCCGGATCGAGCCTGTCCAGCCTGACCCCGTTCGGAGTCGAGAACAGGAGTCCAGTGCGCCTGTCGATGGCCTCCCTGCAGAAGGCCATGGCGTACTCCCTGTCGAACGTGAAGTTGTCGTCCTCGATGTGGATCTCCTTCACGCCGTAATTCTTCCGGAGCAGCTCGATCTCCTCCCAGACCATCTCCAGGGGTCTGTGCCTGATCTTCCTGCCCGTGACGCGGAATCCGGCGCAGAAGGTGCATCCGTAGGGGCAGCCCCGGGTCGTGATCACCGGGGCGTACGGAAGACGCCTGAGGATCACGCCGTTCGGGAGGCCCCGGTAGCACCCCGGGGGGGCGAGATGCCAGGCGGGAAGGGGAAGCGTCGACAGATCGGCGATGGAAGACGGTTTGACGGGCGAAGGATGCGATTTCCAGATGACCCCCGGGATGTCCACCTCCGAAGGGAGGGCGGTCAGGGCATGGATCGCGGTTTCTTCGGATTCGCCCACGAAGACGGCGTCGAAGAACGGCAGATCCTCGAAGGCGGCAGGCCCTCTGCACGATGCGTGCGGTCCGCCCAGCCACAGCCTGGTCCCTTCAGGCAGCATGTCGATGACGGAGGGCAGCTCACGGGCGAGAACGGCCACGTCGGAGGTGAACGAGGTGACCATCAGGATATCCGGCGAACAATCCGCTATGGCACGCGCGAGTTCCGCTCCGGATAGCCCGCGCAGAGCTGCATCCACAAGCGCTGCTTCATGCCCCGCCCTCTCGAGGGACGAGGCGAGATACAGAAGCCCCATGGGCGGGAGCAGATTCGTCCCCCGCCCTCCCGGCCTGGGGGGCTGAAGGAGGCAGACTCTCACCTTGCCGGTTCCAGCCTGAAGAGCGATTGAACCGCTTCGCCGCGCTTCATGCGGGCCAGTGGAGTGATCGACATTTCCTCGGTCATCATGGAGGAGAGCAGCGAGTCGAAAGAGGGATCGTTCTCCATCGGTCTGAGGAGGGTGTAGGCCGTACCGGGCTCGAGCCGCCCCTCGCCGAGCAACCTCGCGGGCATGGGCTCATCAGTGTAGCCCAGGGCGGGGTCGCGGAACATGGGGTACTCCGTTTCGGATGCGATGACCGTGTCGCCCGCAGCCGAAGCCGTCCGGACCAGCTCGCGCGTGTCGTAGACCCATGCGAGGCCCATCGGAGTGGCGTCGAGCTGGAAGGGGATCACGTTGAAGCAGGCGGCGACGCCGAGAGCCGCCGTGACGGCGCCGGCGGAGTGGAGCAGTTTCACGCCGCCCTTCTTCCGAAGGAGCGCCAGAGTGCAGACGATCACCGCCGGATAGGCCGCGAGTACGTACCTGTAGAGGTTAAGCTGCGGATCGGGGGCGATCGCTACGATCATGACATGGAAAGCGATCATGGCTAACACGAAGACGATCGCCGGGAGCACGGCCGGATCGGGCATCCGGCCCTCCCGCGCCAACGCGAGCAGCCCCGCGATCCCTATCACGGCCAGGAAGAGGAGCCGTCCCGGCGGGAAGAGCACCGCAGGGGCCAGAAGAAGCAGCACCGCCGTCGCGGAGGGGGCCTTCCTGGTCTGTCTGGACAGGGTGAGAGCGATGCCGGCCGTGAGTGGGAGCCATCTGCCGTCATGGCAGAGCAGATGTCCTGCAAAAAAACGGAGCCTGGGGAGGAACCAGCCGCTTTCGAGTTCCTTGGCCTCGCCGAGATAAGTCCTGAACAGGAAGAATCCGTTGTATGCCAGGTTGCCCAGCCCGGTAAGGAGGAATACGCCGGGGGAGAGAAGATGGATCAGGAGCCTGCGCGGTTTCGAGAGGCCGTTCCGCGCCAGTTCCACCAGTATGAAGGAGCCGGCCAGGAGCAGCGCCTGTTCCCTGAAGGCGGTCGCCAGCGCCGTGAGCACCGCGGCCCTGGTATTCCTGCCATGTCCGTACTCCGTCATCGCCAGAACGGCGAGAGCCGTGAACCCTACGTCCTGGAGCGGCTGAAGGGATTGCGCCAGGAACAGCGGGCTGCACAGGAGGATGATCGAGGCCCACATCCCGGTCGCCCTGCCGCCGGCGAGCCTTCCGTACAGGTACGTTCCCCACAGTGCGAGAGCTGTCATGATCGCCGGTATCAGATGCGCCACCAGGGGTGTGTCGCCGAGTATCCTCATCAGCAGTGCCCAGGACCAGAGCATGAGAGTGGGATGTCCCATCGCCATCTCGCCCCTGCCGGTTCCGGAGGGGACGGGTTGCATGCCGTGCGTTGCGATCCACCTGGCCGAGCGATAGCCGTAGGCCCAGCCGTCGCCGAAGACCGGCAGGTCTCCCATCACAACCAGGAGCGCGGCTGCGGCGAGGATGCAGCAGCCCGCCATGATAAGGTCGGCCCTTCCCAGACGGAGGGAGCGGGCTGGAGGAGCGCCGGTCGGCCTCAACTGATCAGAGCCCTGCGGAGGTGATGAGCAGATCCGGCTCCACCCTGGTGGTGCGCTCGCAGTATCTGCAGCGGTAGAGCGGGCCATCCCTGGATTCGAGCCCGAACACCCTTGGAGCGCCGAGGATGTTGGTGGCGCAGTTTGGATTGGGACATCTCATGACCCCCCTTATCCCGTCGGGGAGGCTTATCTGCCTCTTCTCGATCACTTTCCCTCCGTGGATGATGTTTATCGTGGCTTCTGGGGCGATGAGGGCGATCATGTCGGTTTCCTCGGTGGAGAGTACCTTGTTCTCGATCTTTACGATGTCCTTGCCGTGGGGCAGCCTCTTGGACATGAAGCCCATCCCTATCGTGAGTATGCCCTCGTTGCCGAGGCCGAGGATCTTCACCACCCGCAGCGCCAGCGGGGTGGGAATGTGGTCGATCACGGTCCCGTTGTCGATAGCATAGACCTTGTAGGCTCTCTCAGTCACGAAATACCTCCGGTGACCAGCCCGAGCAGGGCCTGCCGGGTCGGGATGCCGTTGTGCGCCTGCCTGAAGTAGATGGCGTTCGGCAGAAGGTCCACGTCCTCCGATATCTCGTCGACCCTGGGCAGGGGGTGCATCACCAGCACGCGCCCTCCGAGGCTGCGGACCGTCTCCGAAGTTATCCGGAAACTGTGAGCCACGCTCTCGTACTCCTGAGGATCGCCGAAGCGCTCTCTCTGGATGCGGGTCACGTAGAGGACATCGAGATCGTCCCCGGCCTCCTCCGGCTGACGGACCTCGCGGAATCCGATACCGGCCTCGGTCAGCTCGCGCTTGATCATGTCCGGCATCTGGAGCGTATGGGGCGAGATGAAGGTCATCCTGGCGCCGAACATCGACATGGCGGTGGCCAGGGAGTGAACCGTCCGCCCGTATTTGAGGTCCCCGAGCATGCCTATGTGCAGCCCGTCGAGCCGGCCAAAGGACTCCCACATCGTGAAGAGGTCGAGGAAGGTCTGCGTAGGGTGCTGGTTTGCACCGTCTCCGGCGTTGACCACGGGTACCGTCGCAATGTCGGACGCGAGCCGGGCGGAACCCTCCACCGGATGCCTGATCACCATCGCATCGCAATAGCCGGTGACCGTGCGGATGGTGTCGGCGAAGGACTCGCCCTTGCTCTGAGACGAGGAGGTGGGGTTAGCGAAGCCGATGACGGTTCCCCCGCTGCGCTGGATTGCGGATTCGAAGGACAGCCTCGTCCTGGTAGAGGGTTCGAAGAACATCACCGCGATGGTCTTCCCTCGGAGAAAGCCCGATTCCCGGCCCGACTTCGTGTCGTAGGTGGCCTCGATGATCCTGTTCAGATCGCCGGCTGTCATGTCGTGCAGCGAGATTATGCTTCTTCCGGCAAAACCCATAGAACCTCCGCCGGCCCCCGGAGGGGCCATGGTTTCATTTTCCGGAGG
>LKHC01000031.1 GCA_001618605.1 Candidatus Fermentibacter danicus
GGATACGTCGGAGAGGATGTCGAGAACATACTCCTCAGGCTCCTCCAGGTGACCGGGATGGACGTGAAGCGGGCCCAGCAGGGCATCATCTACATCGACGAGATCGACAAGATCTCCCGCAAGTCTGAGAACGCCTCCATAACGAGGGACGTCTCGGGCGAGGGAGTGCAGCAGGCCCTGCTGAAGATCATCGAAGGCACCGTGGCCAGCGTCCCGCCCCAGGGCGGGCGCAAGCATCCCTACCAGGAGAACATCTCGATAGACACCACCAACATCCTCTTCATCTGCGGCGGCTCCTTCCACGGCCTGTCCGGAATCGTGGAGAAGAGACTCTCCCGGAAGAGCATCGGCTTCGGAGCGGAAGAACTGCGCAGGGGCGACGCCAGGAACCCCGGTGGACTGAACCCGCTCGATTTCGTCGAACACCACGACCTGGTGCGCTTCGGGATCATCCCCGAGCTGGTCGGCAGGCTCCCGGTCACGGTCGCACTCGACAACCTCGACGAGGAAGCGCTCGTCAGGGTGCTGACCGAGCCCAGGAATGCCCTGGTGAAGCAGTATTCCTATTTCTTCAAGCTCGAGGGCGTAGAGCTCGACATCTCCCGCGAAGCCCTCTTCGAGATCGCCCGCCTCGCCCTCCGGACGGAGAGCGGGGCGCGTGGACTGCGCTCCATCATGGAGAGGATTCTGCTCGAATCCATGTATTCTCTTCCGTCCGAGCGGGACTCGATCAGAAAGATCGTCGTGACGCCGGAGTGCGTGCGGGACGGTACCGGGCCCGCGAAGGTCAGGAAGCGCGCCAGGCCGCAGAGGGCGGGCTGAAGTCCCGCCGCCGGCTCTCCGCCGCTGACTGGAGGTTGCAATGCCTCTTCGGATAATCGTAGGTCTCGGCTGGGGTGACGAGGGAAAAGGGAAGATCGTCGATCATCTGGCCTCGGATGCCGACGCGGTCGCGAGGTTCTCCGGAGGCGCCAACGCCGGGCATACGGTGAAGGCCGGCGAGACCACCGTGGTCCTCCATCAGGTGCCTTCGGGCATGCTGAGACCCGGGACGGCCGGCTTCGTCGGCTCGGGATGCGTGGTGGACCCGGTGGCCATGCTCGAGGAGATAGGAACCCTGTCCTCGATCGGCTGTCCTGTCGACGACAGGCTGCATGTCGCCCATTCCGCCCACCTCGTACATCCCGCCTACAGGCTGATCGACGAATCCGAGGAACGCCGCCGGGGGGCCGGAGCGATCGGCACGACAGGCCGCGGAATCGGACCGGCCTATGTCCGCAAGTTCGCCAGGAGGGGAATACGCCTGGAGGATGCCTCCGACCGGGCCTCGCTCGAGGCCGCGTCCCGGGCTGCCGCCGCCGAGGCGGAAGCCGTCCTGGATTCCGCNNGCCATGGCATCGGACGTCGGCCTCCTGATCGGCTCCATTCTCGACGAGGGCGGCACCGTGATAGCGGAGGGCGCCCAGGGAACCCTCCTGGACCCCGACCACGGCACCTATCCGTTCGTCACGTCCGGATCGTGCACCGCGCCATACGCCTTTCAGAGCCTCGGCATAGGCCCCCTGTGCGCCGAAGTCGCCGGAGTCGTCAAGGCCTATTCCACCAGGGTAGGCGCCGGCCCGTTCCCCACCGAGCTTTCCGACGAAACCGGGGAACGGCTCCGGATCAGGGGGAACGAATACGGTGCGACTACCGGAAGACCGCGCCGCTGCGGCTGGCTGGACGCCTTCCTCATGAGATACTCCGTGAGGGTGAACGGCTGCTCCTGGATCGCCCTCACCCTGCTCGACGTTCTCGGAGGTCTGCCCGAGCTGAAGGTGTGCACCGGATACGAGGGAATCCCCGACGGAGAGGTCAGGATGGGCAGAGGGCTCGCGCAATGCAGGCCCGTCTACCGGACCCTGCCCGGCTGGACCGGGGACATCGCAGGCGAACGCTCATGGGACGCCCTTCCCGCCGCCGCCCGTGACTACGTCGAATTCGTCGAGAGGTTCTGCCGCGCACCGGTCCGCCTCATATCGACCGGTCCCGACAGGGACGACGTGATTGTGAGGCTGGACTGACCCTCGGCAGCGGAGCCGTCCCGGAAACCGCCGACACCCACTGTCATCTCTACCTCCCGGGGCTGGTCGAGAGGCTGCCGGAGGCGACGGAGGCGCCGGGCCTGGCCTGGATGGTCTGCCCCGGGATCGACGCGGCGACCAGCCGTGAGTCCGTGAGGATCGCCGCCGGTTTCGACCGGGTCAGGGCCGCCGTGGGCATCCACCCTTCCGAAGCATCGTCCTGCGCGGACGAATTCGGCGAGATCGAGAGGCTCGCGTTCGAACCGGGGGTCTGCGCCATCGGCGAGACCGGGCTGGATTCGAATCCGGGCGCTCCTCCGATGGAACTCCAGACCGTCCTCTTCGAGAGGCATGTCTCCCTGGCCCGCGATCTCGACCTCCCGCTGATCTGTCACAGCCGCCGCGCGGAGGAGACGCTTCTGTCGATCCTGCCTTCGCATTGCAGCCATCCGGTGATTCTCCACTGCTATACCGGCCCTGCGGACGCCGCTCTCGCGGCGGCCTCCCGGGGCTTCTACACCAGCTTCTCGGGCGCGCTCACCTTCCGTCGCAACGAAGCTCTCAGAGAGACGGCGGCCCGCCTCCCTCGCTCCCTGGTCCTCGTCGAGACGGACAGCCCCTACATGGCTCCCGAGCCCGTCAGGGGCAGGACGTGCGAGCCCGCCTTCGTCGTTCATACCGCGCGGAGGATCGCCGAAGCCCGGGGCGAGCCGGTCGGGGAGACCTTCCGCACGCTTCTGGGCAATGCCGAAAGGGCGTTCCTGCAGGGCCCCTGCAGGCGCCCTTCCGTGATCTACGTACTGGGCCGCCGGGCCTACGTGAACCTGACCGGAAAGTGCTGCAACTCCTGCCGGTTCTGCATCAGGAACATCTCACCCGGCCTGGGCGGCTATCTGCTCGATCACGGCGGGGTCGAGCCGGAGGAGTCCCGCGTCCTGGGATCGATATCGAGGCTCCCCCGCGAAGGCCTGGAGGAACTGGTCTTCTGCGGATACGGCGAACCCACCGCCCGACCCGGGCTGCTAGCCCGCGCCGCCGTCCTCGCGAGGTCGGCCGGATGGAGGCTGCGGCTGGACACGAACGGCCTGATGCTCTGCTTCTCCGGGAGGGACGAGGCTCTCCGTCTCATACGCCTGTTCGATTCGGTGAGCATTAGCCTGAACGCCTGGGATCAGTGCTCTTACGAGGCTCTCTGCCGCCCGTCCCCCGCAGCGGGCGACGCATGGGCGAGACTCGACGAATTCGTGCGGCTCGCCTCCTCCGCCGGCGTGGGCGTGAGGCTGACCGCCGTCGCGTTCGACGGGGTCGACCTCGACAGGGTAAGGGCCGCAGCCGCCCTTCTGGGACACGATCTGACCGTCAGAGGCTTCCGGTGAACAGCGATCAGGTCAGGCGCGCCCTGGCCGGGATCGGCCTCGTCCCGAACCGCCTGCTGGGGCAGAACTTCCTCGTGAACGAGTCTGTCGCGGCCCGGATCGCATCGGCCTGTCCCTCCGGAAGCATTCTCGAGATAGGGCCGGGCCTCGGTGCGCTCACCGGATTCCTCCTCTCCGCTGACCGCACCGTGACGGCCGTGGAGGTGTCGCATCTGATGGCCGACCGGCTGGAGTCGGTATTCGCCGGCCATGCGCTGGAGGTGGTGCGGGGTGACTTCCTCGCGATAGACCCATCGCGGCTCCCCGGCCACCCGTTCGCAGCGCTGGCCGCCAACCTGCCATACGGCATCTCGACCCCGGCCCTCTTCCGTCTGACGGAACCGGCGTTCGAGACTGTGAAGACAGCGGTGGTGATGCTCCAGGCCGAGCTGGCGGACCGCGTGACCGCCTCGCCCGGGGGGAAGGAGTACGGCAGGCTGGCCCTCGGACTCTGGCCCCGCTTCACGGCCAGACATCTCCTCGACGCCGGTCCGGAGGATTTCTACCCGCGCCCCTCCATATCCTCGAAGGTTCTCGTCCTGGAGAGGAGACCCGTTCCCCTCGTGCCGGCCGAACTCGCCGGCGCCTACAGGAGAATCGTCGCCATCTGCTTCTCCAGGAGGCGGAAGACGATACTGAACAACCTGGCGTCCGCCCTAGGCCGGGATCGTGCCGCTACCGTCCTGAGCCTCGCCGGCATAGATTCCGGGATGCGGGCGGAACAGCTTCCTCCCGAGTGTTTCATGAGAATAGCGGAGATTGAAGGATGCTGAAGCGATCGATCGCCGTGGCCCTTTTTGCCGCCCTTCCCGCAGCAGCCTACAACGTAGGGTACAACATGGAGCTGGCCCAGTTCAAGGAGACCAGCAAGCTCACCAATTCGTTCTCCTTCTCCCAGGAAGTCTCCAGGAACGTCAGCATGAACGTGGACGCTGCGTTCACCGCCAACCGCAGCATCGACCTGGACCGCTTCGTGGACGGCAGGACGGGAAACGCAAGCCTGAGATGGACCCCCATGGACAGGATCGAACTCGCATCCACCGTCACGCGGGTCATCCAGATAGAGGAGAGGTTCGGCGATACCATCCTGGACAAGGTCGAGAACACGGCCACGGGGCAGATCAGATACGCCCCGGCCAGTTGGGCGTCCGTGCAGATCGGCCTCGGATTCCACTTCATGGATTCGGACGAGAGCCTGGGCGACAGCACGATCGCCAGGCATGACGACGGCGGAGTCCGCAACTTCAACATCTCGGTCCAGAAGCCGCTGTTCTCGCGGCTCGCATCGAGCATCTCCCTCAGCGAGAACAGGATCATGGGCCAGCAGAGGGAGAACGGGAACGACGATCTTGCGGCCCGGATGAACTACTCGCTGCCCGGGCTTTTCGAAGGCGGGTCGATGAGCGTGGAGATCGGCGCCACAAGGTTGTTCTCCACCTTTACCGACTCCGGTTACAGCCAGAGGCAGCAGGACTGGCGCCACTCCGTCACCTTCACCCTCCCTCGATTCTCCGAAGCCGTGTCGATGCAGGTCAGCACCGGCTGGAACTGGTCGAAGAGATACTGGGAGTATGAGAGCCGGCCCGGCGTCGAGGATCCGAGGGACAGGCTGGAGCGCGGCCGGAGAATATCGGGGGTCGTCGGCTGGATGATGAACGAAGACCTGTCGCTCGATATCGACCTCTCCCGCGCGGTGGACAGGAGCGACAAGAAGAGGACCGGCTTCATGGGCGGCGATCTGTACGATGTCTACGATATCGCCGACGACAGGAGGCTCAATGCCACGCTCACGTACACTCCGGGCCGGTCCAGCGTCGTCTTCCAGAGAAGCATCCAGCTAAGGCGATACGACACCATGGGAACCTGGCCCGGTTTCGGGGGTCTCGACCAGGACAACAGCGACAGGGACGAGCTGCGCGAGGTTCTTTCGGTGAAGGCCGAGATACCCGTTTCCAGCCGGCTGACACTCCTGGGAGTCGTCTCCGGGCAGAACTCCGAAACCATCTACCTCAAGTCGGAGTATTCGGGCAATTCGCGCAACTCGGCCAGATACGCGGTCTCACCGGGCTACAGATACGACCTGGGTTCGGGCTGGGACGTCTCGCACACCCTGGAGATCAGTGCGGACTACACCACCTACAGGTTCCCGGAAGTCTCGACCGCCAACGACCTCCTCTTCAGGAGGATGCAGTCGAACTTCCAGTTCCAGAGGCTTTCCTCCGACTCCACCACTCTCGGATTCCAGCATGTCCTCCGCTTCCAGGACCAGGGGAGCTTCGCGGATGCGCTCTACAGCAGGTCCGAGGAGAGCATAAACAGCACGCTGACCGTCAATTCAGGGTTCCACATGGGCCGTACCATCGGGATCACTCCCAGCTATTCCTACGAGTACTCCAGGCGGAAGTATCTCGCCTCCTTCATCGCTCCCCGCGAGGACAACCTACATCACGTCGGCCTGAGAACGCGGATGGCCCTGGGCAGCGGCCTCCTCTCCCTCAATCTGACAAGGACGTTCTATACGGATGAAAGGCCAAGCTACTGGAATGCATCGGTCGGTTTCAACTATCGTTTCTAGCCGCGCCGTCGTTTTTCTGACGGTTCTGATCCTGCTGATCCCGGGATGCTCCCTCTTCGACCCGCGCGATCCGGAGTACCCCGAGAATCCGCAGAATCCTCCACAGACTCCCACATCCCCCTCGGCCGTCATGTACAACCTGGATCTCGCCCTCGAGACCCTCGACTACGCTGCCTACATGACCTGCCTCGACTCCTCGTTCGTCTTCGACGCCGACCCGGCGGACGTCGTCGAGTTCGGAGCCGCCCCGTACTACTACGTCTTCGACGACTGGGGCTACGACGCGGAGTACAACGCGGTGAGCGCGCTGCTGCTGTCGACGCAGGGCGACTCCCTGCCCGCCGAGAGCCTGGTCGAAGCCTCCTTCACGGGCGTCTCCGGCTATCCCGACCCGGCCTCTCCTCTGGACAGCGCCACCATCTGGAGGGACTACAGCATCGTCGTCTCCAGCAGCAGTCATGCCCCCTGGGGATCCCCCGCCGAGGGAAGGGCGAGGATCACTCTAGTCGAGGACGACCAGCACTACTGGTACATCAGCAGATGGGAGGACAGCCGCCTGGAATCCTCGGGCGACAGCCTCCGCACCTGGGGCGTCACAAAGGCCGAGTACCGCTGAAGTGAACCCGGCGGGTCCGACTTCCGACACCGCCGCGCTTGCCGAGGGTCTTCGCGTCAGGGACGGAGGGCTCGCGGCGGACCTCGGCGCAGGCTCGGGCGGAGTGGCCCGGTTCGTCGCCGACGGCTCCGTCAGGTGGCTGATGCTGGATGTGAACCCGGAGCTGCTGGCCTTGTGCGAAATACCCGGGGCCATGAGGGTCTGCTGCGACGTCGCCAGGGCGACGTCGGCCCTTCCGGCCGGGATCGCCTCGGTGGTGACNNCGAGGGAACAGGCCCGGATCGCCGGCCCCCTGGCGCTTCCTCTGTTCTACCGGGCCGCCTCGCATCTGCTGGAGGAGGGCGGGGAGTTCAGAACGATCGGGAGACCGCGCTCACTGGAGGAAATGCTCGTGACCTGCAGCGCATTCGACATGGGCCCCTTCGAGATCCAGCCCTTCGGCCCGCAGGGCCGTCCCGCCTCTCTGGTAAGGATCAGGGCTCTCCGCGGTGCGCGGGCGGCCCTCGAGATCCTTCCGCAGAAACCCCTTCCCGGATCGGGCCGGATCGAGGCAGGCGGATGCGCACGCGTCTGACGGATCTGCACTGCCACCCGATCCCGGGCGTGGACGACGGGGCGGCATCCTGGGAGGCTTCCGCGGCGATGCTGCACGAGGCCTTCGATTCGGCGCACGGCGATCTGACTCTGATAGCGACTCCGCACGTCAGGATGGGCGCTTCTCGCGGCAGGGGCTTCCTCGGGAGGAGGACGACCGAGTTCGCGGTCTTCGCGAGGCGCGAAGTGCCCGGGCTGCGGGTCGGTTTCGGGGCCGAAGTCCTCCTGGACGGGATGGCGAACCGCTCCAGAGCCGCCGCCCTGCCGACATATCCCGGCTCCGAATGGGTGCTGGTGGAGCTTCCGCAGCGGCTCGCGTGGCCCTTCAGCCTCCTCAGGCTGCTTTCGCTCTCCCGCTTCCGGACGGGAATCCTGCTCGCGCATCCGGAGAGATACCCCTGGTGCGCAAGGCGCCCCGGCAGGCTGGCGGGCCTGCGGAAGGCGGGAGTGCGGTGCCAGGTGAGCGGGAGGAGCCTCGAAAGAGGAGGCCGGGCCGTCAGGGATACGGCCTTCGGATTGATGGCCGACGGCCTTTGCGACATCTTTGCCAGCGACTGCCACGCTCCGGGGAACGGGACTCTCGCCTCCTTCGAGGACGAGATCTGCGCCAGGGCCGGCAGGAGAGGCTGGGAGGCCATGACGTGCGGTAACCCTGCGGCAATTCTCGAAAACTCCGGACTCCCGTCCGGCGGGATTGACTAGAGTGGGCGGATTCCTCGTGATCGGAAGCCGGGGGCTCCTCGGAAGCCTCTTCATGAGGAGGCTCGCCGGCAGAGTCCGTGGCGTGGACCTCCCGGACTTCGATCTCACCTCCGGGCGCGGGGCGATCGCCGCGCTCGTGGCGGACAGCGGGGCGGAGACCGTCCTGAACTGCGCCGCGATCACGGATGTGGATTATTGCGAGACCCACAGGGAGGCGGCCTTCGCTCTCCACGCCTCCGCCGTGGAGGATCTGTCCGCCGTTTGTCCCAGGCTTGTCACCTTCAGCACTGACCACGTCTTCACCGGGCCGGGCGTGAGGCCGTTACTGGAGGACGATCCCGTCAGCCCTGCTAATGCATACGCCGAAAGCAAGCTGGCGGGCGAGAAGGCCGCCCTCCGGTCCGGGAGTAGCGTGCTCGTGATAAGGACATCCTGGCTCTTCGCGGGGGATGCCGGCCTGGTGCCGAGGCTCCGGAGCCGCATCGCGTCGGGCGGCAAAGTAAGGGCTGTCGCGGATCAGGTGGCATGCGTCACGTATGCCCCGGATCTGGTCGAGGCTGTCCTTGCGATGATCTCGGACGGGTGTACCGGCCTCGTCCACGCAGTGAATCCAGGCCCCGAAAGCCCTCTCGGGATCGCACGCGAACTCGGAGGCGGGGATTCGATCGAGCCTGTGAGGTGGGCGGACCTCGGCCTTCCGGCGAGGCGCCCGTCGTACTCGGCGCTCGGCACGTCGACAGGATATGTTCTGCCGGATCGTGCGGATGCGATCGAACGGTGGAGGAGAGGATCGGAGCA
>LKHC01000032.1 GCA_001618605.1 Candidatus Fermentibacter danicus
AACCGCCGAGATGCTGCCGAGAGTCCTGTAAGGCAGAGTGATGTCGGTGTGCTTGAAGGTGTACGCCTCCATCGGATTGGTTTTCCGGAGGCGGGACTTCTCGTTCTCCCGGGCTATCACCTCCTTGCCGTCCAGCGGGTTGTGGACGGGATGGTCCTCCTCCATGAAGAAGCACGTGTCGCCGATCGCGACGTGCGGTCCTGTCTTCTCGAGAATCAGGACGGGCAGGAGATCCATGATCCCATGCTTCGTCGCCATCCTGTATGCGAACGTGTTGGTGCCTATGGCGAACTCGCCGATCGGAAGGGTTTTGTGCGGGTGGATCAGGTTCTCGTATATGTACTTCCTGCCTTCCTCGGGATCGGGGAAGTTGGCGCAGCCGTAGTCCGCAATGTACCCGTCCCTGAACTCGATCACGAGATCCCTGTATTTGAGGCCTTCGAGAAAAGCCTCCTCCACGTGCAGGATGCCGTTCGAGCCCTTCAGCACGGGCGAGGTGAAGACCTCTCCGACCGGTATGTTCACGGTCGCGACGCAGTTGACGAAGTTGGTCTGCCTGGAGGGGTCGTCCAGGTGATGGAGGGCGATCTCGAGGTCGGTCCTGTTGCCGGCCGCACCCTTCACCCTCACCCTGTCGCCGGAGTCGAGGGCGTCGATGAGAACCTTGTGGATGGCCATGTACTCGTCGTTGTCCAGGGTGTTCATCTCGACGGTTTCGTCGAATATGGCCCTGAAGTCGCCCCTGATCTCCGGGCCGGGGAAGTCGGCCATCACGAAGCCCGTCTCCGCCCTGGGACAGAAGCCGTCCATCATCTCGCTCATCTTCATGGAAAGTTCGTTATAGAGAGCGTTCGCCTCGTCCGAAGGCGAGACGGCATCGGGGTTCGGGATGGGGGTGAAGGGTTCCTCGCCGAAGGTGCCGATCAGCATCGGGCCGGAGTAGGCGGCCGGACGGGAGCCGGCCTCTTCGCAGCCCCTGCGGGCGTCCGCCATGAAGGAATCGAGTGTCGGCGCGTCGAGGAACAGCGCCCAGTCGAACCTGTGGTCGTAGTTCAACTGGCGGTTCCTCTGCCTGACCGTTATCCCGCTGAAGACCGTTCTGAGCGAGTGCCTGGTCATCTCTGCGTCGATCTTCCTGCCTATCCTCTCGAATCCCGCTGGGATGTGGAGTGATGCCGTCTTCTTCCGCGACAGATCCTTCCCGTCCATCTCGAATCCGAGCACGAAGCTGCCCACGATCGAGCGGGCCATCAGGTCCGCCTTCTCGTGCGAAAGCCCCTCGACGTGGGTCGCCATGTCCATGTCCGCGGGGGTTATCCTCACGCCGAACCGGTACAGGTATCGGCGGTCGCCTGGAACTGCTGCGAAGACGGTATCTCGGTAGAAGGTGAAGGCCGGATCCATCCTCTCCAGGT
>LKHC01000033.1 GCA_001618605.1 Candidatus Fermentibacter danicus
CCGAATACAAGGCAGAGTCTGTCCAGGTCGTGCCGGAACACGGCGTTGGTGCAGGATTCGATCAGCAACCTCCAGCCCGCGAACGCCTGACCCGGCTCGCGGCCGAGTTCACGGATCGCAACCGTGGGGTTCACGAGGCTCGTCGCATAGTCGTCGCCCTCGATGATCGGGAACAACGCGGCGTTGTCGCGTTCGAGGAGATCCATGGGGGCTGTTTCGAAATACTCGTCGTCCAGCCTCTCCTCCATCGCCGCGAGGTAGAGGATCCGGGACGCGGCCTCGTTCAGGCATCGGGCCATCGGGTCCGTCCTGCCGCGGAGCCTGGCCGCGGCGCTCCGCACCTCCTCGAGGAGTCTCCGCCAGTCGTTCGCCCTGCATTGCGCCAAAATCAACCTCCCGGTTCGAGTCCATCGATTATACTCGAACCCGGTCAATTCTACTCCCGTGTCGACGGCTCGGCAAGAACGGCGCGGGCACGGGCGCCGTGCAGCACCGAAGGAGTCCGTTCTCCCGGCGGAACCGGGAAGATGCCCTGATCCATCACCGACTGTATCGGCTTGTCCGGTCCCATCATATTTCCCTCATGGATCTACCCGTAGAATCGCAGGCTCCGGTTTCCTCGAGGCCGTCCAACCCGGCCTCGAGGGCAGGCGCCATCGAGAGGATGGTCGATCGGATGATCGCCTCCGCCAGCCCTCGGATCGGCCTCTATGTGGAGAGGATCAGGCTACGGCATCCCGGCATAGGCGAAGTCGAACTCGCAACCCGGATAATCCGGAGAAAGGCCTTCAAGAACGGGCTCGTAGGCGCCGCGACCGGGCTCGGCGGATTTGCGACCATGCCCGTCATGGTTCCGGCGGACCTCCTCGCATCGTGGAGGATCCAGATCGCGATGATAATCGCGATCGCCCATGTATTCGGCAGGGCGATCGATCCGACGGAACTGAAGACCGACGTCCTCGTGCTTCTTGCCGGCGGCACCGCCAAGGAGGCCCTCAAGCGCCTGGGGATCGAGGTTTCCAAAACCATGACGCGCAAGGCGGTGCAGAAGGAGATATCCCAGGAGGTCATGGCGAAGGTCTGGGTAAACCTCGGCCGCAAGATAGCCGCCAGGCTGGGCCGGAAGTCCGTCACCCGCTTCAGGCGTTCCGCCCCCCTGATAGGCGCGCCTATCGGATTCGCCTTCGACTGGTACGCCACCCGTGAAATCGGGCGTCGTGCGATCAGGTACTATTCGTCCGAACCGGACATTCAAGGCTGAGCTTCCAGAATCCCCGGGCCTTCGGAATCGCAATGAAGAGGGCGCCGGGAGGCCGGCGCCCGTACCTTGTCTGAGCGGCCTGACGGATGTGTTTATGCGAGAGCGGTCTCCGTCAGCGGGGCCAGTCCGGGAAGTCGCCGTACATGTAAACGCAAGAGGCCTCCTTCAGTTCGCGGGCGACGAGGGAGAGCACCGGATTGGCGATCTGAGCCACTCTACCGTAATGACCCGTGAAGGCCGCGAGCGCCTCGGCGGCAACCGTCGTGTCGCCCCTCACCGTGGCGCACTCCCAGGCTGCGCGGTATCTGTGAAGCAGGAACACGACCAGGAATGGCTCTATCACCGTCCCGGGGTGCCCGGAGAGGAATCGCTCGGCGTACTCCGCCTCGGCCAGGGGGCCTTCATGCATCCCCTCCCACTCGTACAGGATGGAAGCATCGGCGAGATAGTCGGCGACCGCGCTCCTGTAGCCGGGATCGTCCGAGAGGGCGGCGGCGGTCTGCTCCAGCCCCTGGCGCTTCTGGAGCGAGATCGACTCCTCGAAGAACAGGTGCCCCGGCATCTGTGTAATGGGTTCGAAGACGCGAAGTCGGGCCATGGCCGTCTCTACGACAGCCAGATCCTCCTCCGGGTAGAGAGCCGCATCCGGTTCGTCCAGCGTCTCCTCCGGGTCGTACCAGCCGAAGAGGTTGTCCGTGAGCCTGCAGCCGTCTCCGGGGCCGAGAGCGATTATCGAGGCGAGCAGAAGCGAGAGCATTCCCTGTATCCCTCCCCTGGAAAGCATCCAACGCCCGGCGCACGACCGGGCGTCATGTGCATCAAGATGGATGGCCCGATTATCGCGGATGAGTCCGTCCCGCGCCAACGGGTTGACAGGTCAGTCGAGAAGCACGGCCCGTCTGACCACGGAGGCCCCGCACGACTCGATGCGGATGAAGTACACTCCCGCGGACATGCCCGACATGTCCAGCGAGTAAGTGCCGCAGAAGGGCTGCTCGTGAGCCTCCCGCAGGACCAGCCTGCCCGCGGTGTCGAAGACGGAGGCGGTCCATGGCGACCTCGGGACGGCCAGGAACATCTCGACGCTCCCCCTCACCGGGTTGGGACACGGCGCGCCCGCCGAGAGCGCGCGGGGGATGGCGCCGCCCCCGAAGCCGAGGCTTCCGGTGTAGCAGCCGTTCAGCGTGAAGTCGTCGAGCCAGAATCCCGGGCCCTCGTCAGAGTCGTCGGAGTGGAACGAGAACTCGATCCGGACTTCCGAACCGGGCTCGCGCAGCCCGGACAGGTCGTAGGTACGGGGCAGCCACTGCATGTCGTTCCTGCCCCTGCCGCTGCCGGAACCCAGCAGGCCGCCCGATCCGATGAAGTCTATCGTGTCGCGATCGGTTCCGGATGGATCGCTGATGATGACGTAGAGCCCGTCCGCTCCGTAGAGGGCGAGATCGAAGCGCGACCAGAAGGTCAGTTCGGCGTTGGGAGCAAGATAGACCGGCGGGGTTCGCAGCACCGCATCCATCGACGGCCCGTATCCTCCGCCCGACGGGTCGCCGCAGTGCCAGGAGTGTGTACCCGAATGGCCTGCCGAGGCCGTGACGTGCCAGAGATCGCCCGCGCCCGAGTGCGTCCACCCCGGCGATCCGGATTCGACATCCTCGGACATGCCGAAGTCGCCCACTATCAGGGTCAGTGTATCCTGGCCGGCCCAGTCCGGCGAAGCCGTCATCTCGACCAGGAAGTTCTGCACCGCGATGGCCGGAGCCGATGCGGAGAGGCTGCCGCTGAACGTCACGGTGCCGGTGCCGCCGGCCGGTATCGAGGCGACGGTTCCCGTGGATGTGGTCCACGAGAGCCACGACGGCCCGGCGGGGACGGCGGCCTCGACATCGGTGGCTTCGAGGAGGCCGATGTTGGCCAGATCGACGAGGAGATCGAAGCTCTCGCCCGCCTCGGCATACCCGTTGCCGTCGCCGCCTGCCGAGTCGTCAATCGTGCACATGGAGACGCAGAGCCCCGGGGCATAGACGAGCAGAGGCAGATCGAAACTCCAGGAGCCCTGCTGTGAGGTGAGGGTGATCGCGAGACGGACGATGTCGCCGGTGGAGGCTCCTTCATCGACCTCGATGGCGAGCGCTCCCGATCCGTCGCCGGACGCGCCGGGGGCGAGCGACCCATACGATATCGTCGATCCGGTGATGGTCGCCGGGCCTTCCGTCAGCGTCGCGTCAAGCTCGACCGAGGTCAGGGCGACCGTGCCCTGGTTGCGGAGGGTGATCCGCAGATCGGCATGGTTCCCCGGCGAGAGATGCCCGAATCCCGGTGTGTCATCTATCGCGACGTCCTCGATGACGAGGCTCGGCCCGGCCTGGAAGGGAAGCACGATGCTGGTCCGCCTTATCGCCGTGCCGGAAACGGTCACCCTCATGTCGCCCGTAGGCGGTGCGGCCAGTTCGGCGATCAGGTGGCCGGACGCATCGGGGGTCGCGACGGTGTAGTTCGAGAATCCCGGCCCGTGGATGCACACGGTTGCGACCCCGGGATCGATCGGCCCGGTCTCGATCGTCACGGGGATGAACCGCGTGTTGGAGGTGACGATGTCCGGCGCGGAGATCACGGGCGCGACCGGCGCCATGCGGTGCGTAACGAGCGAGGGATCGCCCAGCAGGTTGACTATGTAGATGATGCAGCGATAGACGTTCTCCTGGCGGCCGAAGGGCACGAAGCCGTCCTTCGCCCTTGCCACTATCTCGCTCATGGAAAGGGTGGGCTCCTCGAAGAGGATTCTGAACAGCTCCTTGTCCATCATATCCGAGTAGCCGTAGAGAGGGTTGCCAGGAGAGCCCCAGCCGTAGCTCGAGTTGCCGATGTAGCAGACGCTGCCGCCGTTCGGGTTGTTCAGGAAGTGCTCGGAGACGGCGTCGAAGTCGAAGGCGTTCGTCCAGCAGCCTGAAGATGCGATCATCCCAGCCATGCGGCCGTTGGAGTCGATGAGATCGACGCTTTCTCTCGATAGGGGCCCGACGACGGACCACCAGCCGTGGCTGATGATGCAGGAGTAATGGGTGCCGAGGCTGTAGGCCTCCACCGCCTCCATTTCGCCGTAAGTGCCCTGTGACTCGTACTGCTTCGTCACGTCGTAGAAGCCCGGGATGCAGTTGTCGGTGAGCCAGTCGCCGAGAACGCCTCCGTCGGTGTAGGGATTCTCCCACATCACCGATGCGATAAGGAGAGCGTCATCGAGGTGGTCGGCATGCGCCGCGTTCTCGTACGCGATCGTCCTGTTCACGAAGTTCCAGGCCTCGTCGGGGGTGTCCACCGGAGCCCTGCCCACTGCCACGTCGGTGTAGAGGTCGACGCTGTCGGCCAACTCACCCCATCTGTCGTCGCCGTCGAGGTTCCAGGTGCCGTCGAGGTCCGAGAAGTAGAGGTCGCACGGGAGGCTGTCGTCACGGCCGCCGCCCGTCTGGTAGCTCATGGCGAAGGCGTAGCGGCACGGCACGACCCCGGTGTCTCCGCCGAGCAGCACGAAGTCGAGCCCCTGGGCGGTCCATCGGTCGATGATGAGGTTGCGGATCTTTTCCGGTCCGTCCGAGCCGGGCTGGGAGGAATAGATCTCCTCCATAGTGACCACCTCGGTGAGGATGCCTCCGGAGATCCTCCACGAGGCAAGGCTGTCGAACGCCGGGCGGATCGCCTCGCCGGTGACTATGAGCATGCGCCGCGGCGACGAGCGGTCGCCGACGGGCGGCCGGGGGAGGGCAGTCGCCGTCGGAGCTGTTTCGACGAAGATCTCGTAAGAGACGAGCTTCTGCATCATGCCCGTCACCGGGTTGTAGCGGAGCGGCGTCACGATCAGCTCGGCGCAGGGCTCCCCGTCGCGGAACCCGGTTCCCGCAAGCCTCACGGGTTCAGTCGGCCAGAAGGCGTTGGTTCCGTAAACCCCGGGATCCGGTAACGCCGGGGCGGACTGCGTGGACGAGAGTACGGCAGGCGCCGGCAGGGGCCTGATCCGCCAGTCTCCGGGCACGTCGGCCCATTCCGCCGAGACGGTCTCGATCCCGGTGGCGCGGACGCCGGCGGGGATGGACACCCACTCGGGGTAGGACGGCAGATCGGGGCATCCCTCGTCGATTCCGGTGTATCCGAAAGGGAGGACGGCGATGCTGCCCTGGATGCCTGCCGGGAGGGCGACAGGGTCGGAGACGGGCACCTGCATCGGCCCGGAGGAGACAGTCATCGCAAGTGCTGCGAAGAGCACGGTGAAGGAAGGGATCATTGCTCGCCTCCTCCATCTCTGTGGTCTTGCGGTCGGGAGCGTGTGGTGTCGTGAAGCGTTCCGCAGGGTGAAGATAGCCGCAGCCCCGAAAACAGGGAAGCCCGGGCGGCCCCATGGTTCTGCACCATGCCTGACCGCTTCCGAAAGGATGGCCTGCAACCGTCCGTCATCGGGACACAAACACCTCTGTTGGAAGCAGGATCGACCCACCCCGCCGGAGGGGGGTTCGCATCCCCGCAGCACACCCGGAAACCTGTCGTTGACCGCAACCCGGCCCGGATCGATACTCCGCCCGATTGCCCAAGGGCTGACCAGCGAGTGACGCACCGTTACGAGTGAGTTCACCGCGTATACCCGAAGGAGCCCGTGCCGCCCGGAGCGGCTCGTTCACTCCCGGAAAACGAGCGGGGAAGGTCCGGTTGCTGGATATCTACGTAGACGCGGATGCCTGCCCGGTGAAGCAGGAGATCTACAACGTCGCGAAGCGCTACGGCCTCGAGGTCATCCTGGTGTCGAACTCCTGGATGCGCACGCCGGACGCGTCGTGGGTGAGGCTCGTCGTCGTCGAGAGCGGCCCGGACGTTTCGGACGACTGGATAGCGGAACACGCCGGCAACGGCGACATCGTGATCACGGGCGACATCCCGCTGGCCTGGAGGTGTCTGCACAAGGGCGCGAAAGTGCTGGGCAACACCGGCCGCCCCTTCACCGAGGACAACATCGGCGACATTCTGGCCGTCCGCGACCTGCTCCACGACCTGAGGGAGGAGGGGACGATCACCCGCGGCCCCGCCCCCTTCGCGAAGGCCGACCGCTCGCGCTTCCTTCAGGAGCTGGACAAGATGATCGTCCAGATCAGGCGCCGCAGCGGTATCGCGCCCGGCTGAGTCCCGCTACTCCTCCGCGCAGACCTGCGCTCGCACGAGATCGTGCATGGTCAATATGCCCCTGATGGTTCCGTCAGCGCCTGCTATCGCGAGAATCCCTTCCGGAGCGTCCAGCAGCATCCCGGCGGCATCGTGGACGGTGGCCGTCTCCGGGCAGGTGGATGCCGGCAGTATCTCCGGCTGCACGCCTTTTGAAATGAAACTCTCCAGAGCCTGCCGCGTGACGAAACCCGCCGGCGAGCCGTTCAGGACGAGTGGGAATCTCCGGTAGGGATGCCCGGCGAGGGTGTTCCGGACGGCATCCGGCGACAGTCCGTCCAAAACCACCGGTTTCATGGAGGCGATGGCCGTCACGGGGACGAGCTCCCAGGAGGTTACGCCGTGTACCCTGACGGGATGATCGATGTCGTGGCCGTCCTGCTTCAGGAGATCGTCGTACATGTTCAGCGCGGTGAACCGCCGGGAAACCGCCTGACTCACCAGCGTCGTCAGCATCAGCGCGGGGACGATGGTGAACTGGTGCGTCATCTCGAACACGATCAGGATCGCGGTGAGCGGGGCCTTTACCGCCGAGCCGAAGCAGGCGCTCATCCCGCAGGCGCACAGCAGAATCCTGTCGGCATCGGACACCGGCATCCACAAAGAGGCCATGCCCGAGAGGAAAAGCCCCGCCATGCCGCCCATCATCAGGATCGGCGAGAAGATTCCCCCGCAGCCGCCCCACGAGTGGCAGGCCGAAGTGGCTGCAAGCTTGGCGAGAAGGAGCAGGCCCGCCGCCTGCCAGGCCCCGAATCGTCCCGTGAAGACGTCCGACAGGTCTGAATAGCCCAGGCCGAACACTCCGAGCTTGCCGGAGATCACGAAGACCGCGATTCCGATGACCCATGTGGTCAGTCCCCCGACCAGGGGTTGCAGATATGCCGGTATCCTCGACCTGTTCCTGATGCGTCCCCTCCAGGCGAGCACCGTGCGCTGGAAAACCCCTGCAATCGAAGCTCCGACGGCCGCTACGACCGGCACCAGCGCGTAGACATGCCATGAGGACGCTTCGAACGGGGGCATTTCGTACATCGGCCGTCTCCCGATGACGGCGTGGACCACGAAGGCCCCGAGTACGGCGGAGAGGACGATGCTTCCCAGATACCTGCCTTTGAGGTCGTTGAGCATCTCCTCCATGACGAAGGCGATCGCTGCAATGGGGGTGTTGAAGGCAGCGGCGAGAGCGGCCGCAGCCCCCATCAGGAGGGCGCGCCTTCTGCCCTGCCGAGGCGTTCCGAGGAGCCCGGCGGCGCTGGAGGCGACGGCTCCGCCGATGTAGACGCTCGGACCCATCCTGCCCATACTGCTTCCACCGCCTATCGAGAGCGTCCCCGCGACGAACTTCACGACGGCATGGCGGAACTCGATGAAGCCGAGGTTCTTCCAGAAGGCCGTCTTGAGCTGGGGGATGCCGCTGCCGGACGAATCAGGGCTCAGCTTCCAGAGCAGCAGCCCCACGATCAGACAGGAAACGACCACGATGGCGAGGCTGGCCGGGATGAACACGGGGAGAGGCATCCGGGACAGGCGGACGATGCCGTTGTCGAACACGAACTGGATACAGAGCATGAACGCGACGGCCGAAAGACCCGAGACAACTCCAATGACGGCAGCCGAGATCAGCCTCGAAGCATTCTCCGGCAGGCGTCGGAACAGACTCCTGATGCCGTCCAGGTTCATATTCCCTCCAGTATTCATGTCCGGCGGAACATACCGAGGCAGAACCCGATCGGGCAGACATACCCTCATGACGGAACGGCCGTAGGGCGGACAGGCCGCCCGTGCTCCCCGCCACGGTCATGCGAGTGAACATACGCCGCGGCCCGTTGACCGGGGGCGCGACGGCGCGTGATCGTAATGAGTTATCGATGCGCCGTCACTCCGGCGGAAACGCCGCAGCCCGTTGACCGGGCACCCCATCGCCTAGATATCAGGCCGGAGGCTGCGGATAGGTGTATCCGAAACCCGCGGCCCCGAGGAGGGAAGAATGCCCGAGCCTTTCATCAAGTGCCCGAAGTGCGGCGCCGAGTTCACCCTGACCGACTCGGCCGTGGCCCCTGTCCGCGAGTCGGAGCGCAGGCGCTACGAGGCCCTGCTGGAGGAGCAGCGCCGGCGCGTGGCCGCAGAGACCGAGGAGAAGGCCCGGAAGGCGCGCGAAGAGGCGCTCTCGGCCAAGGATGCCGAACTGGCCGCTGCGAAGGAGCAGCTCGAGACCAAGGAACGCAAGCTCGCCGAGGCCCAGCGCGACCAGGCCGAGGCGCTCAAGCTCAAGACCTCGCTGGAGGAGAGACAGCGCGAACTCGACCTCAGAATCCAGAAGGGCATACAGGAAGGCATAGAGGCCGCCCGGGAGAATGCCAGGAAGGACGCCGAGGAGGCGTTTTCAATGAGCATCCGCGAGCGGGATCTGCTCATAGGCAGCCTCAGGACGCAGATCGACGAAATGAAGAAGCGCGCCGAGCAGGGTTCCCAGCAGGCCCAGGGCGAGGTCCAGGAGCTGGCTCTGGAGGAGGCCCTCACGGCCGAGTTCCCCTTCGATCTGGTCGAGCCAGTGGAGAAGGGCGTGCGCGGGGCCGACTGCATCCAGCGGGTGCGCAGCGAGACCGGTCAGATAGCCGGCTCCATCCTGTGGGAGTCGAAACGCACGAAGAACTGGTCCGGCGACTGGCTGCCCAAGCTCAGGGCCGACCAGCGGGCGTGCTCCGCCGAGATAGCCATCCTCGCCACGCAGGCAATGCCCCGGGCGGGGGAGGAGCTGATGTTCCAGGACGGCATCTGGATCTGCACCTTCGCCCTCGCCGTCCCCCTGGCCCGCGCGCTGCGCCCCCTGCTGGTCGAGATCGCCCGATCGCGCCAGGTCACTTCCGGACAGAGGACCAAGACGGAGATGATCTACGCCTATCTGACTGGATCGCAGTTCAGGGCCAGGGTCGAGGCCATCGTAGAGGCGTTCCGGTCGATGCAGAACGAGCTGCAGGCGGAGAAGCGGATCATGACCAAGCTGTGGGCGAAGCGCGAGAAGGAGCTGGAGAAGGTGCTCGAGGCCACCTCCGGCATGTACGGCGATCTGCAGGGCATAGCCGGCTCCAGCATCCCCGAACTCGAAGGATTCGATCTGGCCCAGCTCACCGACGGGGGGACGGACGCCGATGAGTGACCCGTCCGGCGGAGCGGGCGTCCCCGGCGGGCTGGACGGCCTTTTGGAAGAGGTACGCGAGTTCGTGCGCGAGCGCGACTGGTCGCAGTATCATTCTCCGAAGAACCTCTCAATGGCCCTGTCCGTCGAGGCCTCCGAGCTGGTCGAGATCTTCCAGTGGCTCACGGAGGAGCAGAGCCGCAACCTCACGCCTGCGCAGAAGGCTCATACCGCTGAAGAGATCGGCGACGTGCTGATCTACCTCGTGATCCTGGCCGACCGGCTGGGCATCGACCCCGTCGCGGCCGCACTGGACAAGCTCGTGCTGAACCGGATCAAGTACCCGGTGGAGAAGGCGAAGGGCATCGCGCCGAAGTACGACGGGCGCGACCGCTGACAGCGGTCCGTCCTGGGTCTTACTGCATTCCCCGCTCCAGCTTCGCGATCCTGTCGGCGAAGTAGTCGCCGCTCCAGAGGGACAAAGCCTTCCGCTGCGCCTCCCCGAGGAAAGGCGTCACATCCTTTCGCGCCGAGTCCCAGTCGACGCCCGCCATCCTCGCCGAAAGGGCTTCCACCAGCCAGCGGGCATCCGGCTCGATCCCCCGCCCCCGCCAGGGCCCCGCCTGATCCAGGAGCGAACGGAGCAGCGTCAGGTTTGGTACGATCCGTCTCCCGACATACCAGGCGAAGTCGAAGAAATCCCTCCCCTTGAGATGATCCCTGCAGAGGATCGCATGGCACTTGCCGGCCATCCCGCTGGGCAGGTCGTAGCAGATCAACGGATGGGGGATGGGGAAGTCCATGAAGGATTGCGTGGTGAGCGCGCCGAAAGGCGGATTGGTGTCAACCTCAACACGGACCCGCAGGATTCTGCCCTTCCTGTGCCTGAACCTGAGTGACTCCGGAGGCGGACCGGCAGTCCGGACGTCGAACCGCCTGAGCGCGGATGCTCCGCCCCCCTGGACGATCGAAGCGGCCAGACCGTGCTGTTCGAGTACCCTGCCGACCATCGCTGAGTGCTGCTTCCACTCGAAGTCCGGTTCCGGTCGATCGAGGGAGAAGTCGAGATCCTCGGAGAACCTGTCCAGCCCGTGCACGATCCTGAGGCATGTGCCGCCGTGGAAGGCCGCGCGGGCGAAGAAGCCGGATTCGGACAGGCCGTACAGGACAAGCTCCTGCATGGCCTCGCGGACAGCCATGTCCTCCGCTTCGGCATCGGGCGCCTCAGACGACATGATCCGATTGATCAGAGGCGACGTCATCCGCTACTCCTCTCATCACGAAGAGACCGGAGGAAAGCTCGCACTCTCGCGGAGCGGAAGCACCCTTCAAGGGAGACGATGGCCGAAGGCTCGATCCGGTCGATATCCTCCTCGTCGATGCGCATCGAACCGACGAGGAACTCTCTGGCGGGCGGCGACAGCCTGCGCGCATAAGCGAGGTCGGCGATCGCCCTGAGGGGAGTCGCGATCAGCGCCGATCCCATGCCGGTGTCGGTCGATTCCACGCCTTCGAGGAAGCGGCCCGGGACAGTGGGGATGCTGGTATACGTGAATAGCCCGAGCGGGTTCGAGAACTCGCGGCTGCGGCCCTGGCAGGCGCTGAGGCTTACGCGGACTCCTTCGGGGATCAAGCCGTGGAAGGCCAGGGCGGACTCGAAGGAAAGGTAGCTCCCGGGCTGGATCGCGTTTGCCGCGAGAGCCGGCGAACCGGTTGTCCCGCCCTTCGGGTCGGGGATGAGATAGACGCCCCGTCGCAGCCGGATCAGCCCGCCGTTCGCCAGGAGCCTGTTTACCACCCCGTATCGCCGCGCCCTCGAGCCTCCGAGCATTACTTCAATCTCGAACTGCCTGACGATTCTGCCCGCCGGGCCGGCTTCGAGGAGCTTCCGTGTCAGTTCGTGCATGGCCGTCTTTCTGCTCGATACTTCCGCTTTTCGGAAGTATCGTACAAGAATGTGAGGAAAGCAACCGCTTCGCCGGTCGCCTCCACACTAAAGCCCCCGCAGGGGCTCAGGGGGCCACTATCGAGCGAGCCAACCCGTAGCTCGATGCTACGCCTCATTACTCCTCCATGCTCCGATCATCATCTACCTCTACTGGACCGGTCAGCTCGGAGACGCACCCGACAACCAGGCGGAGGACGGCACGGCAAAATCTCTTCCCGATAGTGACTCCCATATCGATGCCGAGACGGAAACGCCGGACGGATCCGGCGCCGGCGTGAGCTTCCGTGCCGTATAAAGGAATCCCGGATCGAGTAACACCGATCCAAAAGGCATCAGATGCAGTCATTACAAAGAATGAACAGGTAGATTCCGAAACGCTTGTCTGTAAGAAATAGTGCCATATATTTCTTACAACAAAGCGGGGTAGGTAATGGCGCAAACTATAAAAGACAAGATAATTGCAAGAATCTACGGCAAGGGCAGGGGTTGGGTGTTCACGCAGACCGACTTCGCCGATCTGGGCACCCGGCAGTCTGTCGATGTCGCGCTCCACAGACTGCTTAACGAGGGACGGATTCGAAGGATCGCCAGAGGCTTGTACGATTACCCCAGGTACAGTGATCTCCTCGAGACGACGCTGGCGCCCGACTACGATCTCGCCGCGAGAGCCATCGCCCGGAGGCATGGCTGGCGCATCCAGATCTCCGGATCGGCTGCGCTGAACATCCTCGGGCTCTCGACCCAGGTCCCCGGCCGCCTCACCTACCTGTCCGACGGGCCGTCGCGGGAGTTCGTAATCAACGAGAACACGATCGAGTTCAGGCACTCATCGCTGAAGGAGTCCGGTTTCAGGATGCGGGAAAGCTTCCTGGTCGTTCAGGCGCTGAGAGCCCTCGGACCGGATCACGTCAC
>LKHC01000034.1 GCA_001618605.1 Candidatus Fermentibacter danicus
ACCAGGGGGACGAAGACGGAGAGGGCCATCAGGACGTAGATCACCCTCCTGTCGACCCTGTCCAGCTTCTCGAGGAGTTTTCTCATTCGGCACCTCCGAGATAACTGCGCTCGATGCCGAAGATCATCCGTAGCGAGGTGGCCACGACCCCGAGGGCGGCCCCTATCATCACTGCCCGCTGCCCGGCCATGTTGGGAACCTGCATCAGCCATTCGGCGACTTCGGAGACCAGGTTGGGATGGGCGCCCGACGCGGCTCCCGGGAACAGCCTCCAGATCATGTCTCCTATCGGGACGCGCCCGAGCATCACGATGAACGCCGAGAGAAGCAGCAGCGTCGCCCTCCAGTTAGAGGACCGGAAGGCCCGGAAGGCGGCGGAGGCCACGAAGAACGCCAGCAGGCTGAACATCGTGGCTCCCATGGGCACCACCATGTTCTGGAACATGTAGTCGAAGGGCCTTCCCTCCTCGACCCCCCAGACGGCCCCGGCGGCCGTCATCACGAAGAATCCAAGCAGCACCACGGGGCTGTACTGCCAGTTCCTGGCTCTCTGGGAGATCTTCATGAGGTGGACCTGGACCAGATTGACCACTCCCAGGAAAATGGCCGCGGAGGCCACTATCATGTACCAGTCGGAGAGTTCCTCGCCCAGGAGCGAGAAGGGGCGGTGCGGGATGAAGAACTGCAGGATCATCAACATCCCGCAGATGAAGGTCACGATGAGCGGAAGAACAAGCCTCATCTCATCCCTCCCTACTCGACATGGGTCAGGAAACGGAGGAGGTCGGCGACTCTGTTCGCCGGCTCCCACCACGTTCCTGCCGTCGAGGCGAGCACCCCGATCACGATTATCAGCATTATCACAAGTTTCGCGACATCCTGCCCCTTGAGGCTGCCCAGCAGCTTGGGCTCGCGGGAGAGGTATGCGCTTGCGGCGAAGAGTTCCTCCCCTATCAGCGTGTAGTCGCACGCCGCGATGAAGAACGGAAGCTGGCTCGGCATGGCCGTGCCGGCTATCTGGATTGCGCCCACGCTCTTGCCGGTCTCGGCAAGAATGAGGCTCTCCGCGTAGAACGTGCCGAGGAGGAAGATCGCCGCAGGACGCTGCCTCACCATTATCCCGTCCACTCCGGCCGCGTATCCGAACTGGTCGTCGGTGAGATAGTTGATGTTTTCGCGTCTGTAGGCGTCCGGCCTGCCGGCCTGGAGGTACGACTCCTTCACGACCTCCTGGGCGACGCTCATGACCACGCTCCTCGTATTCGGCACGAGGAGGTTCGCTCCATACTCGGCCGTCTTGGCGGCGACCCGGCCCAGGATGACCATGCTGGCTATCGTCTGGATGTCGTCCATGTCCATGATGCCCGGGATGTACAGAACGGGGCGGCCCATCTCGGTGGCTCTGCCGACGGCGTCATCGACTGCGGACAGCCCGGCGATCTCCCGGATGAACAGGGGTCTTCCGCTCTTCCCTCTGTTTATGTACCAGAAGATGACGGCGGCGAGGAGGACGGTGATCACGAACATCCCGATCCTACGGGAGTGGAACCACTGAGCCGACGGAGTTGCGGAAGCCGCATCGCTGCGGGACACCGGTGAGCCTCCGGCCCACGCCTCGAGGGTGATGGAGCAGGGAACCCCGTCCTCGAGACCGGAAAGCGAGAACAGGTCCGTTCCGGGAAGAACCCAGCCGGCCTCGAACTCCTCCCCGCCCTCAGGCGTGGCGAGTATTCTGATCGAGTCGGGTGGCGACGCGCTCCCGGACAGGGTCCAGGACACCTCCAGCGCACCTCCGTCGTCGTTCGGGGCGTCCGTAACGCACACCGCCTCGAACATCGACTCGAAAGTCTGCGCGTCCTGCGCCGGCGAAGCAGTCGAATCCGGCTGTTCCGGCTGCGCCCAGGCGGCCGCAGCCAGGGCCAGGAGCGCCGGTAGGAACGCCATCTCCCTCATGCGTACCCTCCTGTCGGGAATGACATGCCCGCACAGATGGAGAAGGGGAGCCTCCGCTCCCCTTCCGGCATACGGATATCCGACGGGACCTTCACCTAGTCCTCGATCATTTCTACATTCGCCCTCGGCACGATGGCTCGCGACGAGTCCGCGAACTCGACTTCGAGAACCCTCACCTTCGCCTCCGTCTCGAGTACCTGCAGCTCCGCCGGCAGGGCGGTGACCCGCCCGAGTCTGCCGAAATAGGGAGCCCTTATCACTCGCACGGGCGATCCGATGTTCATGGCGCCCTGCACGCGGTCCTTCGAGGACGACACCGCGGCCTCGTCCAGGGGGATCACCACCTCGGGTCTGATGACACCGGCCCTTATCTGGGTGGCTCCGTTGATGCTCGCCGACATGCCCTCCCTGCTGCAGAGGAGGTCGAACGTGCTCCTGGCCATGTTCATCCGGCCGAAGCCCTCGGTGAGAATGAGGGTTATCCCCTTGTTCTCGTGCCCCGTGATGGCAACGCCGAGATCGTATCCGAGGAAGTCCTTGAGATCCCTGTCGTCGAAGCCCCCGGATACGATGCCCTTCACTCCTGTCGCCACCGCCTTCTTAAGCGTAGCGTGGCTCACATACGAGCCCCCGATGAGGATCTTTCCGGCGCAGGACTTGTCTATGAGGTCGGCAGTGAGTTCCTGCTCGGGGTTCTTGACGGCTTTCCTGATCTCGCCGCGGGTTTCGCCTCCGATGCCGAAGATACCCTGGACGAACGTGGCCCGTGTCTCGACCAGGACGCCCTCCTCCTCGAACACATCGACGACCCTGCCCTTTACGTAGGCTTCGATCGTCACGGGAGCGGGCGGCTCCCGGAGCACGGCCTGGCCCGTGACCTTGTTGAAGCTCTCGAAGGTGCCATCGATGGGCGACCGCACGGTGTTGCGGAACAGGCCGAAGATGCCCTTGGACTGGGCAAGCACGTCGCCCTCCGCTATTACGTCGCCCTCCTTCTTATGCAGGAGGTCGGGGATGTCGTCGGGGGGAACGCCGAGGATGTTGGCGAGGTTCACCATCTTTACGTTACCCGGGAGTTCGGTGCGGGCGACTATCGTATCCGCGGCGACCTCGTCGCCCATCTTCACCAGCACCCTGCCCTTCAGCGGAAGCCGCCGCTCCTTGCGGATGACCGCGACGTCCGCCACCCTCAGTCCGGGAGTGTACGCGAATGCCATCTCCTACCTCCCCAGGGAAAGGAACTTGTCAGGGTAGGCGGACAGCGCCGTAGCCCACTCCTGGAGCTTCTTGACCCTCTCGGAATCGCTCTGGGGCAGCACGAACGGCCTGCCTCTGCCGTCCAGAACCACGCCCACGACTCCGCCTTCGAGATCCACCTCGAGATGCTTTCCGGGGCCGGCGCCGACATCCACTCCCTTGGCGGGCCGGATGACGGTGCGGGCCTTCTCGCCGACACCCAGCGGTATCACCTGCATACGGCCGAACTCGATCGAGATCTCGCGCGACTTGCCGTCGGACATGTGCATCGTGAGTGCGGCGGCCTGCTGCCCGTCCCTGCCGGTCCCGGCGGGCGCGACGCACGACCCGAGCCGGATGAGGCAGTCCTTGTCGAACACCTCCGTCGCCGCCCTGGGGAGCACCTCGGAGAGAACCCCGAGCTGCGGCATCATGAAGATCGAATCGACGGCCAGCATGGTCACGCCCTCGGGCAGGAACGAGTCGATGAGCAGCATGGCGGCCTGGCTGCGCCTGGGAGCGTGCGAGAGCACGCCGCCCGAGCCGATCAGCAGATCGAGCGACATCATGTTCACGAGGGTGACGCCAGTCTGGGTCTGTTCGAAGGCGTCCCCTATCGTTCTCTCCTGGGCTACGCCCTTCAGGCCTACCGCCAGCTCGCGATGCTGCACCAGCGCGAGCCTGAGAGCCTCCCTGGCGATGGCCTGCTCGATGATGAGCTCCTCGAGGGTCTGGGGCACGGTGGTCGGGCGTATCATCTTGTTTCTGATGCGGTTTCGCAGATCGGCCTCGTCCATGCGGAAGGGAACCCACCGCATGACGTTTTCCAGGCCGGCGCTCGCCAGCACGTTGGACACGCTGTAGCTCATGCCGAGGTTGGCCGAGACGGTGCGGTTGAAGACGGGCTGCCCCTCGCTGTCGAAGACGGAGAAGACGTCGGTGGTGGCGCCGCCGATGTCCACGCCCATCACGTGGATTCCCTCGGTACTGGCCACCATCTCGATCAGCTTGCCCACCGCGCCCGGGGTGGGCATGATGGGCACGTTCTCCCACTCGCTGCCTACGTAGTGCCCCGCCCACTGCATGAGCTTGCTGTATCCGGGCGCCTGGGCCATCACATGCTCCATGAACAGCTCATGGATCGTGTCTCTCGCTGGACCCAGGTTCTCCTTCTCCAGGACGGGCCTGATGTTGGGCACGACCTTGAGGGCGGCTATGTCGCCCAGCTCCTTTTCCACCTCTTCCGCGGCGTCCCTGTTGCCGGCATAGATGACCGGCAGCTTGTAGCCCACTCCGAAGCGGGGCTTCGGGTCGGCGGCCCTTATGACCTGGGCCAGCTCCACCACGTGATCGACCGTGCCGCCGTCGATGCCTCCGGACTGGAGTATCATGTCCGGCCGCAGGCGCCTGATGTCGGCGACCTTCTCGTGGAAGAGGCGGCCGTCGTTCGAGGCGACGACGTCCATGACGATGGCCCCCGCCCCAAGGGCTGCGCGCTGGGCGCTTTCGCCCGTCATGCTCTTGACCACTCCGGCGACGGTCATCTGGAGCCCGCCGCCGGCCGAGGAGGTGGACATGAAGATGTCCACGCCCCTGGTCGGGTCGTCGCCCACGAAGATGCCTTCCTTGTCGTCCGTGAGGAACTGCCTCCCTAGGAGATCCTCGATCTCGCCGACGGCGTTCAGCACTCCCTTGGTCACGTCCTCCGCGGGAGCCTCGACGGTCGTCGGGGCCTCGCCCCTCGTGATCAGCCGGTACTCACCGTCCCGCTTCTCGATGAGGATCGCCTTGGTGGTGGTGCTGCCGCAGTCAGTCGCCAGAATCCTGGTTATTTCCTTGTCGGCCAATGCCGTCTCCCTTCGGCTCCCCGCGGCCGTGCCCGCGCCGGAACCATGACAGGAACCCTCTCCGCCCGGGGCGGGATGCATTCACGGCCGCCCGTCTCTCGACATCCCGGGCGTTCTCCTCCTCTATCGCGCAGATCAGTTTCTCGACGTTGTCACGGTCCTCGATCATCCTGACGAACTTCCGGTAGTCCTTCGAATCGACCACGAGGCTCAGCACGGGGTCCAGGAAGATCAGCATCTGGTTGCCGAGGAAGGAGAGCGGCTTGACCGACTCCAGCAATACCACCGACGGAACGGTGAGCTGGCGTTCGACGACTTTCGAGGCGATCCTCGCCGTGAGTTCGCTGAAGTCCTCGACGCCTCCGTCAGGAGGCCGGCTTTCCCAGATATCTGGATCTGATGAACGCAACTGCTTCCTCCCGGTTGCCGGAAGAGAACTGAACCGACAGCCCCCTGAACTTCGCCAGGGGTGTCGGATCAGGAAACGGGCTGAGCAGAACCCCTCTCGAATCCACGGTAAAGCTGCGGATTTCCCTCCAGGTGCGTTTCTCCGTGCCGAAGACGGACTTCTTTACGACCCCCCGGTCGTCCATCCTGAAGCTGGTGGGCAGGAAGAAACTCCACAGGGAGAGAGCCAGCAGGAAGAAACCCACCAGCCCCCACCAGAGGCTTCCGCCGTACCGGCTTGCGAACACGGATGCAGCGATCATTATAACGATGAGAAGGACGGCGGCCAGGGGTCGTTCCCTGGCCGGGTGCGCCGTCCATTCGAGAATCTCCGGAGGATCCCCTAGGAGTTCTCCCATTTTTCCACGATCTCGAGTTCCTTCACCGCCCTGACCTCGTCCAGCCTGAGAACGGGCGTGTTCACCGGGGCGTCGGTGACGAGGTGGGGTTTCTCGTCGATCTCCCTTGCGATCGACAGCATGGCCTCGACGAAGGCGTCCAGGGATTCGAGGCTCTCGGTCTCCGTCGGCTCGATCATCATCGACTCGTGGACTATCATGGGAAAGTACACGGTCGGAGCATGGAAACCGTAATCGAGCAGCCTCTTGGCGATATCCAGCGTCTTCACGCCCGCCCTGGCCTGGCGCTCGCCCGAGATTACGAACTCGTGCATGCAGGGCCCGTCGTCGTAGGGGACGTCGTAGGTGTCCCTCAGGCGCGCCTTCAGGTAGTTGGCGTTCAGGAGGGCCGTCTCGGAGGCTTCCCGCAGCCCTGCGGCCCCGAGCGTCCTGATGTAGGCCCAGGCGCGCACCAGCACGCCGAAATGCCCGTGGAAGGCGAGAAGCCTGCCGAAGGATCGTTCCGGCCTCGTCATCGCCGGCCCGCCGTCGCCCGTTCTCGTCACGACGGGATCGGGCAGGTAGCGGGCCAGGAAGTCCCTGCAGGCGACCGGACCCGAGCCGGGACCGCCTCCGCCGTGCGGGGCCGAGAACGTCTTGTGGAGGTTCAGATGGCAGACGTCGAAGCCCATGTCCCCGGGGCGGGCGATGCCCAGCATCGCGTTCATGTTGGCGCCGTCCATGTAGCAGAGCCCGCCCGCATCGTGGACGATCCGGGTGATCTCCTCTATGCCGGACTCGAAGATGCCGAGGGTGTTCGGATTGGTCAGCATGAGGCCCGCGGTCGCGGGGCCGGCCTTGGCGCGGAGGTCGTCGATGTCGACCTCTCCTCTGGAATTGGACTTGACGTTGACGGTGCGGAACCCCGCCAGCGTACAGGAAGCCGGGTTGGTGCCGTGAGCGGAGTCGGGCATCAGAATCTCGACCCTGGCGGTGTCGCCCCTCTCGAGGTGCCAGTTGCGGATGAGCAGAAGGCCGGTCAGCTCGCCGTGGGCGCCCGCCGCAGGCTGGAGGGAGATGCCCTCGAATCCGGTGATCTCGCAGAGGAAGCGGCCCAGCTCGTCCATGAGCTGCAGGGCTCCTCCGCAGAGTTCCTCCGGAGCCAGGGGATGGAGGCCCGTGAAGCCCGGAAGCCGGGCCAGGTCCTCGTTCATCTTGGGATTGTACTTCATCGTGCACGAGCCGAGCGGATACATGCCCTTGTCGACATGGTAGTTCTTCGAACTGAGGTTGACGAAATGCCGTACCGCCTGGGCCTCGCTGACCTCGGGCAGCCCTGCCGGAGCGCTTCTGAGCGAGCCGGCTCCGAACACGGCGGCCGGGTCGACCGGCGGGACGTCGAGCGCGGGGAGGTCGATGCCCTTCCTTCCGCAGCGGCTCTTCGTGAAGATCGTTCCTTCGGACATCACTTCACCTCCCTGCAGATGCCCGCAATGGCGTCCCGAAGCCCGTCCATCTCAGCCTTCGTCCTCTTCTCGGTGACCGAGGTGAGGAGCGCCCGGGGGCCCAGAGACGGCACCGGCACGCCGGCCAGATACCCGTGGCGGGCGGCCTCGCGGACTATTGCAGCGGCTTCCACCGGATACTTGAGCACGAACTCGCGGTAGAAGGGAGCGGCGAAGGGCCTGCGGACCCCGGGCAGGGCGGACAGGATGCCCTCCAGATAGGAAGCCCTGGAAAGGCACTGGAGAGAAATCTCCCTGAAGCCGCTCTCGCCCGCGAGGGACAGGTAGATGGTGTTGGCAAGGGCCATGAGAGCCTCGTTGGAGCAGATGTTGCTCGTGGCCTTCTCGCGCCTGATGTGCTGCTCCCTGGTCTGAAGAGTGAGAACGTAGCCCGTCTGACCGGCCTTGTCCTCCGTGCGGCCGATGATCCGGCCCGGCATGTTCCGGACCAGTTCCTTCCTG
>LKHC01000035.1 GCA_001618605.1 Candidatus Fermentibacter danicus
GCATCCGCCGGAAAAGTCGAAGCGACCAGGCCCGAGGATTCCCACAGGTCATCCGAACCGGCGTTCGAGATAGAAGTTCCCCCCGGCCGATTCCACATCGACGGCGCCCTCTGCGCCGAATGCCATGACCGGCCCTGTCTCGCCTCCTGCCCTACGAAGTTCCTGGCCTGGGAGGAAGGCTCGGGACCACGGCCCGGCGGCACGGGCAGATGCATCGGCTGCCTGATGTGCGAAGCCGTGTGCAGGCTGGACGGTAAGGCCGGCCTTTTCATCGAACTCGGAATACCGGAGGTGGAATGATGCCCGGAATCCTCGAGCATCTGGCCGGGATCGGCGATCCCCGTGTGGTGGTTTTCGGGATAACAGGCAAGCAGGGGCAGAGCACGACACGGGTCATGACCGGCTTCGGCACCAAGGTTCTCGCCGGGGTGACCCCCGGCAAGGGAGGTCAGGAGGTCGACGGAATACCCGTCTTCAACTCCTGCTCTGAAGCTGTCGCGGCATTTCCCGCGATCAACACCGCGGTCTTCTTCGTCCCTGCGGGGGCCGTCCTGTCCGCCACACGCGAGGCCGCCGCCGCCGGGATCCGCTTCATGGTGCACACGGCGGACGGCGTCTCGACTCACGACGCCGCTCTCATGAGGGAGATGTCCATCACGGACGGCTTCAGGATAGTAGGCCCAAACACGGTGGGCATGCTCGACACCACCGGC
>LKHC01000036.1 GCA_001618605.1 Candidatus Fermentibacter danicus
CACCCTTCCGGCTCCCAGCTTCCGCGACGGGCGCCCGGAAGGGATCGGAGCCGCCCTCAAGGCACCTCTTCCGGGCGGCTCAAGGCCGAGTCGACGCATCAGGCGCTCCAGAGCCTCCAGTAGCGCCGGGGGCGACGCCCTGCCGCCCAGGCTGCCGATCCCCACGCACACGTCGTCGCGCCTCGGGAAGACCCATGCATACCCGTAATCGGTCAGGCCGAAATGGATCCCGATCTCTTCCGGGAACCCCGACGGCATCCCGATGAAGCATTCCAGCGCCACTCCCGCGGGGTGTCTGCGGCCGGGAGGGCGGAACGACATCCCGACGGGGCCGGCGGCTCCATCGGCCCCTATGGTCGCTCCAGCGGCGAATGTGTTCCCCGAACGCGTCTCGACCCTGCCGCCGCCATCCCGAACCGCCGCCACCGGATCATCCCAGAGGACGACGGCGCCGGCGCGCTCCGCCCTGTCGAGCAGGAAGGCGTCGAAGGAGAGCCTGTCGATCATCGTGATCGGATCTCCCGGCGACGTGAACGCTCTCAGGGGCTCATACCCGTGGAAGCAGGTCATCGATGGCTGCTCCCTCAGGGAAAGCCGGGACAGGTCATCCGCGGAGAGCATCCCGGAGGAGATCAGGTGCTTCTTAGCCCTCGTCCCGAGCGCTCCCCCGCACACCTTGCCGCCGGGAACCCCGTGACCGATTACGAGGCATGATGCGCCGGCCGAGGCCAGCCGCCAGGCCGCACATGCGCCCGCCGGCCCTCCCCCGCAGACGATCGCATCGAAACGCTCCACGCATCCTCCCGGTTGTGGATTCCTGCGACAGACAGTACGACTCCCCTGTCGTTATAATAAGCGAACAAGGCTTCCAGGAAGGTGATCGATGAAAGTCGCTCTGGTCTACCCCAGGTTCCAGTGGGTCGAGTACAACGGGCTTGCCGAGCCGGTCGGCCAGCTCATACTGGCTTCGGTCCTCCGCGAAGCGGGGCACGAGGTTCGTTTCGTGGACTACTCCTTCTGCCGTGAGATATCCGAACTGGATCACCTGCTCCGAGATGCAGACGTCGTCGGCGTGGCCGTCTCGGCCGCCGCGAAACTCGGCAGGGCCGCCCTCGTCACGAAGCACATCCGTTCCATCAATCCAAATGCTCTGTTCATCGAGGGCGGAGCGTACCCCAGCATCTTTCCCGAGAATACCCTTCGTGAGACGGGTGCCGACATCGTTATCGAGGGCGAGGGCGAGGAGACCATTCTGGAGGTTGTGGAAACCCTTTCCAGGGGCGGGGACGTGCGTTCGATCCGGAACGTCTCCTTCATCTCCCCCGACGGGGTCTTCGTCCAGAATCCCAGAAGACCCGTTATCCGCGATCTGGACTCGATCCCCCATCCCGCCCGCGACCTCGTCGACTACGACGCCTATTTCGCGAACGGCCTCGCGGAGTACGGCATGGTGACGACCAGGGGCTGCCCGTTCAGGTGCACCTACTGCAAGCCCAGCACCGACCTGATCTTCGGAGGCGGGATAAGGTTCCGCGGGGCGGAAGACGTCGTCAGCGAGATAATCGAGCTGTCGGAACTGCGGTCGGAGAAGCATCTGCGCATCTTCTTCAAGGACGACACGATCACGATGCATCCCACGCCCTGGTTCGAGCGGTTCCGCGACGGCGTGAAGGATGCCGGAATCACTCTGAAATGGCACTGCAACAGCCGCGTGGACACCGTCACACGGGACAAGGTGCGCGTCATGTCGGAGAGCGGCTGCCACTGCATCAGCTTCGGCATAGAGAGCGGCAGCCCGAAGATCCTGGAGTTCTATGACAAGGGCACAACCCCCGAGCAGGCCGTCGAGGCCTTCGCTTGGTGCAGGGAGTTCCGGGTGGAGGCCACGGCCAACCTGATGATCGGGTTCCCGCTGGAGACAGAAGAGGACCTGGAGATGACCTACAGGCTGCTGAAGCGCCTGAAGCCCGACGACATCATCGTCTATTTCTCCACAGCCATACCGGGGCGCTACATCCACAAATGGGCGAAGGAAAACGGCTACCTGGCGAACGACACGAATCCGGAGCTTCTGGACCCGGCCAGGAACCGCGCGAACGAGATAATGAACATGAGGCTGCCCTACATGACGATAGACGGAGTCGTCGGGTGGAAGCACAAGATCGAGCGCTACAGGAGCTGGAGGAAGATGACCAGTTTCCGAAACATCCAGAACTGGGCGCAGGATCTCGTCAGGAATCCGGGCCTGGCAGTCCACAAGGCGGCCATGGTAGTGCGCGGCATCGCCATGGGGAAGGCCACGCAGGATTGACCTTTACCGGGCGGACGGCATAGCCCCAGGAGCCTTCAGACCGCACCCATTTCACTCACCCCGGACAAGGCATTCCGGGGCAAGTCGCGACACATCCTCATTACAGCGACGGCCGGCTGTTTGGAACCGGCTCGCGGCTTCCGTCCAGCCCGGATTTTTCACCAGCCCCTTGGAGGCAGCCGGTTTTCGGGGTTTCAAGGGGTTTGAGGCCGGGTGCTTGTCTTGATTTCAGGAGTAATGCCTTGCATGAGGGCCGGGAGAGCATCGGATTCCGCTCCCGGCCCTGTTTTGAACGGACCCCGACCCCTGCTTCGGGAGGCCGCCTGTCGGTGGGAATGGTCGAGCGCTGGACAACGTGATGGTCGAACGGCTCCGGCGAACCGTGAAGTACGAGGAGGAATACCTGAAGAGTTACAGGGACATGGTGGAGCTACGCGCAGTCCCGCTTCAAAACCGACAACCGGGGCCGACAACGGCATGCAGCAGGCAAGCTGCCGATAGTGAGCGTTTACCTTTGACAAATCCGAAGGTATGACCAATGGTAATACCGGAGGTGAATCGATGAGAAAAGCAAAGATCGCCATCAGTCTCAGCGAGGTTATGCTAAGGCAACTTGATGAACTCGTATCGGTAGCTCGGTACCCCAGTCGGAGCGGAGCCATTCAGGAGGCTGTACAAGACCTCCTGGAAAGAACATCAGGCTCGCGGCTGGCCAGGGAGTGCTCCAAGCTCGACCCTGAGCAGGAAATTGCCATCGCCGAGGAAGGCATGAGTTATGAGAACGAATCATGGCCGCGATACTGAGAGGCGATGTCATCTGGGCGGATCTGAATCCGACCATTGGACATGAGCGGTCCGGACGGAGACCTGTACTGATCCTGAGCAGCGACGTCTTCAACGACCGTTCAGGAACCGTAATCGCCGTTGCCATAACAAGTCAGGAACCACGAGCAGGCTTCCCTTTGACCTTGAGTCTGGAAAACGAGGAACTGCCTAAGAGATCATGGGTCAAGATCAACCAGATCAGAACCTTGTCGGTCCAGCGCATGGGAGAGAGGATCACAAGGCTTTCTCCGGAGAATCTGGCCAGGGTGGTGGCTGGGTTGAATGAAATCATCGGAGGTTAACAACCGCATGCAGCGGGCAAGCTGCTGATGCTGACCCGGTATCCCACCGCAATGATCATGTCAAGGTTGTAATAATCGAGCGGTCGCCTGACCATCCGCGAGCCCTCCGAGCGAACTGTCAAGTATTTCTTGACAGTTGCCTCCGGGTCTTACCGACTGCCTCGACAGAACCATCCGCGTATAGGCGCGTCACCCGCCGGGAACGAATCCGCCGTTGTCTCTGCGCCGTGTGTGGAGAACGGCCCGGGACAACCCACGGTCCGGTACCCCGCTCTCTGTCTTCTTCGGCCGTGCCGGAATGACCGGAGGCTCAGGGGCGGTCAGCGATTGAAGGAAATAGGCCGGGATCCGGCGGGAGGGGCGCCCTTCGGCTAGGCGCCCCCCTGAAACCCGGACAGGTCAGAAGCTGTCTGCGCAGTCCGTCATCCGCACGTTCCGGCATACCATGTAGGATGGCACGCCTGCGGCAACCGGAGCTCTTCTCCCGTAGGTGCTCGACAGGTTCACGGAGACCCTGCGGGGCGAGACTGCCGCTACGTCGCCGAAGATGTTCCGGAACGAGTCCGTCAGCCTGGTGGAGAATATCGGCGCCGTCACCACGCCGTCCATGGCGATGGTCGCGCAGAACCTGGAGCTTCCCGTGATTATTCCCTTGCTCATGTTGGGCAGGTTCATGTAGTGGAGGGCCGGGATGACGAGGACCTTGCCCAGGCCCTTGATCGCGTCCATCGGATTCTCGGGTCCGTTTCCGGCCGCTATGGACATGCTTGTCGACTCGAGGGTATGACCTGTCTGGGCGCGTCCGTACTTCGCGGCGGTTCCCAGGTCGTACATCAGGCCCGCCAGGTTCCCCCCGTCGATTACCGGGAAGGGCCTGCGCCTCCTGCCGGCCCTGTCGAAGCCGAACCGGAACGTGAGATCGTCGCCCGGGTCGTCCACCACCGAGATGCTCTCGGAGAAGACCCTGTCCCCGATCTTCATCCCGGCCGTCCAGCCGATCTTCTCCTCGTACATCCGGCCCTGCGCCCCCGTCCACAGGGCGTAGAGCATCAGCTCGGCCACTGCAGCGGGCCCGAGGAGCAGCGTGTACAGGCCGGGTTCGTTCCTGACGCCGGCCGTGCCCTCATAGACAGGCAGGAGGGAGCCGAGCGCGGAGATCGCCTCATCGGCCTTCACGTCGACGGCTTTCCAGCCGGTCTGCTCGTTCTGCAGCTCCCACTTCTTCTCCGGATGCTTCAGAACCACGGTGAACCTCTGGTCGGTTCCCGAGTGACAGGCCTCGTTGGAGTTGCAGGTCGAGACCAGGTAGATCTCGGTCCTGCCGCTGGACCACGATCCGGAGAAGTTGTAGTTCTTCCCCAGCGCATCGATGACTTCGGCGTAGATCCCGCTCTTAACGGACGGATCGAGGCCGGCGAGTGCGGGGTCGTCCTGGTCCGCCTCGTCGATGTTCTCCTCGACGCACTCCTGGATGGGCTCGTAGTCCTTCGGCACGGCGACCTTCGCCTTCGCCGCCGCGATGGCGAGGGCCTCGTCCACGTACTCTCTCCCGGTCAGATGGCCGAGACTGGTATGCGTACCCTCCCGCCTGCCGTCGATGACCCTGACGTCGAGCCGTGTCAGCTCCTCGCTGGTGTTCAACGATACGCTGTTGTTGCCGATTCTCATCAGATGGCTCTTCTCGCGGTGCAGGACGAAGGTGGCCCTGACGCCGGATGCGGCCGCGCGATCGCGCGCCGAAAGGAGGAGTTCCCTGGTTTCCTGCTCCAGCATCTCTAGCTCCTCTCTCCGGTGATGACGTCGTCGAACCTCACGACCGGCACGCCGTGTCCGAGCTGCATCACCTGATTCGGCTCGCCCTTGCCGCAGTTGTCGACCTGACACACCACCCAGGTGGACTCGTCGCCCACCGCACTGAGGGAGTTGTAGAACTCCAGAGTATGTCCCTGGTATGTCGGATTCCGGAGGATTCTGGTCCTCCTGCCGTCGATGATCTCCCAGGCTATCTCGCAGCCGAAATGGAAGTGCTCGCGGTTGGAGCCGATCGACCACGATGTCGGGTTGTCGAGCAGGAGGCCGTTCTTGGTGGAGGATACGATGTCCTCGAGCGAGCCGTCGCTGCCGGGAAGTATGTTGACGTTCGTCATCCTGTCGATCGGGGCGCGATAGAAGGCCGTTGCGCGGGCTGCTCCGCCGCTCCCGGCCAGGACCGTCCGCCCGGCCCTGTCGTTGGCCTCGTTCACCATGGCCCTCGAGGAGAGGACATTGACCAGTATCCCCTTGTCGATGAGGCGGTAGTCCTTCTCCGGCGTGCCGTCGTCGTCGTATCCGAAGGTGCCGGGCGAGTTCTCGATCCCGCCGTAGGAACTCACCGACAGCTTCTCGCTCCCGTACTTCAGGCTTCCTATCGAGTCGAGAGTCACGAAGGAGCCGCCCGCGAACGAGAGTTCGTAACCGAGTATCCTGTCGAGTTCGAGGGGGTGACCGATGGTCTCGTGAACCTGCAGATGCCCCTGTCCGGGCAGCAGTATCACCGATCGCCGGCCGTACTCGAGGCGGTCGGCGGACAGCAGCGCGGACAGCTCGGACTTGATCCTGTCGGCATGGCCGCAGAAGAGTTCGGGGACGCAGAGCATCTCCCATCCCCTCGTGCCCCTCCCGGTCGTGAACAGGGTCATGGAGCGCCTCTGCATCATGCCGTCGACGTCGAGCGCCATGATGATCATGTCCGCGAAGACGTTGGTCGTGTTCTTCACGATCTCCGAGCCGTCGCTGTTCATGAAGAGGACAGTCCTGCGCATGAATCCCGCAGCGATGGCCCTGCGTGCTATCCAATCCTCCTTCAGGGCCTTGTCGATGCCCATCAGGAACTCGAGCTTCTCCTCGAGCGGTACGCTGAACGGATCAGTGACGACAGGCGAGGAGTAGGATCCGTGGATCGGCGCAGCCCTGCCCATCCTCAGGGGCACGCTGACCAGCCTGGAGGCGGTTCTGGCGTTGGCGAGCGCCTGGTCGAAGCAGGCGTCGAGCTTGTCGGGATCGCTCGAGGCGGAGAAGCCCCAGGCGCCCCCCCAGAGCACCCTCACTCCCGTGCCTGTCTGGAATGTCGTGTCGTTCGCTTCGAGATTGCCGTCGTAGAGCACCAGGTTCTCGGAGCGATCGTCCGCGAAGAAGCGCGCATCCGAATACTCGGCGCCCTCTCCGGCCATCCTGGAGATGTTCCTGGAAATGCCCGCCTTCATCCTCTCAAGCAGCTCCATCGCCGCTCCCTTCATCATCCGATCGTTCGGCGATCCTCCCCGGAGGATCCAGTTGTGTCGAACGGCCCGGGGGGCCGTCCGCCAATGTCGCAGCGGCGCCGGAGAGGCTATGCCTCCCCGTCGGCGAGTATCGCCGCAGAGATGTCGGCGGCGAATGACGACGGATCGGTCGGCGCCGACCCTGCCAGCACCGCTCCCATCTGATGAACGAGCCTGACGCAGCGTTCGAGGCGCCCGTCCGATCTGGCGGTCTCGTAGAGCCCGTGCATGTAGGATACCAGAGGATGCTCGGGATTGATCTCCAGGATGCCCGGCATTTCGACCGCATCGCGTCGCATGGCCTTCATCAGTCCTCTCCAGGCCTCTCCGGGATCGTTCCTGTCGGGCACGAGGACGCACGGGCTCTCGTCCAGCCGGGTAGATATCCTGACGTCCCGCACCCTGGTTCCCAGCACGGACTTCATGTATTCGAGAAGGCCGGCGAGCCTGGTCGAGGCCTCCCCGCGTCTGCGCCGGTCGTCTTCAGAGATGTCGGAATCCGATTCCTCCCTGTCCAGAGGGATCATCTTCCTGTCGATCGCGGAGGAGAGGGACGGGACCAGCAGTTCGTCCAGCCTGCCGTCGAGGAGGAGTACCTCTGTGCCCGCGCGCCGGACGGCCTCCAGATGGGGCGAACCGGCCATAGCCTTCCTGTCCGATCCGGTGACGTACGGCACCCCCGCCCCGGACGGGATTCTCTCGACGTAATCGTGCAGGAGCACGGGCCTGTCCAGGTCGGCCGTAGTCCAGACCAGCAGGAGGGAGGAGATATCCTGCCTGTAGTCGCTGTCGACGAGCAGCCCCTCCTTCAGGAAGTCCCCGAATTCCTCGAAGAACCGCGCGTACCCCTCGGGGTCCTCACGCGAGGCCGTCGACAGCCGGTCCATTACCTTCCTGACGAGGGCCTTCCCCATTGTCCGAAGTACGGTGCTCTGCTGGAGCATCTCCCTGGAGATGTTCAGAGGGAGGTCCGGGGACTCCACGACTCCCCGGACGAACCTGAGCCATGGAGGGAGGAGGTCGGGACACGACTCCATTATCCTGATCCTGCGCGAATAGAGATCGACGCCCGGACGCCAGTCCGGCATCATCGCCTCCAGCGGCCTCTTCGACGGCACGAACAGGAGGGCGTGGAACTCGACGGCTCCCTCGACATGGCAGGAGAGCCTGAGGAACGGCGACTCGAAGTCCTGTGAGTGGTGCCTGTAGAAGTCGTCGTAGGCCCCCGGGGCCACCTCCTTCTCGGGAGTCAGCCAGAGAGGGGTTCCCGAGTTGGCTACACGGGTGCCCTCCTCGCCCTTCACACCGATCGACACGGGGTGAGGGACGTAGTCCGAGTAGGCCTTCACTATCGATTCGAGCCTGTTCCGGTCGAGATACTCGTCCATCCCATCCTTCAGATGGAGGATGACGTCCGTGCCCCTGCCCGGGCGGTCCGCCTCCTCGATACTGAAGGTCTCCCTGCCGTCCGACTCCCATCTCGCTCCGGCCTGTCCAGTCCCGGCACGCCTGGAGAGCACCTCGACCCTGTCCGCGACCATGAAGGCGGAATAGAATCCCACGCCGAACTTCCCTATCAGTTCGGGCGCGTTTCCTCCCTCGATGCCCTCCATGAACCGGCTCGTCCCCGAACCGGCTATCGTGCCCAGGTTGCGGGAGAGTTCGTCCGCGGTCATGCCGATGCCGTTGTCGCTTATCGTGAGCGTCCCGGCGGAAGGGTCCGAGATTATCGTTACGGCGAGGTCCGGGTCGCCGGAGAGGATTTCAGGGTCGGTGAGGGATTCGAAGCGAACGCGGTCGAGCGCGTCGGAAGCATTCGAGACGAGTTCCCTGAGGAATACGTCGGGTTGCGAATACAGGCTGTTGACGACGATGTCCAGCAGCCGCCTGGTCTCCGTTCTGAACTTCTGGCTTCCAGTCGGCACAAAAAACCTCCGTCAGACCCTGCCCTCGACGAACGGAACCTCGAAGACCTTCTCGTGGCAGATCGGTCCATGCCCGAAGAAGCCGTCCTCGCCGAACAGTTCGCCGTGGTCAGAGGTTATGGTCACCCACGTGCCGGGGGGCAGCATCCTGCGCAGCCTCCCGAAAACCCCGTCCAGGTAGCGCACCGCCTCCACCTGCCGGGCCCTCAGTCGCTGCATGGTGGCGTCGTCGAAGAACTCGTCCGCCGCGCCCTCCACCAGGGAGCCGTCGACGACGTGATCGTCGAGGTGCTTGAAGACCCCGTGGACTCCGCTGAGCCTCGGCCAGAGATTCTCCTGCTCGGTGGGCAGGGCATAGGGATAATGAGTCTCGCCGACGTTCAGCATGTAGAATGACGGCCGGCCCGGAGGGAAGTGCATCAGGTCCAGCATGGCCGCCATGTCGTTGTGCTTCTTCATCAGCACGAATCTGTCGAAGCCGCGGTTGAGGGGCGTGAAGCTGTTCAGGACCGGCAGTGAAACGAGAGCCGTGGTGGAGTACCCCAGCCTGTCGTGCAGGAACGGCGGAAGATAGAGCCCGGGGACAAGACTGCCGAACGATAGCCCGTCCCCTCCCAGCCTGTCCGTGTACTTGAAGAAGTCCCGGCGGTAGTAGTTCGATGCGAACTCCCGCCTCGGGTTCGTATGCGGCATCAGGCCCATCAGCAGGTTGTAGTGCGAAGGCGCCGTCCAGGAGGAATAGCTGTACCTCTTCTCCACCGGGCCGAGCTTCGACATCTCGACGGGTGCGGCTTCCATGAAGGTGTCATATCTGCAACTGTCCAGGACGATCAGGACGAAGCTGTTCCTGGCGGCTGCCCCTGCGGCCCGGGCGTCGGTGCGATCCTCCGTCATTCGAATCCTTCCAGCGCATCGTGGATGAACGCCCTCGCCTCGCCGGACCAGCGTGAGGCCAGGGTGGACATGACGGCCGCGAGCGAATCGAATCCGGTCGAGGGCATGGGCGAGGACAGGCGGATCCTCTTCTGCGAGATGAGTTCCCTGCTCCGGGCATCGGACAGGATCAGGTCCGTGTCGATCACTGCATGCCAGACACCGTCGATCTGCCTGGCTCCGAACTCCGCCACATGCCCTTCGACTATCGCGCCGGTCCCCGTCATCACGCTCCTGCGGAGGACGGCGTCGAATGAACCCTCCGCGAGGAGGTGCCGGGCCAGGAGGTCCGAAAGCGAAATGCCGGGCGAGGATGCCCACCTGTGCGTGGAGGTCCGGGTGACAAGGCCGGANNCGGCCGGCGGGGCGGGAGGTGGATCGGGGCATTCGAGCGAATGGACCGTTTGCTCCGATGACCTGCCCGCGAGCCTGATCGTAATGCAGGAGCAGGTCAGGAGGACGGCGGAAGCCGTCAGCAGCAGCCTTTTCATGGCCACACGTCTCCTTCCGGTTCGGACGGGAGGAGATCTCCCGGGCTCTCCCTGATCCTTTCGATGAGCAGCCTCATCCGGGAGGTCAGCAGATTGCCTTCGGAGACCACATCGTCGAGCCCGTCCATTATCGGGGTAATGGCAGCCATGAGTTCGTTCAGCCCGGCGGCCATCGTGCGAAAGTCCGCGATAACGGAGGAAACGTCGTCTCCGGAACCCTCCACTATCCTGTTCAGGTTCCTCCCGAGGCCGGTGTAGACGATCGTCAGCGTGTCGATTCTGGAGACCGCCAGGTTCAGACGGGACATGAGCATGTCGATGCTGTCGCTCTCGAACATGGCGTTCACGTTGGACAGAAGCTCGATCGTGAGGTCGGAGAGCCGCTTGGCGTCCATCTCGGACATGATCTCCATGATCCTGGAAAGGGCGAGTTCGAGCGTCTCCATGGAGGACTTCACCACGGGGATCGTCCTGTAGCGGGACTCGAACGGGAGATCCCTGCGCACCTCCTCGTTCGGCGACGGCCTGCGCAGGTTGACGACCCGGAGACCCGTGATGCCGGTCATGTCCAGCCTTGCCGCGAGATCGTCGCGGACCTCGAAGCTCTGCTCGATCTCCATCACGACTTCGACCAGGCGTCCGTCCGGGGCTACGTTGATGGTTTTCACCCTGCCCACGGGAACGCCGTTGTACCTCACCGTGCTGCCTTCCTCGAGGCCCTGCACGGACTCCGAGAAGTAGCACGCGTAAGTGAGGGATATCCCACCGCTGAACCAGCCCGCCAGCCAGATCATGGCCGCGACGAACATCACGCTGCCCAGGGTGAAGAAGAGCCCCAGCCTGAACCTGCTGGCCTCAAGAGACATCCTGACCTCCGTCGTCGCCCGGGGCGCGCCGCCTGAAAAAAGCCTCCACCCTGTCGTCGTCGTTCGAATCGCGGAGCTGCTCCGCAGTGCCCTCCGCAATGATCCCATGAGTCGAGGAATCAAGCATAACGACCCTGTCGGATATGGCAAATATGCTCGGAAGCTCGTGCGTCACTATGACCATCGTGGTGCCGGACAGCCTGTTGATGGTCAGTATCAGGTCGTCCAGACCCGCGGAAGTGACGGGGTCCAGCCCGGCCGACGGTTCGTCGAAGAAGAGCACGTCGGGATCGAGCGACATGGCCCGGGCGAGCCCGGCTCTCTTCTGCATCCCGCCGGAGACCTCGAGCGGATAGGCGTCTGCGAACCTGTCCAGGCCCACCTTGCCCAGACTGTCCATCGCCACCGACATCCTGAAGGCGGGCGACAGGTCCGTGAACTCCTCCAGCGGCAGCATCACGTTCTCGATCAGCGTCAGGCTTCCCAGGAGGGCGCCGGACTGGAACAGGACGCCCCATCTCCTCCGCGCCCGGGCGAGGGCCGCGCTGTCGCTCCAGATGTCGGCCCCCTCGAACAGGACCTCTCCCGACCAGGGCTTCACGAGACCGAGGAGATGGTTCATGAGAGTGCTCTTCCCGCAACCGCTGCGCCCCACGATCACCAGGATCTCTCCCATGTGGACCTTCATGGATACGTTGTCGAGAACCTTCCGCCCTTCATAGCCGCCCGTCAGGCGGACGGTCTCCATCAGCACCCCGCCGGCGCTCATACGGTCACCGTCGGCCTGATGAAGACGAAGATCAGCGATATAATGGCGTCGGCCACGATAACGAGGAAGATGCTGGTCACGACGGCGGATGTGGTCGCCCGGCCGACTTCGGCGGCGCCTCCCCTGACCCTCATGCCCATGTAGCAGCCGACGTTGGAGATGATCACGGCATAGACGAGGCTCTTGAGCATCCCCCACCAGATGTCCATGGGGATGACCACGAGGGCCAGCCGTGAGATGTACACGTGCGCCGGCATGTCCAGATACCATCCGCCTATCAGCAGCCCTCCCAGCAGCCCGAAGAAGTCCGCCAGCAGGACGAGGAAGGGCATCACGACCATCAGAGCGAGCATCTTGGGCGTGACGAGGTAGCTCCAGATGTCCATCCCCATCACGGTCAGAGCGTCGGTCTCCTGGCGGACCTTCATGGTGCCCAGCTCGGCGGCGAAGGCCGAACCGGAGCGACCTGCGACCATCACAGCGGCGAGCAGGGGGCCGATCTCCCAGGTCATGCTGTATGCGATGAGATCCGGCATGAACGTCTCAGCCGCGAAGTTCTTGAGCTGGTATCCGGCCTGGAACCCGAGGACGACTCCGAGCAGCCAGCACAGTATGGCGATTATCGGTACCGCATCCACCCCGGCCTGTTCCATGTAGTACAGAGTCTGCCTGACTCTCAGCAGCCTCGGGTTGGTCCTTATCCTGGCAACCGCGCGGAAAGTGCCGGATGCGAATACGGCCAGGCCCTTCAGAGTCATCAGCATGGAATCGACCTTCTCGCCGATCTGGATCATGCCGTGCCGGAAGCCGCCCGGTTTTGCGGGCTTTCTGTAATCGGCGGCATCCCGGGTCAGCGATTCGATCCTCGAGGCCAGCTCGGCCTGTGCGCCCGTGGTCGTGACGTCGGCGCCCCTGTTGCGGGCCTCCATCAGCGCCTGGACCAGCATGGCCAGAGCGACCGTCTCGAATCCGGTGCACTCTGAGAGATCGATCAGGAGAGGGTCGGAGCCCGGGCCGGCGGAATCGACGAGCGCACACAGTTCTGCCGCGGCTTCGACATCCAGCAGCCCGTCCATACGCCTGGTGATCATTCATCCCCCATCCGGCCGGAAGGGGCGGAACATCCGGCTCACGGTGAAAACAATACTCCATCCGTGGTTTTCACGCCAAACGGCGTTGCGCTCGATGCCGCCCCGATGGTATTTTGGAGTGAATGATACGGTCTGAGATGCGGTCTGAAAGGAGAGTGGCATGGGCACTGTCGTATTCCTCATCCTCAGGCTCGCCTTCGGTTTCAACACCTACGGCGACGCACAGGTCCTCGCGATCCTGGTATCCCTCGACACGATCGCCGTCACGCTTTTCCTGAAGCTCAGACAGAAGAACTGAGCTACTCGGAATAACAGCACCCCCGGACGCGTATGGCGGCCGGGCGTCAATTCAGTTCTGAACGGCGTGACGCCCGATCCCGCGATCCGGGTGATGTCGGCGAGGGGCTATACGACCGGACTCGAGGCGGGCGGCACGGTCGAGACCGATCTAAGCCCCCACGGAGCCTCGCGAGCCGGGCGTCATCCCGCAGCCGGGAATCTTCGTGACGCATTCGGGCCCCCGCGCCGCACCTTCAGGCCGAATCCCGAGTATCCCGCGATGGCGCGCCGGGCTGGGATCGAGGGAAGGGTGATCCTTCAGATCTTCGTCCCCGTCAGCGGTATTCCGGCGGCATTCCGGCGGAGGTCGTAGTGATGCAGTCATCCGGTCCGGGAAGCATGGCGAGGTTCTCCACGACGGTCCTGAGTTCCAGCATTCCATCGTTGAACGCTCTCGACAGCCTGTTCCTGGGTCGCTCATCCTCCAGACGGACATCGAAGACGACCCTGCCGGGTCTTCTGCCTATCACGACCACTCTGTCGGCCAGATAGACAGCCTCCTCGATGCTGTGAGTCACGAACAGCACCGTCGCACCGCAAAACCGCCAGAGGTCCAGAATCAAGTCCTCGAGTTCGAACCTGGTATGGAGATCGAGGGAGCTGAGAGGCTCGTCGAGCAGCAACAGGTCGGGATCAGTCGCCAGACTCCTCACCAGCGAGACCCGCTGCTGCATCCCTCCCGACAGTTGATGGGGCCAGGCGTTCTCGAATCCATCGAGCCCCACCAGACGAAGGAGGTCCGTCGCCCTGGCCCTGCGGTCGCTCCGGGACATTCCGGCCGCTCTCAGTCCGAACTCCGCGTTCTCGATCACCGTCATCCAGGGGAAAAGCGCGTGCTGCTGGAACACAAACCCGATTCTGGGACGCCCGGAGCCGCACTTGAACGAGATGCTGCCGGACGATGGTGTTTCCAGCCCTGCCACGGTTCTCAGGAGCGTGGTCTTGCCGCACCCTGTCGGGCCGAGTACGCATGTGAACGAACCCGGGTCGAGATCGAGGCACATCCCGTCCAGAGCAGTCACATGCGACCCGCCGGGTATGTCGAAACCTACTGAAAGCCCTTCGATGACCACCCTGCACGCCTCACCCAAGGGGAATCACCTCTCCCGCCTCCGGAGTTCGAAGCTGCGCTTTCCGATCCTGTCCAGGACATGCGAGAGGAGAGCCCCCACGAGTGCGATAACAACGAGTCCGGCCAGCATCACGTCCGTCCTCTGGATCTCGTATGAGTACCTGATGAGATAACCGAGCCCGGCGTTTGTGCCCGGAAGCATCTCGGAAGCCACGATCACCATCCAGCAGCGGCCCATTCCGAGCCTCATGCCCGTCATGATGTCCGGAATCGCGGACGGCAGTGTCAAATGGCGAAAGATCATTGCCCTGCCGGCCCCGAGCAGCTCCGCTACCTCGAGGTGTATTCTCCGAACGCTTCTCGCACCGCTCGCGGCGCCCAGAAGGATGGGGAAGAAGCCGCCCCATACCTGCACGGCGATCATCCCGATCTGGATCTCGTGCAGGATGCTGTGGGAGTATCGGAGCGAAGTCAGGCCGAGAACGTCAACCACAGTCCTCGACCGGAACAGGACCAGCATAAGGGGTGTCATGGCCAGGGGGGATAGAGGCCTGGCGAGTTCGACGGACAGAGCCAGGAATCGGCGGGCTGCACTGCTCGAACCCATCAGGAGGCCCATAGGAACTGCGGTGAGGACGGCGATGGTGAAACCGGTCAGCACTCTGATGATGCTGACGGTGCAGTTCCAGAAGATGGATCCCGAGGCTATCACTCCGTCGAAAGGCCTGGCCAGTATAGAGAGCACCGCCTGCGGAGTCGGGATCAGGGCGGGTTTCAGCCCGGAGGCTGATGCCAGAATCCAGATCAGAAGCACGGCTGCGGGCAGGATGAGGCCGGGGAGGAACTCCCCGGCCCTTGCGCCTTTAGGCACCTTCAAGAAAGGCAGCCTCAGTCTGCTGGAAGCAACGAGAAATCAGTGACCAGTTCGTAGGCCTCTTCGGCGGGCATCGAAGCCAGAGGGCCGGCGAACTGATCCCTCGCCGCCATGTCTTCGATCATCGCTATGATGGATGCCTTCCAGGCCTCCGTCTCGTGGGTGTCATACCCGCTGGTTGCCATCGAGGCGATCTCGACCTCTACAGGATTGCCAAGCCATTCCGCAGTCGCCGAAGCCGCATCCTCGGGGTTGGCATTTATGTAATCGGTCGCTGCAGCGAAGAGACGCAGGCAGGCTGCAACCTCGACCGCCTTCTCCGTCCGGGCTTCCAGCGTCGCCGCTATCGAGCAGCAGGGATGATCGACGTAGGTGCCGGGGGGCAGGTCGGCCAGTTCGCAGACGCAGCGGCCGCTGCCGTTGGCTTCGGCCAGCTCGCACCAGGGATTGTTCGACACGTATGCATCGATCGTGCCGTTCGTAAGACCCGGGATCAGGTTCGCCTCGCCCTGCATGTTGACCATGACGATCAGTGCGCCGGGTTCCGGAGTCCCCTGGCTGAACGGAATCCCCTCCGCGACGAGCGCGGCTTCGAAGATGTTTTTGGCTACGGCCTGAGGGTTCTTGTAGCCGACATTGACGGGCTCTTCACTGTTTCGGACCCACTCGGTGAAGGATGCCCAGTCGGTTACGACGGCGTTGTCAGGGGCGACGACCAGCATATCGCCGCCTGTATGGAGCGGGCTGACCATCGCGATCCCCGTTCCGGCATCGGTGCTGGAAACGAATGGGACGACGCCTCCGAAACCGAGATCGAACTCGCCAGCAGCCATGGACGTCGGGACGACCGAGCCGCCTCCCGTCGCCCTGAAGAACTCTACTTCGGCGACCTTTTCGCCGTTCTCCACGAGAGCGTAGAGTTCGCCCTCCCTGAGAGGTGCGAGGTAGATGCCGTACTCCTCCCTCATACGATCGCCTCTAAGTGCGGCGATATAGACGGCGGCCTGATGGTCGTGTGCGACATACCCGACCCGCACCAGCGGAGCCTCGGCATAAATGTCGACAGCCACCGTCGAATCCGCCGGTGGCTGCTGCGCCTGGTTCCCATCGTGGCCGCAACCTGCGGCGATCAGGAACGTACATGACAAGATTGCGTAGAGTCCTGCCTTCTGCACGGTAATCCTCCCGGAGTCATCGCAGAACAATCCTGCGATCAGGCGAAGGTGTCTTCTCTGGAAATCGATGTCAATGTGTGCTGTAATGTATTGCAAAGGGAATGGGCTGTGTTAACGCGATCCGGCCGTGCCCCGCCATCCGTCGATCTCCGCGACGTGCTGTCTCGCTCTCTGAAGATCACCGGCCTGTTCAAGGAGTTCGGCCGCAGAGACATGTGATTCGTACCAGCAGAATGTGCCGCGCGGGGATTCCAGCGCAGCCCTCTCGTAGAACGTTAACGCAAGTGCCTTGTCCCCGGCGTTGTAGGCCCTCGCCCCGATCGACTGCAGATAGATCCCCTCCGGTACTACGGGAGTCGGTCTCAACACCGCAGGAGCCATCAGCGAAAGGCCGGCCAGGACCATCATCGCCCTTGCCCGGACAGGTACGCTCCTGCGAGTGAAGAGCGCAGTCGCCCCCGACGCCCCGGCGGCCATCATCACGGGCACTGCCGGCAGAACGAACCTCTCGCAGTGGAAGAACAGGATGACCGTACCGAGAGCGGCCGCAGCGGGAAACAGGGCGGCGGTCCTGTGCCTGCCCCACACGACGAACGGCGGCAGGAACGCGGTGAAGAAGCCGATGAGCAGCCAGCGGGGGACGAGGAACGGCCCCAGGGCGGGATTGAAGCGCCCGAGCCTGGAAAGATCGTAATAGACGTCGAACGGGACCGCCCCGAAGAAACCGCCGAGTTTGCGAAGGGTCAGCTCCACCTCCTGTACGGGCCTGTCCAGTATCAGTCTCAACCCGATGTCGCGCCAGTAGGCGTCGGCTTCCGCGAAGTCCGTCACCCCGCCGCTTTCGAAGGCTATCCTCATCGCAACCTGGCCTATGTCCTCGGAGGAGGTCTCCACCAGTCCCATCGAAGGCGCCGGCGGCCCGTATCCCGAGGCGTCGTCGGCATGTCCGAGGACGAGGTTGAAGCCGCCACAGCTCGGGAACGGGGTGAATCCAGCGAAATGATCGCGCTGATAAAGCGCCAGAGGGAGCAGTACCAGCGCTCCGGCGACCGCCGAGCCAGCCAGTGCGGTCACGCGCGACGCAGCGCTACCCCCGCCCCTTCTCCAGTATGCCGCCGCCAGAGGCAGGAACACCACGGCCAGCGGCGCCCTGATTCCTGCGAGGATTCCGCAGGCGGCCCCCGCTGCAACCAGCAGGGAAGTCCGTGGACGGTCGGAAACGGTCAGGAGGACGACGAGGGTGGTTGTTAACGCAGCCAGCGTTACAGGCAGCACTGTCAGCTCCAGGAACATTGGGGGCGCATAGAATGCCCAGATCAGAGCGCCGACGGCAGCCGGGACCGGCCCGGAACCGAGGCGTTTAGCCAGCAGCACGATCAGTACGGGGATTGAGGCCCCCGTCAGCGCCTGCACTGCGAGCAGCGGAAGCCTTCCCGCCCCGAGCGCGTAGAACGGTATGACCAGATACGTAAAGATCGGGCTGGCATAGAGATATGGCGCATCCTGCGGCACTCCGGACAGGATTTCGAGGGCGCTGGTCTCGAACCTGTAGGCCCCGAGGACGGGGAGATAGTAGATGTGGGAGAGAGGCCCGGCCAGGTAGAAGGCGAAATGTACGATCCTCGTCAGGAGACCCGCCGAGGCGGCCAGGATGAGAACCCTCCTCCAGCCCGCGCCCGAAGGTTCCGGACGGGGTTGATCTGAGTTAACTCGCTTGTCCCGCTTGATCATGAGAGCTCTGGAACCTCCTCCGGAAGGTGCGCTCTCCTGCGGGATCGGTCATCGGATGACCACTGCGGCCCGGTGAGCGATATTCCGTGTTCGCGACGCCCGGCGTGTCCGGGGGAATGGATGGAAGACATGGGCCTGCCCTTCCTGGTCATCGATGCCGACGACACTCTCTGGGAGAGTTCCCTGTTCTTCGAGCGCGCGGAGGACGACTTCATACGCCTCATGGAGTCCGCCGGCGCAGACGGCGAATCTGCAAGAGCTCTCGTACACAGGCGCGACATCGAGCGTCTGGAGATGACCGGATTCGGCGCCCGTCCGTACATCGAAACCCTCTCCTCCGTGATGTCGGAGCTGATCCGGGAACCGTCGGCATCGATGCTCCGGAGCTTCGAAGACATCGCCGCTTGCCTGATGGACCACCCGGTGCTCCTCTATCCCGGAACTGCCCGGACGCTGGGGATCATAAGGGCTTCCGGAATCCGGACCGTAGTCTACACCATGGGCCGTGCCGACCATCAGACGAGCAAGTTCGAGAGGTCGGGCACGTCGGATCTGGTCACGGCACTGGAGGTCGTGGAACGCAAGACGGCCGCAGGCCTTGCCGCCCTGCTGCAGCGGTACGGCGTCGAGCCTTCCGGCGCCGTCTGCGTGGGAAACAGCCCCAGGTCGGACGTGAATCCTGCGCTGGCCGTCGGCGCCCGTGCAGTTCTCCTCTCCAGAGACCGCCTATGGGCGGCGGAGCGGGAGGAGATCGCTGATCCGGGCGGTGTCACGGTAATCTCCAGCCTCACGGAGCTTCCCGGCATCCTCGGAATCCAGTCCGGCGGCACAGGCCCGCAGGTCGGAGAGCGATCCTCTCCGCCTGCGGCCGTGATGCCCTGAAATCCTTCAGACCGCCGCAACGAGGAGCGTCGGGATCGCCTGGGATGCCTTCCCCGTCACGCCTTGTCCAGCGGTCCGGTGACCGCTTCGACTGCTTCGAGTATCTCGCCGCTGCGGACGACCTCGACCATTCGATTGTGATCCGGGTAGAGAGGCCTGTCCTCTCCCAGGTGCTCGACATGCCTGCGGAGCGTACTCCTTGCGGCCTCCACCCCGCGGCCGAACCTGTGCCCCCGGAAGTCCAGCGCCTGAGCGGCTGCGATCATCTCTATGCCCAGGACTCCGTATGAGTTTTCGAGGATCTGCCCGTTCTTCAGCGCGGTGTTCATGCCCATGCTGACGAAATCCTCCTGGTCGGCCGCCGCGGGTATCGACGCACAGGCGGCCGGCGTGGAGAGGATCCTCTGCTCCACGGCCAGCATCCCGGCCGTGTACTGGCTGAGCATCAGGCCGCTGAAGAGCCCGGGCTTCTCCGCCAGGAACGGGGGGAGACCGGCGGACAGGGCCGGGTTGAGGAGCCTGTTGAGGCGCCGCTCGGAGAGGACGGAGACCATGGTCACCGCGGTTCCCGCCATCTCCATGGGGAGGGAGACGGGGGTTCCCTGGAAGTTCGCTCCCGTGAGCACGGTATCGCTGTCGGGCAGGAAGATTGGGTTGTCGCCCACGCCGTTCAGTTCGATCTCGACCTGCTTCCTGGCATAGGCGAGAGCATCGTGCGCGGCGCCGATGACCTGGGGAGTGCTGCGCATGGAGTAGGCATCCTGAACCTTCTGCCTGACCCGGCCCTCCATGAGGTCGCTGCCCTCTATGCAGCGCCTTATCGCCGCTGCGCTCCGGATCGCTCCCGGGAATCCCCTCAGTTCGTGAACCCGTCTGTCGTAGGGCTTCAGATTGGCCTGCAACGCCTCGAGACTCATCGCGGCGGCGATCTCCGCCTGCCTCAGCCATCTGTCGATGTCGAAGATGTGGATGGCGTTCATCGCATTGAGGAAGTTGGAACCGTTTATGAGTGCGAGACCATCCCTCGCGTGCAGTTCGAGGGGCTCGAGGCCAGCCCGCCTGAGAGCCTCCGCTCCGGGCAGCTTCTCCCCTCCGAACCATGCCTGGCCCTCGCCCATGGTCACCAGGGCGATCATGGACATGGGGGCGAGGTCGCCGCAGGCCCCGACGGAGCCCTTGGAGCACACGACGGGGGTCACTCCCCTGTTGAGCATCTCCACCAGAAGCCTGGTCACGGCGGGACGGACGGCGGAGTGTCCCTTGCAGTGGACATTCACACGGCCGAGCATGGCTGCCCGCACGTGCTCCACGGGGGCGGGCTCGCCTATTCCGGCGGAATGATTGTAGACGAGATATTTCTGGAACTGACGGACTTCCTCGCCGGTGAGTTTCGTCTCGGAGAACTCGCCGATCCCCGTGTTTATGCCGTACATGATCTCGCCGGCTTCGATCTTGCGTTCGACCATGCCCCGGCAGAAGGTCATGCGCTCCAGTGCGGAGGGGTCGAGGGACACTTCCACGCCGTTCCTGGCGACTTCGACCACATCTTCGATCCTCAGACCTGAACCACGGACTTCGAGCGACATCGGGGCCTCCCTGGGTGGACTTGTTGACCGGTTATCCCGGAATGTGGCGAAGGATGACCCGGAGGGCAATGGAAAGGCCGGCCCGGGAGGGCCGGCCCGTCAAATACGGACTGTGGATCAGTGTCCGCAGCCGCTTCCGCCGCAATGAGTTGGAGGAGCGTCATCCGATCCGGCGGGAGGAGTGCACGAGCCGCCCCGGGGACATCCGGAAGGATTGCACGGGGAGGTTGAAACCGTATCCGGGCGGGCGCAGTCGTCGCCGCAGTCGCAATCGTCGTCACAATCGCAGTCATCGTCACAGTCGTCGTCGCAGTCGCAGTCGTCGCCGCAGTCGCAGTCGTCGTCACAGTCGCAGTCGTCGCCGCAGGTGCAGTCGTCGCCGCAGTCGCAGTCGTCGCCGCAGTCGCAGTCGTCGCCGCAGGTGCAGCCTGCCGGGCAGGAGCCTTCGACCGTGCGGGCGGAACTCTCCACGAGAGCGCAGGTATTGGCGCAACCGGTGGTCGTCTCGTCGCCCCCGTCATCGGAGAGCGCGATCATTCCCGCGGTGGCGGGGACCGCGAATCCCAGAGCGGCTATAACCATTCCAGCCGTCAAAAGCGTTCTCACAGTACTCCTCTCTTGAATGACCGGATCCTTCCGGTCACTGTGTCCTATACTCCGTCCGGCAGGTTCAGGTTTCCGTGCCGTACATCTCGAACATGGCCAGCCTTCCGTCGAGCTGGCCGTTCCTGAGAGGCTTCCTCCATCCGGGCCTCAGGCCGATGCTGCCTATCAGGCCACGGTCGCCGAAGTATACAAAAGCCCGCGATCCGGAACACCTCCGTTTCAGGAAATCCCCGAACTCCTTCAGCGTGCCCGCGGCGGCGGCCTTTTCTCCGAGCCGGAGCCCGTAGGGCGGGTTCGTGACGATGGTCGCTTCCCGGAATCCGTCCAGTTCCTGGAAGGGAGCGCATTCGAGGGAAACCCGCCCACCCCATGGGAGAGCGGACAGGTTGACGCGGGCGGCCTCTACGGCCGCCCCGTCCAGGTCGCCGCCCGCAAGAAGACCGGACTCCGGCTCCCTCATCCCTGCATCGCAGGCGTTCCTGACGTCGAGCCATGCCTGCCTG
>LKHC01000037.1 GCA_001618605.1 Candidatus Fermentibacter danicus
TTAGGACCCCGAAGGGGCCGCAAGCCGCAAGGCGGCGAAGCGAAACCGACGCGAATTCTTGCTACTTCGATCACTCGTTGGAAACAAGAACCTGAGAATATGGTGCCCCAGGCGCGACTCGAACGCACGACCTGCGGTTTAGGAAACCGACGCTCTATCCAACTGAGCTACTGGGGCACCGAAGGGTGACGGATTATTGCCAAGCCGGGGGTTCGCGTCAAACTCCGGCCCGGCTAGAGATCGAGAATGGCCGCAAGGGACGAGGCCATCCCGTCGGCCATCAGCATTCCCTGCGACGTAGGGCTTATCCGGAGACCGTCCACGGTGCAGAGACCGTGAGAAACCCAGTTCGCGAACATGTTCCGGAGCGCTCCATCAGCCTCGCCCTCGAATCCGGCTTTCGACAGGTCCACGCCGTCGCTGGTGCGCAGACCGAGCATGATCCGCTCGAGCATGAGCTGTCCCTCGCTGAGGTTCTCGAAATCGGCCTCGGGGAGTCCTCCGGATTCCACGGCTTCCAGGTATTCGTTGAGGCCGAGCCTGTTCCAGCTCCGCCTGGAGCGGCCGTCGTAGCTGTGCGCGGAAGGGCCGAATCCCAGGTAGGCCGCACCGCTCCAGTAGGCCGTGTTGTGCCTGCTCCTCCACTTTCGTCCGGCTGCGTAGTTCGACACCTCGTAGTGCTGGTAGCCGGCCCTCGAGAGAAGTTCGTCCGTCGCCCGGTAGAGTTCTGCGACGAGGCTCTCGTCAGGGACTGGAGCATCGCCGCTCTTGACGGAATGGCCGTATGGCGTACCGTCCTCGACTGTCAGCGAGTAGCACGAGATATGCTCCGCGCCGAGATCGACGGCGCTCCGTAGATCCTTCAGCCAGTCCTCCCTGGTCTGCCCGGGGATGCCGTACATCAGGTCGATTCCGATGCTCTCGAAGCCGGCCTTCCTGGCGTCTCGAACCATCTCCTCGGCCTGAGCGCCGTTGTGAACCCGCCCCAGGAACTCCAGGAGCGCGTCGTCGAAGGACTGGACCCCGATGCTCAGGCGGTTGAACCCGCTCCTCCGCAGGTCCTGGAGATCCTTCAGTCCCACCGCCGCCGGATTTGCCTCGATCGTGACCTCGGCATCCTCCGCCAAACGGGAAGTGGGCGGGAATGCGGCGAACACCTCGCTCCAGAACGAAGGTTCCAGGAGGACCGGCGTACCCCCGCCGGCGTAGAAGGTCGGGAATACGGTGTCGGAGGGCAGCCGCATCCTCATCTCCCCGAGGAGGGATCCCCCGAATCTCATGGCTGCGTCGGAATCGAGGTCGGCCACCGAGTAGAACGCACAGTAGCGGCATTTCCGGAGACAGAAGGGCACATGGACATAGAGGCCCGGGGAGCCGGAGCCGTCGGTCATCTCAGCTCACGATCCCGGGCGACTGGAGGGAAGCCGGGGATTCAGGCACGGGTTCCGAAACCTGCTGGCGCATCAACATCCGGGTGTGCGTATCTCCCCCATGAAACGAAGGAGCCTTTCCTTGCGCTCTAATCGTAAAAACCCGGACCGGCGGGCTCGAACCTGTCATCCATCGCTGCCAGGCATGCTCCCCTTCCGGCCCGGGTTGTATGCTCGTCCTGAAGGTCCGGACGGGTTGATCCCGGAGGACGACCCTCTACTGGACCACGACCTTCTTGGTCTCCTTCTTGGCCTTCTTGTCCGCGCGCTTCTCCTTGAGAGACTTCGCGGCCTTCTTCAGATCCTTCTTCGCAGTCTCCCGATCCATGCTCTTCGCCATGACCTACCTCCCTGTCAACCGCTCCGAAAGGAAACAGGCATGTAGCGGAATTATACGCATGACACGGCGGGATTCAAGCCCGAGTCGCTACTCGTCACGCTTCAGGACCGCGAGGAAGGCCTTCTGAGGGATGGAGACGGAGCCTACCATCTTCATCTTCCTCTTTCCCTCCTTCTGCTTCTCTAGGAGCTTCCTCTTGCGGGTGATGTCGCCTCCGTAGCACTTGGCCGTAACGTCCTTGCGGAAGGCCTGGATCGTCTCCCTCGCGATGATCGTCCCGCCGATGGCCCCCTGCACCGGAATCTTGAACTGGTGCCTGGGGATCTCTTTGGCCAGGTTCTCGCAGGCGCGCACCGCCCACTCCCTGGCCCTCTCCCTGTTCACCAGGATGGACAGAGCCTCCACCCTCTCGTGGTTGACGAGGATGTCGAGCCTCACCAGATCGCCCTTCCTGTATCCGGCCGGCTCGTAGTCGAACGATCCGTATCCCTGCGTCACAGATTTGAGCCTGTCGTAGAAGTCGTACACGACTTCCGCGAGGGGGAGTTCGGCCGTGACCTCGACGCGCTGCTTGCCCACGTACATCGACTTGTAGTCTTCCGCGCGCCTGTCCTTCAGCAGGAGGGTCACCGGACCTATGTAGCGGTCCGGCATGATTATCGAGGCCTTGATGTAGGGTTCGTCCGCATGGTCGATCTGGGACGGGTCCGGGTAGTGGAGCGGGTTGTCCACCATGAGCATCTCCCCGGAGTTGAGGTAGACGTGGTACAGCACCGTAGGCGCCGTGAGAACCAGGGACTGGTTGAACTCGCGCTCGAGCCTTTCCTGGACGACTTCCAGGTGGAGCAGCCCGAGGAATCCGCAACGGAAGCCGAATCCCAGGCCGGCGGAGTTCACCTTCTCGAAAACGAGCGAGGCGTCGTTCAGCTTGAGCTTCTCGATGGATACCGCCAGATCCTCGTAGTCCTCCGTGGATACGGGGAAGATGGAGGAGAACACCACCGGCTTGGCTTCGGTGTATCCCGGAAGCGGCTCCGATGCCGGCGAGGCGGCGTCGGTGATCGTGTCGCCGGAACGGACGTCCCCGACGGACTTGATCCCGGCTATCAGGTAGCCGACTTCGCCCGCCTCCAGAGCCTCGCACGGCTCGCGGGAGATCTTCATGTGGCCGACTTCCTCGAGCCTGTAGTCGGCGCCGGCGGCCATCAGCCTGATGTAGGAACCCTTCCTGAGCGTCCCTTCGACGACCCTGAAGTGGACCACGACACCCCGGTAGGGATCGAAGAAGCTATCGAAAACCCGCGCCCTCAGGGGTTTGTCCGGATCGCTGGACGGAGGCGGGACGAGGCGGACGATGGCTTCCAGGAGTTCCGGTATCCCCTGGCCCGTCTTGGCCGAAACCAGTACGGCGTCGTCAGGATCGAGCCCCAGTTCGTGGTCTATCTCCTCCATCACCTCGGCGATGCTGGCCGACGGAAGATCGATCTTGTTGACCACCGGGATGATCGTGAGGTTCTGTTCCATCGCCTTGTAGAGGTTGGCGAGCGTCTGCGCCTGGACGCCCTGTGCGGCATCTATCACCAGCAGGGCCGCCTCGCACGAGGCGAGGGCGCGGGAGACCTCGTAGGAAAAATCCACGTGCCCGGGCGTATCGATGAGATTCAGCGTGTAATCGATCCCGTCGGAGGCGGAGTACTTCATCGTGACGGCGGTGCTCTTTATCGTGATTCCACGCTCCTGCTCGATGTCCATGGAGTCGAGCATCTGGTTGCGGAACTCCCTGTCGCTCACCGTATTGGTGGCCTGCAGGAGCCTGTCCGCGAGCGTGGACTTGCCGTGGTCGATGTGCGCGATGATGCAGAAGTTCCTGATGCGTTCCTTCATGTCGCCTCCCGGGAAGCCGTAATATGGGGCAAGTCCTTCCCATCCGCGAACGGATGCGCCTTGCGACCGATACGGGCGTGAAGTATAGCTTGTGCAAGCGACCGCTTCCCGACCCCCTCGTCCTAAAGCGCACGCCATGGACGCCGGGGCGACAGGGTGCAGGAGGAAACGACTGCGCCTCCCGTGTTAGGAAAGGGAACGGACGTCGATCGAGTCGGATACCGGTGGCCTCCCCACCGCATGATCGCGTCCATTCTCCCGATTCCAGCCCGGCGGGACCGGCGGTCCCGGTTCAACATCGAAGAGGAGGGTTCATGTCCCGGAAACTCGTTTCCTTCGTCGTTCTGTCGGCCGTCGTGCTTGCTTTCTGCGCCTGCGGAGAGCAGCCTGCGGTCGACCGGAGCGTCGAGCCGACGGCAGATGCCGCCACCGAAGCCTATCCTCCCAGGGAGAGGGTAGAGCGTCTCCTGGTAGCGACCACCACCAGCCTGTACGACACGGGCCTCTGGGCATACCTCGAGCCGATGTTCGAGGATCAGTACGGCGTCGAACTCGACATCCTCTACGCCGGCACCGGCAAGGCGATGGAGTGGGGCACCCGCGGCGACGTCGACGTGATAGTGGTCCACGACCGCGCACGCGAGGAACCGTTCATTGCCGAAGGCATCGGCCTGTCGAGAACCCCGTTCGCATACAACTTCTTCGTGATCGTGGGCCCGGCGGACGATCCGGCAGGCATCAGGGATCTCGAGCCCGAAACCGCTCTCACCATGATCCATGACAACGCGACCGTCCCGTTCATCTCACGCGGCGACGAGTCCGGCACGCATGCCCAGGAGAAGCGTCTCTGGGCGGCCGCCGGATACGACTACGAGGACATCAGGACCGCAGGCGACTGGTACGTGGAGGCCGCGGCCGGCATGGGTCCGACCCTGAACATGGCCAACGAGATGCGCGGCTATGCCCTCTCCGACATCGCCACCTTCCTGGCCTACCAGGGCGACGTCGATCTCGAGATCATCGTGGGCGCCGGCGACGCCATGAGGAACGTCTATTCAGTGATACCCCTGGCTGCGGCGCGCGACTCCGCCATGGCGGCCAACATGGTGACCTTCCTGACCTCTCCCGAGGTTCAGGAACTCATCGGTTCCTACGGCGTCGAGACCTGGGGCAGGCAGCTCTTCACCCCCTGCGCGGGTCAGGACCTCTAGACGGCTTGGAACGGCTGGCGGAGGCCTTCGGCATTGCCCTGGACCTGATCGTCACGGGCGATCCCGTGGTGATGGAGATCACCATGAGGACGCTGATGGTCTCCGCCAGCGCCACCATCATCTCCACGCTGCTCTTCGT
>LKHC01000038.1 GCA_001618605.1 Candidatus Fermentibacter danicus
CCCGTGATGCTCGGGCTGGTGATTGCCGCATTGGGAGGGATCACCCACGAGGTCGAGGATACCGTGAGGGCCCTGGGTGCGGGACCGCTCCAGACAGGCCTCGTCGTGATCGGGGAGGCGAGGCGGGCCATCGTCTCCGCACTCCTGATGTCGTTCGGAAGGGCGATCTCGGAGGTCGGGGCGGCCATGATGGTGGGCGGCAACATCGCGGGGCGCACCAGGACGCTGACCACGGCGATATCCCTGGGGATCGGCAAGGGCGAGACCGCCGAATCCATAGCGCTGGGGCTCATCCTCATCACACTCGCACTCCTCGTGAGCCTGGCCGTCCATCTTCTTGAGGCCGGGCGGGCATGAGGTTCGAACTCGACTCACTTTCGCGCAGAACAGGCGGCAGGACCATTCTGGACGGAGTTTCCTTCGCCGTCGAAAGCGGCGGGTTCTGCGCCGTCATAGGCCCCACGGGATGCGGAAAGACCACTCTCCTGCGAACGGCCGACCTGCTGGTGAAGCCTTCTTCGGGCAGGATACTTCTCGACGGGATCGACTACGCCGGCGCGGGTTCCGCCGCCTGCACGAGGGCCCGTCGCAGGATGGCGATGGTGATGCAGAGGCCCTTCATGCTCGACGGCACGGTCCGTCGCAACGTGGAGGCCGGCCTTCGCTTCCGTGGAATGAAGCCCGATCCGGGCAGGATCGAGGCCGGGCTCGAGGTCGTCGGTCTGTCAGGCTTCGCAGGAAGGCACGCGAAAACCCTGTCCGGCGGGGAAATGCAGAAGGTCGCCCTTGCCAGGGCTCTGGCGACCGATCCCGAGATACTGTTTCTCGACGAACCGCTGAGTTCGGTGGATCAGGGCTTCAGGCCGGAGATGCGCTCCCTGATCGCCTCACTGCACAGGGGAAGGGGCATGACCGTCGTGATGGCCACGCACGACCTCGCCGACGCCCTGGCCCTGGCGGACCATGTCGCCGTCCTCTCGGAAGGGAGGATGATCCAGCACGGTCCCGTCGACGACGTGCTCCTCCGGCCCTCCAATCTCTTCGTCGCCTCCTTCTCCGGCCAGCGCAACATCCTGAGGGCGAAATTCGAAGGGGCCAGGGCGGTCTCGGGCGGCCTCGAGATCGTGATGGCCGAGCCGGCCGAGGGCGAAGGCTGCATAGTGATCCCCACAGAGGCGGTGACCGTCTCCGCCTCCCGCCCGGACTCCAGCATGCGGAACTGCTTCCCGGGCGAGGTGGCCTCGATCGAACACGGTCCGTACACCGACATGGTAAGCATGGTGACCGGCCGGGCGACCTTCGTCGCCGCGGTGACCAGGGAGTCGACCGAGAGGCTTGGGCTCCACCCGGGTACGGCGGTGTGGATTTCGTTCAAGGCCAACTCGGTCCGCATCCTGTCCTGATTGAATAATCTATTGATTGTATTCTTTCTTCAGCTCCGTCATCTCCGATACGGCTTTTATCGGCTATATTCAACACTCTCTGAGCCCTTCGGGCTAAACAAGGTACAATGCCGGTCCGGTCGACAAAATGCGGCTGGAAACGGCTGTGCCTCCCAATAATGGAAAGGAGATCCACATGAACGCATTGGTGCAGATCCCCATGCCGCCGAATGAACCGGTGACCCCCTATGCGCCGGGGACAAGCGAGAGGGCAGATCTGAAGAACGCGCTCGCCTCGCTGCGATCCTCCGAGATCGAGATTCCCCTCCTCATAGGAGGGAAGGAGGTCCGTACCGGCAACATGGGTCGCTGCGTCTGTCCCCACGACCACGGACATACCCTTGCGACCTACCACAAGGCCGGCCCGGCCGAGATCCGTCTCGCGGTGGAAGCCGCAGCAGCAGCATGGAAGAAGTGGTCCGTGATGCCCTGGGAGGAGAGAGCCGCCGTCTCGCTCAAGGCGGCCGAGATCGTCTCCAGGCGGAAGAGGAGTCTGATCAACGCCTCCACGATGCTCTGCCAGAGCAAGACCTGCCATCAGTCGGAAATCGACGCGATCTGCGAGCTGTCCGACTTCCTGCGGATGAACACCTGGTTCATGCAGCAGATCTACCAGATCCAGCCCGAGAACTTCGCGGCGACCTGGAACAGGATGGACTACAGGGCGCTCGAAGGCTTCGTGTTTGCCATAACGCCCTTCAACTTCACCGCGATTGGCGGCAACCTGTCCATGGCCCCCGCGCTCACGGGGAACACCGTCCTGTGGAAGCCCTCCTCGACGGCCGTCTACTCCAACTGGATGGTGATGCAGGCCTTCATGGAGGCCGGGCTGCCCCCCGGAGTGATCAACTTCATCCCCGGCGACTCTTCGGCGATTGGGAAGCTCGTGCTCTCCGACCCGGCTCTGGCCGGGGTGCACTTCACCGGATCCACGGCGGCCTTCAACGGCATCTGGCAAACGATCGCGGGAGACATCGGCAGATACCGCACCTATCCCAGGATAGTCGGCGAGACCGGCGGCAAGGACTTCCTCGTCGCCCATACCACGGCCGAACCCCAGGGCCTGGCCACCTGCCTCATCCGCGGTGCCTTCGAGTACCAGGGGCAGAAGTGCTCGGCCACCTCACGGGCCTACATCCCGTCTTCGATATGGCCCGACGTGCGCGACCGGATGCTCGGAATGCTTTCCCGGATCAAGGTCGGCCCGGTCGAGGACTTCTCCAATTTCATGGGCGCGGTGATCGACAAGGCCTCCTTCGACAACATCTCGTCGTACCTTGACTATGCCAGGAACAGCGCCGACTGCTCGATCGTCCACGGAGGCACCTGCGACGGCTCCTCCGGGTACTTCGTCCAGCCGACCGTCGTAGAGACGAAGAATCCCCACGACAGGCTGATGGAGGAGGAGATCTTCGGGCCGGTTCTCACCGTCTTCGTCTACGACGACGCGAAGTTCGAGGAGATACTGGACCTCTGCGACTCGACATCGCCATACGCCCTGACGGGTGCGGTCTTCGCACGCGACAGGGAGGCCGTGAAGCTGGCCGAAACGCGTCTGAGGCACGCCGCCGGCAACTTCTACATCAACGACAAGACGACAGGGGCAACGGTGGGACACCAGCCCTTCGGCGGCGCTAGGGCATCCGGAACCAACGACAAGGCGGGTTCCATCTTCAACCTGCTGAGATGGATCAGCATCAGGACGCTGAAGGAGTGCTTCGCCACACCGCGCGACTTCAGGTACCCGTTCCTGTCGGAGGACTGACGGAGATTCTCAGGATCGGCGGGGCCGCTCTGCGGCCCCGTCTCACACATACCGGAC
>LKHC01000039.1 GCA_001618605.1 Candidatus Fermentibacter danicus
GATGCGGCGGGTCTCACGGACCGGCTCACGGGCGAGGGGCTGAGCCATGCCGTGGAGAGCGGCTTTCTCGCAGCGGAGGCGGTCATCTCCGGCTGGGACAGGAAGCGTCTCTCCAGGACGGCACTTCGAGGCTGCCTGGGCATAGTCCGCGAGTCCTGCCTGGCCAGACACCTCGTGTATCACCCGCTGTTCAGGAACCGCGCGATGAGAGGGCTGAGGGAGAACGCGAAGTTCTTCGAGGGCTACTGGGGACTCGTTTCCGGCAATACGGGCTACGCGGGTATGCTCGCCGGCTTCCTCAGGAGGAAGTGAGCCGCCCGAGCCGCTTCTCGATCGTGTCGGCCACCTGCTCCGGCAGGAGCCCCTGCATCTCGTAGAGGGCTTCCGGATCCCCCGAGAGGCCGTATCCGTCCACACCGAGCCTGAGCAGGGGAGGCGCTCCGCGCTCCGCCGAAAGCGCAACCGCGATCCTGCTTCCCAGGCCTGTCTCCCTGTCGTGATCCTCGTAGGAGACGGCCAGCGGGAAGCCTCTGATCCTGTCGAGAAGAGCGGGGGAGAGGCTGACCGGACAGCACGCGGAGATCACCTCAAGGGCGATGCCCCTCCGTTCGAGGATTGCGGCGGCTTCGAGAGCCCTGTGACACATCGATCCCATGGTGACCAGCACCGCATCCTTCCCGGGTTTCAGCAGATCGTGAGCGCCGTATACGAAGCGGTAGCCCTCACCGAAGAGAGGCGTGCCGTCGGGCCCGGTGATGACCGGGGTCTTCGATCTGCCCATGGCGATGAAGTAGTTGCCTGGATTGGCGGCGGCGAACCTGACGGCCCTGTCGGTCTGGTTCGGGTCGGCCGGAACGATGACCGAGCAGTTCCTCAGGCTTCCCATCAGGGCCAGGTACTTGATGCAGTGGTGCGTCTTCCCGTCGGGGCCCACGTCCAGGCCGCAGTGGGTGGCGACCACCTTGAGGTTGGTCATGTTGATGTCGTTGAGCCTGTGCTGGTTGAACGTCTCGTCTACGGCGAAGACCCCGAAGTCGGCCCAGAACACCACCCTGTCCGCAAGGGAGGCCGCTCCGGCGGCCGAAGCCGTGTGGTGCTCCATGATGCCCGACTGGATGAAGTGGGAAGGATAGGCCTTTGCAAAGGCTTCCGTCTTCACCGAAGCCGCGAGATCACAGTCGAACACCAGGGGAACCCTGTCGCTGTTGACCGACGCAAGGTCGGTGAGGGCCAGCCCGAACGCGCTCCGGTTGTCTCCCTTGTGATCCGGGGGATAGGTCCGGGGATTGCCGACATTGTCGAGCACCGCCCCCCCGGAACACGGGGAGTGGAATGTTCTTCCGGCGGGCCGGCCGGCGCGCCTCGCCTCTGCAAGTTCGTCCAGGTCGTCCGGGATGCCCAGCTCCGCCAGCGCCCTGCCGGCCTCCGCACGGGTGAGGGCCCTGCCGTGGAACTGAGGGTCGTTTTCCATGAACGACACTCCCTTGCCCATCACCGTCTCCGCAAGGACGACCCTGGGTCCGGCCGGGTTCCCGGAGGGCCGGAGAGCCCGATACAGGGCGGGGATGTCATGGCCGTCCACCCGGATGACCTCCCAGCCGTCGGAGGAATACTCGGCCTCGAGATCGACGGGCATCACGTCCGCCGTTCGGCCGGATATCTGGAGGCCGTTCATGTCGACGACGACCGTGATGGAGGAGAGGCCGAAGGCCTTCGCGAAACGCCTGGCCTCGACGATCTGGCCCTTCTGCTGCTCTCCGTCGCCCATCACGACGAAGATCCTGTTGCTGAAACCGGCCAGACGATCGGCGATCGCGAAGCCGCACGCCCCGGACAGCCCCTGCCCGAGGTTGCCGGTGGTGAGTTCGACGCCGGGGACCGTGCGTTCGATATGCCCTTCGAAGGGGCTTCCGGCGAGACGGAACGTCCTGACAGCCTCGCCTGCGTCGAAGAAGCCGAGCCGTCCCAGCACCGAATAGACCGCCGGCGAGGTATGTCCGTGACTCACCAGAATCCTGTCGCGGCCCTTCATCCGGGGATTCTCCGGATCGACCGCAGCCTGGCTCCATAGGAGCGCGAAGATCTCGGTGGAGGACATGGAGCCGCCGGGATGGCCGCTTCCGGCGAGCGTCGTCATGCGGATGACGTCGCCTCTGACCTGTCTGCAGAGGGCTTCGATGCCGCCGACGACCCCGGCCGGCGGTTCCGGTGGCTGGAACCGGGTTCGCTCGATCACTTCCCCTTCCCCTCGTCACCGGAGGCGGCGGAGGTCTCCAGCCTTCTCCTGACGTCGCCGACGACCGACGAGGCGATCGAGGAGGTCTCCTCCAGGATCGCAGCCGCCCTGGCGATGAGAGCCTCGGCCGCGGCGCGGTCCTCGAACTGGGCGGCGTTGATCACTACGTTGAAATAGGCGCCCTCCGATGCCGAGCGGGCGCAAGATGCCGCCACCCCGGCGTCGGAAAGGGAGGCCGGCAGACCATTCGCGGCGACGGAAGCCGCAAGGGAGGCGATCTCCGGGCAGCGCTCCAGCACGGACATGGGCACGGCGGCCGCCGCGTGCATGGCCTCCTGCACCCCCTCGCCCTTCCTCACGGCGTCCATGAACACGTTGAAGGCGGCGGTGTCGTCGTCGATGGCCCGGAGCAGATCCTCCTTCAGGCTCTGGGCCTTCGGAGCGATCTCCCTCATCTCATCCCAGGCCGCTCTACAGTCGCGGCTCTTCACCGTGAGGTTGGCGACCATGGCCGAAAGCGCGGCTCCTAGGGAGGCGATCAGAGCCGCCACGGAACCCCCGCCCGGCGCCGGCGAATCCGAGGAAAGCTCGTCGGCGAAGTCCCTGCAGGTCATGCCGGAGAGCACGGGTTCGTCGGCGACGAGGTATTCGATGATCTTGGAGGCCGGATCGAACCCGGCGACATCCCTCAGTCCCATGGACCTGACCGCCGCCTCCACCAGTCTCCGTTCCGGAAGGCCGGGGGATACGGCCATCCTGCCTGTGCCGCTCATCCCGGAGTTCTGCATTTCGAGGTAGTATCTCCCGGCGTCGAGCATGCACGAGAGCGGAACCAGACCGACTATCTCGGAACCGGTGACCCTGTAGCCGAGCTTCTCCACCTCCCGCCGGGTTGTTTCGAAGGCGACGTGCAGGGGAGTGACGGAGATGTCTGTCAGGTTCATCGTGACCTGCGCGCAGTTGTACTCCCTTATGAACCAGCCCGTGGCCTTGCATGCCTGGAGCAGCCCGGGGACCTGGACCTTCGCGCCCGAGGCGTCCCTTATGAACTTCCAGTTCGAGTCCCTCGCGGTCCTGCCGGAATCGCGAATGGTGAGGGCGACCTCCTTGGCGACCGAGTCGTCCGTCGTGTTGAGGTTCACGTTGTAGGCTACAAGAAAGCTTCGGGCGCCGATGACGGTCACGCCCGTCCGGGCGACGGCCGGGCTCCACCCGCCGGGGCCGAAGTCGGGCTCCCATTCCGGTCTGCCCAGCTTCTCCGGAAGGGCCTCGTACTCGCCCTCCCTGATGTCGGGGAGCTTCTCGCGCGAAGGCCTCGTAGCGGCCTTCTCGTACAGATAGACGGGTATGCCCAGTTCGCGGCCGACCCTGTCGCCCAGGCGCCTGGCCAGATCGACGCATTCATCCATCGTGACGCCTGCAACCGGCACGAAGGGGCAGACGTCCGTGGCTCCCTGCCGGGGGTGCGCTCCGGTGTGAACCGACATGTCGATGAGCGCCCCGGCCCGTTCGATTATCCTGAAGGCGGATTCGAGGACGGCCTCGGGTTCCCCCGCCACCGTTATCACCGTTCTGTTCGTCGCGGCGCCCGGATCGACGTCCAGCACCCGCGCCCCCGGAACGGACGACGCAGCCTTGACAACGGCGTCTATGACCTCTCTGTTCCTTCCCTCTGATATATTGGGAACGCATTCTACAATTCTCCGGGACATCAGATCCTCCCATCGGACACGGGGTGACGATTCGCGAAGCTAGTCAACGGCTGTGGAGGCGTCAACGAAAAGTGGGCGGTTTCAGAGAGCTAAGAGGAATCGTGGAGGGGTTTTACGGAAGACCCTACACGGTGGGGCACAGGCGCAGGATGCTGGAGATCGTGGCGGGGCTTCCCGGCAGCCCTACCTGGCTCTATGCCCCGAAGGACGATCCCTTCCACCGCAGGCGGTGGAGGGAGGAGAGGCCGGAGGCCGACAGGAATGCGCTCAGGACCTCTGCCGGCGACGCGAGGGAACTCGGCGTCGAATGGATCCAGGGCATAAGCCCCTGGAAGTTCGTGGACGACGATGCGCCGATCCTCAGGCGAAGGGTCGAAGAAGCCTTGGAGGACGGAGCCCGGATCGTCGCAATCCTGTTCGACGACGTCGAGGGGCCTTACACTCAGGAACTCGCCAGGCGACAGAACTCCCTCCTGCGCTCCGCGATGAGCGGAATGGACGCGCCGGTGATCGTCTGCCCCTCCGTCTACTGCGAAGAACTCGCGGCCAGGGATGACGGGACGGATTATCTCACGGCGTTCGACCGGCAACTGTCCGAGGAGTGGGCGATACTCTGGACCGGTCCCGCCGTGATTCCCCGCCGCATGGAGCTGTGCGCCTCGGTGGCGTGGAGGTACGGGGAGGGAAGGCTGGTGCTCTGGGACAACCTCCTCGCGGACGACTACACCCTCCGGCGCGTCTATCTCGGTGAGCCGCGCGACAGGATAGTACCGGGCACGGGCTACCTCCTCAACCCGTCATCCATGGAGATCCCATCCCTCTTCTCGGCATGGAGGCTCTGCACGGCGCTCTCGCCCGACAGCGCGCCGCCTCTTCCCGATCCCGTCTCGGGGCTGCAGGACGGGCTGACCCTTCTTGCGGAGTTCCACGACGTGCCGTGGGGCGTGCGTCCTGCCGTGAGGAGGCTTCTGGACGAACTAGGCGAGGCGATGGAACAGGGCGCCTCGTTCCCCGCCGTGGCCGAGCGCGCGCTCGGCGACCTGGCCTCCTTCCGCGACAGGCTGGTGGAGGCTCCGGGCGGGTTCGAGCTGCTCCCCTATCTGAACGACATCACGAGGCTGCTCACGATCTGGAGGATGGCTCTCAACGCCTCCTCCCCCCGCGACGAACTCGAGCGGCTCATGTCCGAGAGGCTCCCCTGGGACCACCCGCTGGCCCTGGGCACCGCCAGGAGGCTTTCCGGATGAAGGTGATCCTCGCCGGGTACAACACGGACAGGCAGTTCGGGTCCGACACGCCGGAGACGATCTCCGCCGCCTATGCGAGGATCAGCCGTGATCCCAGACCGGTGTGGGAGCTGAGGCGGGAAGCCGCAGGCGAGCTGGCTTCGGCCAGGAGGTCGAACGAGCGGATCGTTTTCGGATTCGGCCACTCCTCGGTCGCGGAGCACGCCGTCTTCAACCTGGACATCGCAGGAATCTCGAGATACGCCGCCGAGGCCCTCCAGTCGTTCCGCCTGGCCAGCTTCATGGAGAAGTCGCAGCGCTATATCAGGATAGATCGCGGATGGGTCGTCCCCGGCGAACTCGACCGGACCCGGGCCGCTGCCTTCGATGCGGCGTGCCGGGCCCTGTTCGACATCTATTCGGAACTTGCCGACATGCTCCTCCAAAGAGGTCTGCCCAGGGAGTCGGCTCGCGAGGATGCGAGATACGCCCTTCCTCTGTGCACCGAATGCCAGGTGGGCCTGACGGCCAACGCGAGGGAGCTGGAGCACATGATCAGGCGGCTCTCCGCATGGCCCGTCGCCGAGATCAGGGATCTGGCGGCCGCCCTTCTGGAGGCGGTCGGGCCGGTAGCCCCTTCTCTATTCAGGTATCTCTCGCCGGTCAGTATGGACTCCTTCGCGGTCGGTTCCGCCATGACCCCCAGGAGGCTTCCGGGGCGGCAGGTCACGATGACTTCCTGGGACACGGATGCGAAGGTCGGAACCTTCCTGCTGGCCATGAGGGACGGCATGACCCACGGCGAGGCCGCCTCCGCATGGAGAGGGATGCCCCCCGACGGGAGGGAGGCTCTCTTCTCTTCCGCACTGGATGGCCTGGGGGTCCACGATGCACTCCCGAGGGTATGGGAGATGGCGCACTACGCCTTCGACCTCTCCATCTCGTCAACCGCCTTTGCACAGCTCAAGCGCCACAGGATGGCCACCATCCTGCCGGGAAGCCCCTTCATCGGCTCCGGCACGGTGGTTCCGCCCTCGTTCCCGGCGTCCGCGAGGAGACTGCTGGAGAAGGGAGCCGCTCTCTCCGAGGATTGCGCCCGCTCCCTTCCGGAAGGCCTGAGGCCGTACATCCTCCTGAACGCCCACAGGCGTGCGGTGTCCATATCCGTGAATGCGAGGGAGCTTGTGCACATATCGAGGCTGAGGGAGGACTCACACGCCCAGTGGGACATCCGGGGCATCGCCTCGAAAATGCTTGCACTGGCGAATCGCAGAGCGCCTCTGACTCTCTCGGCTTCCGGCGGCAAGTCCTCGCTGGAGCGCTAGCGGCCCATGTTCACTTCGAGCAGGCGCGGCGGCCCCGTGCGGGAGGATGCGGAGGGCGTAAGCCTCAGCAGCGCCCGCGCCGACGATCCGCCGATGTCCGAGGTGCTGAACCAGGTGATCATGCCGGAGGCGCCTCCGGATTCGGCAGTGCCTCCGTCCGTCGTGGCGCGGCGCCAGGTGAGACCGCCGTCAAGGCTGTACGACAGCTCCACGCTCAGCGCTCTTCCTTCCGGGTCCGAGAGTTCGTAGCGGACCGGCACCCTGCCCGTTTCCGGGTCGACCGTCGCAAATGCCTGGATGACGGAGGGCAGCCTGTTGTTCACTATCGCAACCGGGGACACAGTCTGCGAATAGGTCGTATCCCCGTCCGAGGCGAACGCCCTGAACTCGATCTCGGTTTCTCCGGCTCCGGGGAGATCGGCGGCGGAGTTCCAGACCAGAGTCGACCTGTAGCGGTCGGGGCCGACAGGGCCGTTGTCCATTATCCCGGCGGCGTCGATCCAGCGATCGTCGCCGAGCAGCCTGTACTGCACGCCGAGCATGATCGGGCCGCCCTCCCGGTCTTCTACGGATACGACCACCGGGACGCTGCCCCTGTGAACGCTCCTCGCGCCCGGGGATGTGACCGTGATCGTCGGAGGCTCGTCGTTGTCAAGGTGGAATGCCGCCGACGGGACTGACACGGTGCGCCCGCCGTCCAGGACAGCCCTGAATCTCGCCGATCGGGTATCCGCCGCAGGGGCGTCGATCGCCGACTCCCACATGACTTCGTTCTCATAGAGGCGGAGATCGAAGTCGCCGGGGGCGGAGACGGTGGCCCTGCTCCAGGTGGTCCCGTCGTCGAGGGAGAACTCGTATGAAGCCTGTATCAGCGGATCGGAGACGCCGGGGAGTCTCAATCCCAGCCTGACGCGTCCGGACACCTCGTAGTCGGGAGCCAGTATCTGCCCGGCATACCTCCCGGACGCTCCGCCCCCGAATCCGTCGATCACCGACCATTCTCCCGCATCCGCATCGAGGGCCCTCATCCTGAAGGAGAGGCCGTCGGGGCCGGCGGAGGCCGCTATTTCAGAGGCGTCCCACTCTACCGGTTCGCCGTAGAGCCAGGGATCGATCTCGACGGTGCTTCCCGAGAGTCTGGCGTCGATCCAGGAAGCCCCGCCGTCCGTCGAGTACTGGGCCTGGATCGTCAGCACGTCGTTCTCGTCGTCCTCCACTGCGTAATTGATGCGGAATACCCCTCCCGGCAGCTCCTCGGGGGTTGTCAGATGGAGTTCCGGCGGGTTGTTGCCGTCGACCCTGAAGATGTTGGAGATGCCGGCCATCCCGGGACCGGAGGCGGAGCGGGGGGTAAGGCGGAGCCTGACGTTGGGCTCGTCCGCGCTTCCGAGGTCGTCCCTGCTCCTCCAGACGATGCCTCCGTCCGTCTCACGGTAGTTGTCGGTCTGGTTCCAGGTGAGACCCGCGTCGATGGACCAGGCCACCTCGAGGCCTGTGACGAGGCCCCCGCCGGTCTGGAAGGAGACTGGTATGTCGCCCGACAGTCTCCCGGCGATGTCCGCGATGCGGAGGGTAGGCATGGAGCCGAGGCCGTAGCTGCCCGAGTTGGCGGCGTCGGCGAATGTCATGGGCCAGGGGCCGGGCCTCCCCGATCCTATGGGGTAGGCGGCAATGAGCCCTCCGGCGCCGACTACAATGAGGTCAGTGATTCCGTTCCCGTCGACGTCTCCGGCCGCCGGAGCGAAGAGAACTCCCTCGGGGTGGGTGAAGCTCCTGTCCTCGAGCCTGGATCCATCCGCATCCCAGGTCAGAACCGAGCCGTTGTCGGTTGCCGCGAGTACCGTGTTGCGGTCCCAGGTGGAGAGTACGAGCGGGCATGTCGGCTTACCGGTCGCGGGGACGGGCCATCTCCACGCTCCTGCGAGAGTCCCGTCGCCGTCCAGCAGGTAGACGAGCGAGGCCTCCGTGGCGAGGGCCACCTGGAGCCGCCCCGAGGCTTCCTCCACGACTCCTATGGCGAGCGTGCCCCTGATCGGCCTGGAATCGAGAAGATACGGCCAGCCGGGAAGCTTTCCACCCCGCAGGGACAGGGCATGGACCCTCCTGTCGCCTGTAGCGAAGATGATGTCCGACATACCGTCGGCGTCCAGATCGGCGGAAACCGGAGCCACGGACACGGAAGACCCTGTGTTGACCGGCCATCCCGGCTGCAGGTTCCCCGACCTGCCGTACACGGCGACCGTGGCGGTGGAGAGGGCGCAGACGACGCCTGCAGCGCCGCTGCCGAGCGTGACCTGCGCAGGAGTCCACTCGAGCCTCCCGCCGGGGGACTGGGGCCATCCCGGAACGGCGACGCCACGCTCGTCTATCAGGTGGATGCGGCCGTCCGTCGTGCCTGTCGCTATCTCACGCTCACCGTCCGAATCGAGATCGAGGGCCGATACTCCGGTCACGGGGCTCGAGCCCAGATTCACCGGCCATCCCGGCAGCTCGTTTCCTGAGGAATCGACGAGATGGAGCGTTCCCGTATCGTCGACATAGCACAGAACCGGCGTCCCGTGAATCCCGGAACGGAACGAGGCCGGGCGGAAGCTCACGCCTTCCGAAACCGACAGAGGGAATCCCGGGAGCGCCTCTCCGGAACCGTTCCATCCTCCGAGGCCTCGGTCGCCCAGCGGGATGAATACACAGAGCCCTCTCCCGGACAGGTTCGAAACGAGGGGGGAACTCTTCGGAGGCGCTCCGGCAGGAACCTCCCAGAGAGGTGCGGGGTTCAGTATGGATATGAGAATAGACGCCGCCACCGCCGAGGGGAACAGATGCAACCTCCTGAATGGGAAATATCGTGAACCTCGATGAAGTTAGCGAAAACATGCCGCCGGAGTCAACGATCCCCCTGCGGCCGTGGAGTATCATCGTTGACCGGCAGATTGCCGGGGACAATACTACTTATTGCGCCATAGTTGCCGGCCATAACGCTGGGAGTTCCCGGAGGCCTCGACAATGAGAATGCTCACATCAATCGCGCTGTTTTCCGCCGCTCTGGCGTACGCCGGTTCCCTGCCCTTCAGCAGGTCGGGAGTTCTCGACTCCCCGGACGCCTACATTCTCAGCCATACCGAGATCGAAGCCGGCATCGCCGGGTCGGCATATTCCGTCAGTGATCCGGCAGGCTCGAAGGACAGCGAGTTCAAGATCACCGGCCATGTGGACGTAGGCCTGTTCCGCTACGGCCAGGTGGGCGTCTCATGGCTGGCGGACGGCGGGCTGGCCGGGAACGTCAAGGTCGGCATCCTCAGCGAGGGCATCAGCGTGCCGGCGTTTGCCGTCGGCCTAGAGAACATCACCGGCGAGAAGAACGTCGAGTGCTTTGAAGACGCCGACGGAGAACTCTACGATTACAGCCACGCGCAGAACATGTCCGCCTACGGAGTTCTCTCGAAGGACATGGAGAGCCTGATCGGAGTCCCGGCCACCGTCAGCATCGGCATCGGAACGGGCAGATTCGTGGGCATGATAGACAACGGGGCCGCCGGCATAGGAAGCAAAATCGCCAACGGCTTCTTCTGTTCCGTGGTCTACCGTCCCGCGGGCAACTTTTCCCTGACCTTCGAGGAGGACGGGAGGGATTTCAATTTCGGGGCCTCCTACCAGGTCAGCCGGCTCTTCACCATCAACATCACCTGGGCGGAACTCGAGATGAGCCTTTTCCCGCCCGACCGGGTCGATCGCATGGACATCATGCAGAACTCCAAGTTCGGAGTCTCTCTGGAATCGAGGTTCGGTCCAGTCATCGGCGCCCGGAACCTCGAGCTCGAACGCGAACAGATGCGCATCGAGAGAGCCAGACAGAGGCTGCGTGAACTCGAGGAGAGGCGCAGGGCAGCCGAAAATGAGCTCCAGAGGCTGCGCGAACTCATAGAAGGAAATTGAAGCCGGTCGGCGGAATGACAGGGAAACTGCTGATCTCGCTCGTTCTGCTGTCATACGGTGCGGCCCGGGCGCAGGAGGATCCCGCCGGGAATCTGGAGGTTCTGCTGCAGAGGGCCCGCGCCGAACTCGCGTCCCTGGAGGAGCAGATAGGGCGCGAGGAGGACAGGCTCGGCCGCATAGAGTCCGAACTGGTGGATCTCAGGCGGCAGGCAGCGATCATGAGCACCGCCGAAAGCGCCTTCAGGCTGGGCGAGGAACTCTATCTGGCCGGATCGATCGTCTGGGCGCGGGACGCATTCCAGTCCGTCATAAACAACTTTCCGGGCAGCGAATACCATACCGAGTCCTTCTTCAGGCTCGAACTCATCAATTTCGAACTCCAGGAATTCGATGCCGCACTCGTCCACTTCGACTCTCTGCGGGTGCGTTCCCCCGGTTTCCAGCACATGGATCTCGCCGTAATAGCGGCGGCCCTGTCGCATCACAACCTGGGGCGCTTCGCGGAATCGAGGAATCTGCTCTCCCGGATCGGCCCGCAGAGCGAATACGCTCCGCTTGCGCAGTATCTGACGGCGGTGGCGTTCGTCGAGGAGGGCCGTCTCTCCGAAGCCAGGACGGAGCTGGAAGCCATACGCGACCGGTCGGGCTCGCGGGGTTCGGGGGCCAACCTCGGCGACAGGGCTGTGATAGCCCTGGCTCAGATCTACGTCGAGGAGGGCGATCTGGAGCGGGCCCACGACATGTACGACAAGGTATCCCCCTACAGCCCCTACTACGATGTGGGGATGCTGGGCAAGGTCTGGGTGTACATGCGGCAGCAGGAGTACCAGGAGGCCTACAACCTGGCCCAGCGCGTGCTCGGCGAGGTGCCGGGCAGCGAACTGCGGTCGGAGTTCGAGCTGGCAATGGCCAACTGCGCCCTGGGCGCCGAGGATCTGGACATAGCAATCGCGCGTTACGAGCGGCTCCTGAACACCCACAGGCGGACGGACACGTTCGGCATACTGGGTGAGGGCACGGCCGGAGGAAGCCAGTATCAGAGCGAGAGGGAGCGCCTCGAGAGGATCAGGGCCGGGCTGGCGGAGCTGAAGCAGGAGGCCTTTTCGAACGGCGCCTTCAACGTGGTCGCAATGATCGAGGAGGAGGAGGCCGCCCTGCGAGCCATGTTCGTGAACATCAGCGCGATGGAGGCCTCCCAGTCCCTGCCTCCCGGGGATGTGGACCCACGGGCGATGAGCATCGAGCTGAACCGGTTGATCACGGACAGCAGGGTCGCCACCGATGCGCTGGCTCTCTCCATCGAGGAGACGGCCGGCGTCGCCGAGGTCTCCGGTACGGAGGACGAGCGCCACCAGTTGCAGTCCCTCATGGGGGAGGTCCAGAGGATCAGGCTGTCCCTGCTCGATCTGGCGTCGAAGTTCGAAGGTGGAGTCGCGCAGGAGCACGACTGGATCCAGGAGACTCAGTACGGCATCGCGATTGCCTACTACATGGAGCGTGAACTGAAGAGGGATTCCCTCGCCTATCTCGGATCGATCTACCAGACCAGGATTCAGGCGGCGTATGCCTCGGGCGATTCCGTAACCGCAGCCGTCCTGATCGCCCAGAGGCAGAGGGAGACCAGCGCCCTCCAGGGCAGGATCGACGCATCAGCAGCCCACTGCGCATCCCTGTTCGAGGAATACATCGCGAACTTTCCCGAGAGCCGCTTCTCGTCGGACGTTCTCGTGCGGCTGGCCCAGCTCTACTACGACCTGGACAACGCGGCCTATCTCGACAGGATAGCGACGGCGACGCCGGAGAGCGGCTACGTGCTGGAGGATTACTCGCGCTCCGTGGCTCTCTACGAGCGTGTTCTGACCATGTATCCCGGCAGCGACGTCGAGGACGTGGCCCTCTACTCGATGGGGTACTGCCTGGACAGGATGGGCGATCCCCGCGGAGCCGTCTCCAGCTACCGGAGGCTGCTGAGGGAGCATCCCAACAGCTCCCTCGCCCCGGAGACATGCATCAGGACGGGAGACTTCTATTTCGACTCGTTCGACTTCGACAGTGCCCAGGTCTATTACGCGAAACTCCTGGACTACCCCGGCGCCGACCCCGATCTCTTCCAGCTCGGCATCTACAAGCTGGGGTGGAACCACTACCTCAGAAGCGAATATCTCCGATCGGCGGCCGTCTTCGCCTACCTGATACAGGATGGGCAGCTCATGGACTCGCTCGGCGTAACCAGGCGCGGCGGAGCGATGATCGACGAATCCATGGAGTACATGGCGCACGACTTCATGGAGCAGACACAGAGGGCTCCGGTTCCGCTCGCCACCCGCTTCCTCGACTATTTCGGGCGGGATTCGGTCTCTTTCGCCGTCCTCAACTTCATGGGCGACCAGTATATGGCCAGCGGTTACTGGAACGAGGCTATAGACTGCTACCAGGCGCTGCTGCAGCGTTTCCCGGGCTACCGGGAGGCGCCGTATTTCCAGGCCGGGATCGCCACCTGTTATGACGGGCTCGGCAATCCCGCACTCGCGACCCAGGCTCGTGAAAAGCTCGTGGAAGACTACAGCCCGGGAGGAGCATGGGCCTCCGGCCTGGGAGACGCGATCGCAGTGGCGGCGGTGGATTCGCTCAGGGCCAGCTCTCTCGAGAAGGCGATCGCCTACTACCACGGGCAGGCGGTAGCCTCCGCCGGCAACCCGGCGCAGCAGCGACGGGACTATGAAGCCCTCTCCGACAGGATCGAGTCCTACCTTGCCGGCTATCCCGCCAGCAGGCAGAACTACGACTTCAGGTTCCTGCTCGGCGACGCCTACTATGCCCTGGGCCGGTTCGAGATCGCCGGGGACACCTATCTCGCCCTCGCCCGGGACAGCTCGTCTCTCCAGAGGCGGCAGGATGCGACGATCAACGCCTGCGGCTCCTACTTCTCGTCCTATGCGGACGAGTCCGGGATCGACAGCGCCGTGGTCCGGCAGAAGCAGATCGATGCCACGACCTACTATCTGTCGCAGTTCCCGTCCGGCGAATACGTCGACCAGTTCCTGTACGCGGCGGCGGCCAACAGCTACAACGCAAAGGACTATCCCACCGCCAGAACCGTCTATCTCACGCTCTACGAGAATTATCCCAACTCCGGATACCTGGCCAGATCGGCGCGTTTCATAGCCGCGGCATACGAGGCCGAGGAGATGTTCTCGCAGGCCGAGCAGTGGTACGAACGGGCCTCCGAAGCCGCCGCGAGGACCGGCGAGGATCTCGGCGAGGACGTCACCCTGCTGGCCGCCACGGCGGCCTACAAGGACGCGGCCGCGCTGGCGGAGTCCGAGGATATCGAGAGCCTGGTCCAGGCGGCTAGGCGCTTCGAGGAGTCCGCAAGGGCCCACCCGGGTTCGGCGGTGGCTCCAACGGCTCTGTACGATGCCGGAGAAACCTACGCCCGGGCCGGGGCCATCCATGACGCCATCAGGGTCTTCGACGAGATAGCCCGCGACTACCCGCAGAGCGAACTCGCCCCACAGGGGCTTCTCAGGTCGGCATACCTGGCGAGGGAGGCCGGGATGCTGCTCGAGGCCGCCGGCATCTACCGCAGGGCCGCGCAGACCTATCCCGGGGCCCGGGACATGGAGAGCGCCATGTATAGTGCGGCAATCTCCTACGAGGATGCCGGCAGGATGGACATGGCCGTGCAGGTCTACGACGAAATGATACAGGCGGGAGGGGTCGGTCCCAGCGTGATGACACTCGTCTACGGCAAGTACGGGGAGTACAAGTACCAGTCGGGCGACTACGCCACGGCCCGGCAGATGTTCACCAGCTCGATCCAGGTCTACGACCAGTACAGGGAGGGCGATGCCTATTATCCCGCGATGTCGGCCTTCTATCTGGGCGAGATGACCTGCCGCGAATACGACGCCGTCCAGACCACGGTCGAAACCGCCGGGGCCAAGACGCAGTTGATGCAGGCGACGGAATCCTGGTATGCCAAGGCGCTCAACTATTTCACCGACGTCTGGTTCATGGCGTCCTGTGTACGGGCCGGCGAACTCTACGAGGACTACGCCAACGAGATCGGCTACATGGCGCCGCCTGACGGGCTGGACGAGACGGGCATCCAGGCCTTCTACGACCAGCTCATGCCCGTGATGGAGACCTACATCCAGAAGGCCCTCCAGGTCTATCAGACGGCGGTGCAGAAGGCAGTCAGCACCGGGATCGACAACGAGTGGGTCACCAGGGCGGCGGATCACCTCGAACTCCTCGCACCCGGCACCGCAGGAGCCCTTGGCCTTCCCGGATATGCACCCCTGCCTCAGCCCGAGACGACGCCCCCGCAGGGCTCCACCGACGCCCCTGAACCCGACGGCACAGGCGAAAGCGGGTCCCAACCGCTCACCTGCTCCGAACTGCCGCCCGTCCTGCTCGCGGGGGTCCACTGATGCGCGCCCTGCGCTCGTTGCTCCTGCTGGTCGCCCTGCTTCTGCTGTCGGCGTCTTCCGCATCGGCGCAGGAGGCAAGAATGGAGGGGGGCCGCCTGATACTCGAGGAGATCACGATCCAGGGCGAACTCCGGACCCCCCAGGCGATGTTCCTGATTCTCAAGAGCACCCCGAGCCTGAGCAACGTCCTCCTGGAAAGAAGTTTCATGGACGACGTCATCAGGCCGATCTACCCCGGAGCCTTCGCGGACGAGCCGACGTTCGGCGCCAGCCGGAGGATCGCGAATCTCCCGTGGTATCTCAGATATGGAACGGTAGCCGCCTTTGGTGGCCTCTCGGCATTCCAGTTTTCGGAGGGCGACGAAGAGGAGGGCCTCGTTTTCGGGGTCATTGCGGGGCTCGGCCTCGTCGGCAATCTTGTACTGGATCTGGTAGGGAAATAAGATCGCTCAGAGAGGAGATCGTTAGATGCTTCGTTCGCTTCCTATAGTCCTGCTGGCGGCGCTATGTCTCTCGAGCGGAACGGTTCTCGCTCAGCAGACCGCGACCGTTCCCGACAGCGCAGCTTCCGACTCGACAATGGCCGCGGACCCGGCTGCAGCGGATACAACCGCCGCCGCCGAAGAGGAAGCCGTACCGGCGGATACCGTGGCAGCCCCCGCAGACTCCACCCCGGAGTCGGCAGAGCAGCCCGCGTCACCCGGCCTGATCTCCGAGGCCGCCAGGTTCTTCCGCGAAGGCGGATTCGCGATGTGGCCGATCCTGCTGTTCTTCGCCGCCGGGTTGGCCATAATGATAGAGCGCTTCGTGTTCCTCTACTTCAAGGCGAACATCAAGCCCGAGGAGTTCATGGCCCGGATCGCGGACCTGATAAGGAAGGGCAGCATAGAGGGCGCGATCGCCACCGCAGCCGAGCAGGACGCACCTCTGGCCAGGATAATCGAGGCCGCTCTGCGCAACTACAGGGGGACGGAGAGAGACATCCAGAACGCCGTCGATGAGATGGCGCTCGCCGAGCTGCCCAGGATAAGCGCGCGCACCGGCTATCTCGCGATGCTGGCCAACGTGTCCACGATGGTGGGTCTTCTCGGAACGATCTTCGGTCTGATCCAGGCATTCGCGGCCGTCTCGGCCGCCGACCCGGAGGCCAAGGGCCGCATCCTCGCGAGCGGCATCGCAATGGCCATGAACACGACGGCATTCGGTCTCATCGTCGCAATCCCGCAGCTCATCGTCCATTCCTTCCTGACCTCCAAGGCCGACGGGCTCATCGACGACATCGACCGCTACTCCGTCATGGTCATCAACATGCTCGCACAGGCCCGGAAGGAAGCCTGATGGCAAAGGCGGCCAGCGGCAGGAGCAGGAGGGTTCACCACACGGAGAACCTGGATCTGCTGCCTGTCATGAACCTCTTCTGCTGCATCATCCCGTTCCTCCTGCTCAGCGCGTCCTTCCTGCAGGTCACGATAATCCAGATGTCGCAGACCGAGGGGATAGGCGCCGCGGGATCCGGTGCCGTCGCCAACCTGGCCCGGTCGGAGGAGGACAGGCTGCAGCCGAAGGTCATCCTGACCGACGAGGAGATGTTCATAGGCACGGTGGCAGGGACGGCGCACGTCTGCTATTCGTTCACCCAGTCCGTCGACGGGGTCGAGACCCTCACCTATGACTTCGACTCGCTCAGGACCAAGGCCGAGGAGGTGTACCGCCTCCTCACGGATGCCTATCCTATGATCGACTTCCACAAGGTGACCATCCTCACCGTCGAGGAGACCAGATACGACAACATCGTTGCCGCTATCGACGCCTGCGCCGAGGCCGGGTTCGACCAGCCGGGTCTCCAGGTGGCCCCGACAGCTTCGGTGGAGCGAGCCACCGAAGCGGCAATGAGCAGGTGATCCTGGTGAGCGCACCCACAAAAAGACATCTGCCTCTGCTGCTCGGCTACAACAAGTCGAAGGCGAGCGTCAGGGGGGGAAAGAAGAAGGTCGAAGTGCAGCTCACCTCGATGATCGACATGTTCACGATACTAATCGTGTTCCTCCTCGAGTCCTTCAGTGCCGACGGCCAGATCGTGACGCTGAGCGACGCTCTGACGCTTCCCAAGTCCCGCACGCAGACTCCCGTCAACCTCAGGCTCGAGATCCAGGTCACCAACAGAGTCATCGTGGTCGACGGCGATCCTGTCGTCGCCGTGGACGCCGACCTTCTGTCCACCGGCAACGCCATCCCGGCGGTAGTCACGAGGCTGCGGGACCATATGGAGTACGGCAGGCGCCTGCGCGGTACGATCAACGAAGAGGACACGGAAATCAACATCCAGGGCGATGTCGCGGTCCCGGCGATCCTCCTCCAGCGGGTGATGGCCAGTTGTTCCGAAGCTGGATACGCGACGCAGAGCCTGGAAGTGATAAAGCTGGAGGGAGGCGGAACCGGGAATGGCTGAAGCTCCGGCCTCCGACAGGAAGGTTCTCGCCATAGCCGTCCTCAGGGACGGGAAGGTGGTGAACAAGCTCATCCCGGAGAGGGCCCCGATAAGGCTCGGCTCCGGCTTCAACAACAACATCGTGATAGAGCACCCCGGCATACCGGAGAGCTCCGTCTTCATCATGCCCGGCCCCGACAGGGACACGTGGGTTCTGCGTCTGTCCGAGTCCATGACCGCCCTGATCACTTCGGCGGACGGGACCAGGCTCAACTTCGCCGACCTCAAGGATCTCGGCATCTTCCCCGTGGACGACCAGGGCTGCTACCTCCTCCACGTGAAGCACGGCGACCAGGGGCAGGTGGAAATCGGCCCCTATACCGTCCATTTCGGCTTTATCGCCCCTCCGGAGAGGAAGGAGCCCGAGAAGCCCGCTCCCCGTGCCGAGAAACAGGCCGCTGAAACCGCCGTTCCTGAAAAGGTGGACCCCAGGGTTCTGAAGATCTCGGTGGAGGCCCACGGCGTACCACGGAAGGACGTCTACCCGAACGCCGGCATAATGACTATCGGCGAGGCCGACTACAACACCGTCCCGGTCAGGAATGCGGGCCTCCCCAGGATCCATACCCTCATGGAGCCCCATGGCAACAAGTATGTCCTGAGGCTCCTGCCCCAGATCAAGGGCGGCGTGGAGGTGCGGGGCAGCATCATCCCCTTCTCCACGCTCATCGAGCGCAACCTGATGAAGCAGGAGAAGCCCGGCGACCCGTGGATCTGGGTCATGGACAAGAACGTGTCCGGCGTCATCAGCATCGCGGGGACCGACGTGTTCTTCAGCTTCGCCGAACCTCCCGCGGAGGCGCTGCCGAAGGAGCCGCCGAAGCCGGCTGCGATAATAAAGAAGCCCGTGACGCCGTCCAGGTACGAATGGAGCACATTCGCCGCGCGTCCTCACGATCCTGTCGCATTCAAGGGGCAGGGCGCCGAGAAGAATCGTCTTCAGATGGCGATGGGCCTGATCCTGTTCGCCTCCCTCGTAGGAGGCGCGGTATTCGACCGGCTTGTCGTCGTGACTCTGGAGAGCAAGCAGGATGTCCTCAGGAGGGCGCCCACGGCCAGAGTCGCCAGCCTGGCAAACCCTCCCGCCCAGACGCAGATCGAGGGTCTGGGCGAGGAGATCGTCTCCGAGTCGGGCATCGGCGAGCAGGTCGGAACGGTCGGCGGGCCCGGTGGCGGGACGCCCGGCGGCGGCGGTGGTGGCCCGGCGGGCGTTGCCGCCGGAACTGCCGCAGGGCAGAATGTCCTCCAGAACATCGGCTTCGCCGCCTACGGCACCCAGGGCGTGGGGGGAGGCTCCGGCTTCATCGGGGATCTCCAGTCCGCCGCCTCGTCCGGTCTCGGACTGGCCTCGGGCCAGACCGGAGAGGCCATGATCGCCGGTGCGGGCGGTGGAGGCTCGGGCGGACTGACCGGCCTCGTGCCCGTGGGCGGAGGAGTGGTGCAGACCGCCGAAACCGTTTCCCAAAGCGACATCGAGGCGGTCCACAGGGCCGCCCAGGTGAGCTTCTCCGCTTCGAGCTCGGGCGAGGCCCTCGACCTCGGCCAGCGCAGCATGACCGACATCAGGGGCAGGATAAACGTCATCAAGATGAGGATCCAGACGGCCTACGAAAGCCTTCTCCGCACGAATCCCGCCGCCGGTGGTGTGATCTACATCAACTTCTCGATCACTCCCTCAGGGTCGGTCACGGGGATAAGCGTGAACGCCCCGGGCGACTTGGCGTCGCTCCAGCCTACGATCCAGGCGGCTGTGGCCAGCCTGAACTTCGGCCCGGCTGAGGGGCAGACTTCGAATCTGGACACCTCCGTCTCGTTCAACCTGATTCCGCCTGAATGACGGAAGGATGAAGGAATGAAGAACCTCATGGCTGCCGCCATGATCGCCGTGATTTGCGCCGCCGCTTCGGCACAGCAGATCCCGACGGCCATGGATGTGCTCCAGGGCCCCCTCGACGGAGTCCGGGACGCCATCGCGGCCGAGTACGAGCAACTCCTCCTGACGGAGCCGGAGGCCGCCGGGAGAGTGACCGTCTCCTTCACGATCGGTACCGACGGCAGGATCTCGGGTCTCGTAGTAACCTGCGACAAGGTTCTCGAATCCGTGGCGGAGGCGGCCGAGAGCGCGATAGCGGATATCTCCATCCATCCCGGGATGCTCGACGAGCCTGTCGAGATAAGCATCCCCTTCGACTGCCTGCCGCCCGCGGAAGGCTGATCGGAGGAATCGACCGTGCGCCGGCCCGGCTCTGCCGGGCCGGTTGCCTTGTCGGGGCAACGCGTCAATCTGACCACGGCGCATCGGAGCAGGAAGCACGGGCATGCCCGGGGCGGCTCGGGGTAATCTGCAATACAGTGTGCCGTATGTAGTTCGAGATACATATGCCGGGTATGCGGCTCTGGCATGCCGTTTGCTTGATATCAGTGCGAAACAGTAATCAGGTACCGAAGTCACCATAGAAAGGAGCCGATAGGCATGTCGAGCACCAAGGTGCGTCCCATGTTCGACAGGGTACTCGTGAAGCGCGAGGAACCCCAGGAAGTTCTGAAGGGCGGCATCGTCCTTCCCGATACGGCAAAGGAGAAGCCCCTCGAGGGTACGGTGATCGCTGTCGGCGGCGGCAGGCGCAACGAGGCCGGCGACGGATTCCTCGCCCCGATGGTCAAGGCGGGCGACCACGTCCTTATCGGCAAGTATTCCGGTACTGAAGTCAAGATCGACGGCGAAGAGTACGTAATCGTCCGCGAGGATGACATCCTCGCCGTGGTAGAAGCATAGGAGGCTCGAAAGATGGCAGCCAAGCAGCTCAAATACGACCAGGAAGCCAGGCAGGCCATCCTCGCCGGCGTTGAGAAGCTCTCCCGCGCGGTGAAGGTCACGCTCGGCCCCAGGGGTCGCAATGTCGTTCTGGAGAAGAAGTGGGGTTCCCCCTCGATAACCAAGGACGGCGTCACCGTCGCCAAGGAGATCGAACTCCCCGACAAGTTCGAGAACATCGGAGCCCAGCTCATCCGCGAAGTAGCCAGCAAGACCAGCGACAACGCCGGTGACGGCACCACCACCGCCACCCTTCTGGCGGAGTGCATCTATCGCGAAGGCCTGAAGAACGTCACCGCCGGCGCCAATCCGATGGCGCTCAAGAGAGGCGTGGACAGGGCCGTCGAGACGGTCATCGCCGAGCTCAAGACCTTCTCCAAGGAGGTCCGCGGCCGCGAGGAGATCCGCCAGGTCGCTTCCATCTCCGCCAACAACGACGAGGAGATCGGCAACATCATAGCCGACGCCATGGAGAAGGTCGGCAAGGACGGCACCATCTCGGTCGAAGAGGCCAAGTCGATGGTGACCACTCTCGATGTGGTCGAGGGCATGCAGTTCGACCGCGGCTACCTCAGCCCCTACTTCGTAACCGACGCCGAGGCGATGGAATGCGTGCTCGAGGATGTCTTCATCCTCATCCACGAGAAGAAGATATCCAACATCAAGGACATCCTGCCCATCCTCGAGAAGATCGCCCAGCTCGGCAAGCCCCTTCTCATCATCGCCGAGGACGTCGAGGGCGAGGCCCTCGCGACCCTGGTCGTGAACAAGGTTCGCGGCATGCTCCACGTGGCGGCCGTGAAGGCACCCGGTTACGGCGACCGCCGCAAGGCCATGCTCGAGGACATCGCAGTCCTCACCGGCGGGCGTGCGATCACCGAGGATCTCGGCATCAAGCTCGAGAACATCACGCTCCAGGATCTCGGCAAGGCCAAGCGCATCACGATCGACAAGGACAACACCACCATCGTCGAGGGCGCGGGCGAGACCGACGCCATCAAGGGCCGCGTCAATCAGATCCGCAAGCAGATCGAGGACACCACCTCCGACTACGACAAGGAGAAGCTGCAGGAGCGTCTGGCCAAGCTGGCCGGAGGCGTCGCCCGCGTGAACGTCGGGGCCGCCACCGAGACCGAGATGAAGGAGAAGAAGGCCCGCGTAGAGGACGCTCTCCACGCGACCAGGGCCGCCGTCGAGGAAGGCATCGTCCCCGGAGGCGGCGTCGCCCTGCTCAGGTGCGAGGCCGCACTGGACAAGATGAAGCTCGAAGGCGACGAGAAGACCGGCGCGGAAATCGTCCGTCGCTGCCTCAACGAGCCGCTTCGCCAGCTCGTAGTGAACGCCGGGCTCGAGGGCGCGATCGTCGTCGAGAAGGTTCGCTCGCTCGGCGGAAGCAAGGGCCTGAACGTTCAGACCAACGAGTACGTCGACATGTTCGAGGCGGGCATCGTCGATCCGACGATGGTCACCCGCACCGCCCTCCAGAATGCCGCGAGCATCGCCGGACTCCTGATCACGACCGAGTGCGTGATCACCGAGATCCCCGAGCCCGAGAAGGCTCCGGCCCCGGGCGCCGGCGGCATGGGGGACATGTACTAGAGAAGCGGTTTCCGGCGTCCGGCTCGGGGAGAAACTGATCCGGACGTGCGGAACCGGGTTGAAACCGGAACGCTCACCGAGGCCCGGAGCCCGCTCCGGGCCTCCCCCTTATCAGATCGTTTTTAACATTTGGACCAAACTCGGCCCCGGAAGGACACGGAAGCCGCTCCGGGGAGCCAGTACCGGCCCGGTGCGGCTATATTAGCGAACCCCTCATCCGGAAGGTCGGAATGTCGATCATCACCATAGAATGCAGCGGTGTCGGATTCGCCGGCGTAGAGGCGGCCAGGGCGGGGGCTCCCGCGGTGCTCGCCGCCTCCGCCCGCGAGGCCGTCGCAAAGTCCAGGGCCGCAGTCGACGCGGCGGTTTCGGCGGTTCGTCCGACCTACGGGATCAACACAGGATTCGGCAGGCTGGCCTCGACCGTCATCGACGGGGACTCCCTCGCCGAACTCCAGCGCAATCTCCTCGTGAGCCACGCCTGCGGCACCGGGCCGCTCGTGCCTCCGGACATCGTACGGGTCGCTATGATTCTCAGAGCCGCTTCGCTCGCCCGCGGCAGATCCGGGATCAGGCCGGAGACGCTCGACTGTCTCCTCGCCGTCTACAATGCCGGGATCATCCCGGCGGTCCCCTCGAGAGGTTCGCTCGGAGCCTCCGGAGACCTGGCCCCTCTGGCGCACATGTGCCTTCCGCTCCTGGGCGAGGGGGAGGTCCTTGGGGAGAACGGCGCGATCCTCCCGGGCGCCGCCGCTCTGGCTTCCTCGGGAATCGCTCCTGTCGTGCTGCAGGCCAAGGAGGGGCTCGCGCTGATAAACGGAACCCCGGTCCTCACCGCCTACGCCGCCTGTTCGCTGCTGGACCTCGCGAAGCTGATGGATGCGGCCGACGTCGCCGCGGCGATGTCCGCGGAGGTGCTGCTCGCCACGACTTCCGCATTCGACGCTGAACTCGTGGCCCTGCGCCCCCACCCCGGCGCCGTCGCATCCGCCTTGAACCTGAGGGCGGCCCTCTCGGGGAGCGCCATAGTCGAATCCCACAGGGACTGCCCCAGGGTCCAGGACGCCTATTCGATAAGGTGCACGCCCCAGGTGCACGGAGCATCGCGCGACGCGGCCCGGTACGCCGGAAGCGTCATCTCCGTCGAGCTGGCGTCGGTTACGGACAACCCCCTGATGCTGCCGGACGGCTCCTTCCAGAGCGGCGGCAACTTCCACGGGCAGCCCGTGGCATTCGCGGCCGACCACCTCTGCCTGGCTGCATCCGAACTGGGAGCGATCTCGGAGAGGCGTACCGAACGCCTCCTCAATCCCGATCTGAGCGGCCTTCCGGCCTTCCTGGCCGCCCGGCCCGGTCTCGATTCCGGCCTGATGATCGCCCAGTACACCTCGGCCGCGCTCGCCAGCGAGAACAAGATCCTCTGTCACCCGGCCAGCGTGGACAGCATCCCCGTCAGCGGAGCCCAGGAGGATCACGTCTCGATGGGGGCGGTTTCCGCCAGAAAGGCGATGGACGTGGTGACGAACGCCAGGTACATCGTCGCCACGGAGCTGTACTGTGCATTCAGGGCCTACGCGATGCTGGACCGGCAGGGCAGGGGCGCCGGAACCGGCGCCGCGTTCGATGCGATCTCCGCCGTGGCCTCTACCGACGCCGGGGAGAGGCGTTTCGATGGCGAGATAGCTGCCGTAGGCGGATTGATCGCCTCGGGCGAGTTCAGCAGGATTCTCTCGGACTGCGGAGGGGTCGCCTGCCGGAGCGTGCTGCCCGAGTAGCGGAGCGCTGCGGCATCCGGTGTACGGAAAGCGGGCGGACGGCTACTCCACGAAGTGGAAGACCCGCGTGTGGTCGAGGATCCATGACGCTGTGCGGTCGTCGGTACAGCCCTCGCCCATCATGACGATCGCGGCGTCGAGATCCGATCCGGTGAGGCGGAGACGGCTGCCCGGGATGTCCACGCAGATCCCCTTCACGGGCCATCCCGAGAGGATGCTGTCCACTATGGTGAAAACCACCCCGCCGTAGCGCTTGAGGAGAGTGTCCCCCTCCACGAGAGAGCCTTCGATGCCTATCACGATCGCAGTGTCCAGGACGGTGGCCGAAAGCGCCGGAACCCCGATCGAGCGAAGGTCTTCAACTATGCCGGCACTGGCTGCGCCGTGCATCGCAAACAGGAGTGCGGCGACGGCCGCGATTGCTGTCAGTGCGTTTTTCATAGGCTCGATGAGATAACACCTGCGGGATCGTCTGAAAAGCCTTGACTGAGGCTTCCCGCTCTGACACTATCCCTTCATGGGAACGATGGCACTCCTTGTCTGTCTCGTCGCGGGCGATACACCGCCGCGCATCCCCGGTGATCTCCTGCTGCTCGACTCCGCCGTCTCCGGCCTCCTGGACGCCTATCTGGAGGCTGTTCCCGAGTGCCCGGCACGGGAGGACACTCCCGTGCGGCAATGGCTTCTCGACTTGGCCGGAACCCGCGCAGGGGCCTCCCTGAGGGACGCCTCGACCCTCATCCGAAGATCCCGGTCGGATTGTTTACGATCCCGGCTGAAGCATTATCTTTGGGCCTGTAAGGCCTGTCTGGATACCTTCTCGGAACTGAGGAACATGTACCGCCCGGGAGCGATTCCCGATTCCGCGGCATGCATCGCAGCCGAGTCGGAGCTGATAGCGGCCGACGGCGCATGGCTCGAAGCCGGCCTTTCGCTGTTCGGCCTGCTCGCGGAAGAAGGATGGAGATGAACCCGGACGAAACTACCTGCAGGGAGAAGCTTGATCACGCCGAGCGGCTCAAGGGCGGCGTGATAATGGATGTTGTGACGGAGGAGCACGCCAGGATCGCCCAGGAGGCCGGCGCCGTCGCGGTGATGGCGCTGGAGAGGGTTCCGGCCGACATCAGGGCTGCGGGCGGCGTGGCGCGCATGTCTGATCCGGACATGATCAGGCGCATCCAGAAGGCGGTAACGATTCCCGTCATGGCCAAGTGCCGTATCGGGCACTTCGTCGAGGCGCAGATCCTCGAGGCGCTGGAGATCGACTTCATCGACGAGTCCGAGGTGCTCACCCCGGCCGACGAGAAGTACCATATCGACAAGCGGGCCTTCAAGGTGCCCTTCGTGTGCGGGGCCACCGATCTCGGGGAGGCCCTGAGGAGGATAGGCGAGGGCGCCGCCATGATCAGGACCAAGGGCGAAGCCGGTACGGGCAACATCGTAGAGGCCGTCCGTCATGCAAGAACGGTAAACTCCGAAATCCGCAGGATCGCAACCCTCGGCAACGAAGAACTCATGACCACCGCCAAGCTCATGGGCGCTCCATACGACCTCGTGCGGTTCGTCAGGGACAACGGGCGCCTGCCCGTGGTGAACTTCGCCGCGGGAGGCGTCGCGACTCCCGCCGATGCCGCCCTGATGATGCAGCTCGGCATGGATGGAGTGTTCGTCGGCAGCGGAATCTTCAAGAGTTCCGATCCCGAGCGCAGGGCGAAGGCCATCGTGAAGGCCGTCAGCCGGTTCGACAAGCCGGAAATCCTTGCCGAGGTCTCCGCCGGTCTCGGTGAGGCGATGCCCGGGATAAGCCTGTCCGACATGCCCGAGGCCGACAGGATGGCCCGCAGGGGCTGGTAAATGGCCTGCAGGCGTCCTGGCTCTCCAGGGCGGTGTGCGGGAACATGTGGAACGGCCTTCGGCGCGCTCCTGCCGTCCTCCTTCAATCACGAGCCTGCTGGAGACGACATGATCCACCGGCCGTTCCAGGAGGCCGCCCTTGGCTGAGTGGGCCGGGGATTCTCTCTGCATAGACTGTTTCCGAAGGGGCCTGGGCTCCTTCATGAGCACAGGCGGCATTCCTGACGATGAAGCCGCCGCTCTGCTCGACGGATACATGGCCGAGATCGTGCGGCGCATCGAAGCCTGTGATCCTCCTCCGATCGCCGGGGCGGCGGTTTACCGGGATCTTCGGAGAAGACTCGGCGGAGCCGATGTCTTCCGGGAAGTGAAGAATTTCTTCACTGAGTCCCTCTGCGGGATGCTCCCCGATCTCCGTGCCGCCGTCTCTGCATCCCCGGAACCGTTTCTGGAGGCTCTGGGGCTTGCCGCCTGGGGTAATCTGATAGACGTAGCCCAGAACCGGCCCCTCCCCGAACCCGGCGAACTCGCGTCCAGGGTGGGCATGCCGCCTGACGTGGACGAGAGGGAGGCCTTCGCAGCCATGCTCGGCAGAGGCGGCACCCTTCTAATCCTCGGCGACAACGCCGGAGAGACGGTCTTCGACCGTCTGGCGCTGGAGTTCCTGCCGGCGGGGGTTCGCGCATTCTATGCCGTGAGGCCCGAACCGGTGTTGAACGATGCCACCCGCCTGG
>LKHC01000040.1 GCA_001618605.1 Candidatus Fermentibacter danicus
GACAATGGCCAGGTCCGACCCCGATGGTGTCACCTCCCGCCTTGCGTCCGCCGGATACGGAGCAACGGCATCCGACGCGATGCGCTGGAACGCCCGCGAATACCTGAGGAGAACCGTAGCCCTGCCTGTGATGATGGCGCGATACGCCCCCTGCACGATGACCCTGGGAGAGCCCTCATACGACGACAGAACGGTTGTTTTCCCCGTCGTCATGACGATGTCCGGAGGATCCGAACTGGAAACCGAAGCGGTGCTGGTTCTGGAGGACGGCATCTGGAAGGTTTCCACCTTTATGGGATTGAACAGCTTCCCCTGAGGCTACACCTTCCCGATCTCCTCCCTTCCTGACTCCGCAAGCTCCGGGCATGAAGCGCACGTGCCCTCCAGCACGCCGGAGGCGAGCCTGGCTTCAAGCGCTCTGTACATCGGAGCCGAGCGGACCTCCCGGAAGTCCTGTTTCGACAGATCGCCCGCCGGATCGGACAGGTTCCAGTACGGGCACGGGAAGACCAGCCCGTCCGGAGCGATGAAGACCCATGAGGGGACGTAGCGGCATCTTCCTCCGGGCGAGGCCGAGCCCGTCCGGTTCAGGATCAGCCCCTGCCCGCGCGCACTGGATCCAGCTTCCCGGAACGCGAGTTCCACCTCGGGAGCGTCGGCATCGAGAGCCTCTTCCGACATTCCAAGCCCCCGGTACGGCACCAGCAGGTTCACATTCACCGCCTCGGCCCCGCACTCGGCCGCCAGTTTCACGATGCCGTCCAGCTCGTGCAGGTTCCGTCTCTGCAGAGTCGTGCTGAAGGAGACATGCGGAATCATCAGGCGCCTCGACTTCTTGCCGGCATCCAGCGCCTTCAGGTTCCGTACCACGGCGGCCAGGTCGCATCCTCCCCTGATCGCCGCATGGGTGGCCTCCTCGGAACCGTCGATGGAAACCGCGATCGATGTGGGAGGGTGGGACAGGACGGCCTCGAGCCTGTCACCCTCGAGCAGCAGCCCGTTCGTGACCATCTCCCGGCAGGGCACGTCCGCCCTGTAGAGAGTGCGCAGGTGGTCCGGGAATGATGGATTGCACAGGGGCTCGGCTCCGCATGAGAGCGATACCGACGAGGCGCGGGGGAAGACCTGTCCGGCGATCCTGTCGAAAAGGGCGCCGTCCATGTCCATCCAGACCCGCCCCGGATCGGAGTCGGAGAGCCTCATCGGGCACATGGAGCATCTGAGGTTGCACCTGTTTGTGGTGTCCATCCGCACGGTGAGACGCCTGCCGAGGTTCAGTGCGATTCCCGGGAAGCGGGTGGATCTGCGGAGCACTCTCCTCAGCGCAGCCCGGATAAGCATTGACCGCGAACCTCCATGTTATGAGTATCGTCGAGTATCGAGCGACCGGCACCTCTTGCGCAATGGGGGCGACATGGCTGAGTCGACGGGCAGATGGCTCGGTGGGATGGCATTCGAGATCGATCAGGACGGACATTCCTTCATTCTGGACGCCTCCGCCGACCAGGGCGGCGCCGACACCGGGCCGAGGCCGAAGGCTCTGCTCCTGTCGGGGCTGATCGGCTGCACCGGGATGGATGTGGTGGCCATCCTGGGCAGGATGCGGGTCGAGGGCTACACGTTCAGACTGGAAGCCTCCGCCGACCTCACTGACGGGTATCCAGTCGTCTTCAGAAGCGTCAGGCTCCGGTATGTCTTCGGCGGGAACGGACTGCCCAGGGAGAAGATAGAGCATGCCGTCGCTCTGTCCCAGGAGAAGTACTGCGGGGTGTCCGCCATGCTCAGGGCTGCGGCTCCCCTGGAATGGGAGATCGCCTTCGAGTGATCCTTCGCCAGTACCGACGGGAAACGGCCTCATGGAGGAATTCTGAATGAACGTATCGGGTTCGGCATCTACCAGAGTCCTCGTTGTAGATTATTCTGTGGACCGCGAGTCCGGGGGCGCCATATCCGCATGGCTGCCTCCCTCGTCGAATCCATCGGTTTTCGTCCCGGACCGGGAGGGCTTCCCCGACCCCTCCGGCTTCACGCACGTCATACACTCCGGTTCGGCCCGGTCCATCTGCGACGATGCCCCCTTCATGGAGGAGGCTGTATCCTTCATTCGCAGAGCTTCCTCCATGGGAGTCCGCCAGATGGGGATCTGCTACGGCCATCAGCTCCTGGCCAGGGCATTCAAGGGGCTCGAAGCCGTCAGAAGGAATCCGGAAGGCGGCGAAACCGGATGGCTCGCCGTTCACTGGAGTCCGGCCGCTTCCGGCATGATCGGTATTCCCCGTGTGACACGGGTGTTCCAGTTCCACTACGACGAGGTGGTCGTTCTGCCGGACGGAGGAGTGGTTCTGGGCTGGAGCCCGGTGACCTCTATCGAATCCTTTGTAAGCCTCGAGGCCGGACTGTTCGGGGTCCAGTTCCATCCGGAGTTCGACCGGGAATCAGGAAACGCGCTATTCTCGAAGGAACGCGATAAGATCGCCGCATCCGGTCTGGATGCGGACAGGCTGATCGAGGACGGTCCCGACCCGGCTGTGGACGGAAGGTTCTTCCGGTTCTTCCTGAGCCCGGTCTGGGGCGGGAGGTAAACGTGGACAAGGCTTTCAAGGCCGCGGATCTGTCGACTCTGGAACCCTCCGGAGTCTGGAAGTGGTTCGAGGCGATGACCAGGATTCCAAGGCCGTCCGGTTCCGAGCGTCAGGCCTCCGGCTTTCTCGTGGGTTTCGCCGAAGAAAGAGGACTGGACTACGAGATCGACGATGTCGGAAATGTCCTCATAAGGCACCCCGGCAGGGGAGCCGCTTCAGGCTCCGCTCCCGTCTGTCTCCAGGCCCATGTCGACATGGTGGCGGAGAAGCTGGAATCGAGTTCCCACGACTTTCTCGGCGATCCGATATCATTCGAGATCGACGGGGACTGGGTCATTGCCCGGGAGACCACGCTGGGGGCGGACAACGGCATGGGGGTGGCGCTCATGCTGGCCATCCTGGACGATCCCTCCACAGTCCATCCTCCTCTCGAATGCCTTTTCACCGTCGACGAGGAGAGGGGACTCACCGGCGCCTCCCGTCTCGATCCGGCCTGGCTGAAGGCCAGGAGGATGATCAACCTGGACTCGGAGGAGGAGGGATTTTTCTGCATCGGCTGCTCCGGCGGACTCGACATTCATCTCGAAGGTGCATACGAGCCCGCGCCGGCGCCTGAGGGAATGATCCCCCTCACGGTCAGGGTGGAGGGTCTCCACGGAGGGCATTCCGGCATGGAGATCAATCGTTGGAGGGCGAACGCGATCAGGCTCCTCGCGCATACAGTCTCGCCGCTCGTGCGGGATCACGGCTGCAGGATAGCGTCGCTGTCCGGCGGATCCAAGAGGAACGCGATCCCTCGAACAGCCTCGGCAGCGCTCCTCGTTCCCCCCGAATGCATGGACGCCTTGATGAAGTCGGTTTCCGGAACGCAGAATGCGCAGCGGGAGGAGTTCGCCGGCATCGACGACGAGCTGACGATCTCCGCGATGCCTTCCCTGACCACTCCGGACGCCGTCCTGCCCGACGGCTTCGCCGTAACGACGACGGACCTCCTGCTCGCCCTGCATCACGGGGTCGAGAAGATGAGCACGCTCTCCAGGGATCTCGTCGAAACCTCGTGCAACCTGGCGATCCTCGAAGCGGGAGGGGGCGCCGTCAGGATCTGCATCACGGTCAGGAGCCTTCTGGAGAATGCCAAGGGCGCCCTTGCGGGCAGGCTGGCTGCAACCGCCAGGCTCGCCGGATTCGAGTTCTCCACGGGAGGCGGATACCCGGGGTGGAAGCCGGACTCCTCATCCCTGCTGCTGGGCACCTCGATCGCCGCCTATAGGGAGCTGTGCGGGGCCGAACCCGAGATCATGACCATCCACGCCGGGCTGGAGTGCGGGATCATCGGCGGGAAGGTCGGCGGGATGGATATGATATCGATGGGCCCGGACATAAGGGATGTGCACGTGCCCGGAGAAAAGGTGAGCATATCCTCGACCGCCCGCTTCTGGAGCTTCATCAATGGACTCCTTGCGAGGCTCTGACGCCGCCGCCCGGAGCGGTTCCAGCCTCTCCTCCCGAAGAAACCCGGAGTGGCGGGCGGAGACAGCCTCCGCCCTCGAAGCGTCGATGGCCGCGGTGCGGATTCCAGCAGCACTGCCGGGGATGCGTGCCCTGACATCAGACGAGATAAGCCTCCTTCAGAACTCGGGATGCACCTGCGAGGACTGGGGCCACGTCAGGATCGGCGAATCAGCCGATCTCAGCGGGGTAGCGTCCTGCAGATTCGAGGGGGATGTGGCGCTGGCCCCGGCCCCTGGCTCGCGGATTACCCATTCCGCCATGAAGAACTGCATTCTGGCGGGAAGAATCATTCTTGAAAGGACAGGCTGGATCGAGGGATACTGTATCCTCGACGGATCGGTCATAGAGGACTGCGGCAGGATCGTCTTCGAGTCCCCCCGGGAGACGGCCCGGGGGCCTCTTCTCGAACTGGGCGTGGAGACCGGTGAGAGGAATCTGCGTGCGATCCCCGCGCTGGGAGTACGACTGGCGGCCCACCTGACGTCCGGACAGGCGGGGGAGAAGGATGTCGCGGACTACGAGGCCGCCCTGGCCGGGTTCTCCTCGTTTCTAGGCTCCGTGGATTACGGGCTTATAGGCCCTTCAGCCCTCGTCAGATGCGCTCCTCTCGTCGAGAACTCCTTCATCTGCG
>LKHC01000041.1 GCA_001618605.1 Candidatus Fermentibacter danicus
CTCGGCGCTATTCTCGCGAGGGTCGGGCCATGGCGGACTCCATCCGACGGCTGCGGGGGAGAGACGTCGGCTCGCAGATCCGACGCGGATCGCCGTCGCCGCGGATCGAAGCCTTCTCGAGAATCCTCTCGTCGGCAGGAATGAACCCGAGCCTCACCGCCGTGTTGGTCTCCCTGTGCCGTATCGCGAGGTTCATCCAGTTGTACTGATCCGGGAACTCGCGTCCCAGGGCGGTGATCCTGTCGAAGAGCACCGAAATGGATTCGTTCCTGTCCACGGGAAGCTCGAGCGGTTCGAGACAGATTCTGTAGGTCAGACCCGGGAGAGCGTGGTTGTAGGCCAGCATCAGGGCGCAGCCGGTCGCCTCCCGGAGCCTGTGGAACGTCGCAGGGGCGAGCACCGGAACACCGAAACTCTCCACCCACACACCGTGAGGCCCTCCGTAGCCGGTGGGCGCGGTCTGTACTATCTCGCCCGCTTCGAGGGCGCGGTACATCCATCTGGGGCTGTCGGACGGAAAGGCCAGATGATGGGTCCGGAGGGAGGTTCCGAGTCTGGCTCGCCTCACGACCTCCGGGGCGTCCGCATAGTCGGTGGACAGAACGTGCATCCCGTATCCGGACAGGGCCATGGCTATGTGCATGGTCCTCTCGTCGCCGAAGTGCGGCGCCAGGAGGAGGACTCCCTTCCCGAGGGAGAGGGCCCTGTCGAGGTGCTCCCTGCCCTGCCATTCCACAGAGGACTCGAGGGCGTGCAGATCCATCTCCGATGCGTGGAAGAGCCCCAGCATGGCTCTCTGATGAGTCTTCCAGTACTCCCTCATCACCTTCCTGCGCCAGGGCGCACCCCGATCGGGGAATACCCTGGCGAGGTGGCCGAGGTAGATCCTGCTCCTGCCGTTCCTGCCGAGTGTGTCGCCGGCGCTCCTCACCGCCGCGAGGAGCGTTACGAGCATTTCCGGCCGGGAACGGCCCCAAGACGAATAGAGCTTTGCGACAAGTCTGTAGTAGCCGCCCCTGAACAAGTTTGCGCCTCCGATGTCTGTGCCTGTCCGGCGAGTCCCGTATAATACGGCCGGGGGTAAGGCATGAGAACTTCGCTCCTGCTCGCAGTCTCGCTCGCGTCGATCGCTCCGGCCGGGGCCTTCGGCCTCGCGCGTGACACGCTGAACATCCCGGTCGGACATTACAGGTGGATCGGCTTCACCGTCGACATCGCCCAGCAGGAGGACACCCGCATCGAGGGCACGATCGGCGTGCTTCCGGACTCGTCTTCCGTGGAGCTTCTCCTGATGCATCTCGACGATTTCGCACGATGGTCATCGGGCGGGACGGACGTAGACACCCTGTACCGTCTGCGCACGGGCGGAGGGGACATTCGCATCCCCATCGAAGGGTTCGGGGACATGGCCCTTGTGATCTCCAACAGGGGCAATTATTCCGGTGCGACTGTGGCCGCCTCGCTGGACCTCGCCTTCGAGGGGACCGGGGCGCCCTACAGCCCTCTGCTGACGGGTGCAAGGATAGTCCTTGCGATGCTGGCCGTCGCCGTCGCTCTCACTCTCCTGCTGGGAGTCCTGGTCAAGGAGGCCGGCAGGCGGCGAAGGCGGCGGATCGGCAGCGGCAGCCCGTCCTGATGCGAAACTGAAGGAGGTGCTCGAAACCGGATTTCCCGCCCCGGAATGCGCCGGGAACGCGGTCTGCCCGGGCTCCCGTACCAGGGGGGCGCGTGTTCCGAGGAAGGACGGACAAATGCATGGCGCCGGGGCTCCTGGTGGAACCGGAGGAGCACCGTCTGCACTATTCTGAAAGTCGCGCCCTTTACGAAATATCGGGAACGGAATACAAGCGAGGGGAAAAATGTGGAAGTACTCCGACAAGCTGATGGATCACTTCGTTAATCCGCGCAACGTGGGGAGCATCGAGAATCCGGACGGACACTCCCAGGTGGGGTCTCCGGTCTGCGGCGATGCGATGACCCTGGACATATCGGTGGGCGACGACGACCGCATCGTCGACGTCAAGTTCCGCACGTTCGGCTGTGCGGGCGCCATCGCCTCGGCCTCGGCCCTCACCGAGATGGTGGCGGGCAAGACTCTGGAAGAGGCTCTCCAGGTCAAAAACAGGGACATAGCCGACTACCTTGGCGGCATGCCGGAGGAGAAGTACCACTGCTCCGTCATGGGCCATGAAGCTCTCCGCGACGCGATTAAGGACTACAGATCGAAGATCGCCGAAGTCGAGGCCGAGGCTGCCAGAGCCTGCGAACGGGTTCCCGGGGCTGCCGGCCTCGAACTCCTCAGGGCCCGCCCCGGCTCCGCTTCATTCCGCGGCTCTCCCGACTCGACGGAAGATCTGGCCGCCGCGGTGGCGGCCGCCATGACCGAAGCCCTGGGCAGGAAGATCGACGTGGAGATCGCTCGATGAAGGTCTATCTCGACAACAACGCCACCACCTCCCTCGATCCGCGCGTCCTGGCCGCGATGCTGCCCTTCCTGGGCGAGCGGTTCGGCAACCCCTCCAGCTTCCATACCTTCGGCAGCTCGCTCATGGAAGCGGTCGAGGAGGCGAGGGGCGCGGTGGCGAAATTGATCGGAGCCGCGCCGGGAAGCGGGGAAACCCCCTCCGTCGTGTTCACCAGCGGCGGCACGGAGAGCGACAACTGGGCGCTGCGGGGGGCGCTGGCCCTTTCCGGCCGCAGAACGATAGTGACGACGCAGGTGGAGCACCCCGCCGTCCTCGAAACGGCGAAGCAGCTCGAAAGGGAGGGCTGCACCCTCCGTCTGGCCGGGGTCACCGGTGAAGGCGAACTCGATCTGGACAGCCTGGAGAAGGCCATGGACGACACGGTGGCCGTGGTGTCCGTCATGGCCGCCAACAACGAAACCGGCGTCCTGATGCCTGTCCGCGAGTGCGCCGACCTGGCGCACAGGTACGGGGCGCTCTTCCATACCGATGCCGTCCAGGCCGCGGGCAAGACGGCGCTCGACGCCTCCGGCGACGGAATCGACCT
>LKHC01000042.1 GCA_001618605.1 Candidatus Fermentibacter danicus
CCCGCCTTCATCCACGGCGGGCATCACGAAGGCGGTCTGCGGGCAGGCACCTACAACGTTCCGGGCATAGTCGGCCTGGGCGAGGCGGCGAAGCTCGCCGCGGAGGAGCTGCATGCGGGCAACGCAGGCATCGCCGCGCTGAGAGCGCGGCTCGAGGAGGGCATCCTGTCCTCCTGTCCCGGAGCGACCATCGCTGGCGCACGAGCGCCGCGCCTCCCCAACACCACTACCGCACTCTTCAGCGGGGTGGAGAGCGAAGCTATACTCACGCTCCTGGACATGCGGGGGATAAGCGTCTCCTCCGGATCGGCCTGCAGCACCGGCAGCAAGGATCCGAGCCATGTCCTGAAGGCGATGGGGGTTGACCGGAATCTCGCGAACAGCGCGGTGAGGTTCAGCCTAAGCCGGTTGAACACCGCCTCCGAGATGGAATACACGCTCGAGGTTCTCGCCGACGTGATAACCAGGCTCAGGAGGATCTCCCCCTACGCCTGACGCTTCTCAGAGGAGCCCGGGATAGATCGAGACGGAGACCGACACTCCGAAAGAGGGGTCGTCGGCCATCAGGGCCTCCCCTGAAGCGCCGGCCATGAGCCACGGATACGCGGACCACATGGCTCCGGCAGCCACGACGGGATCCGAGCCGGTCCTGGAGCCCGCGCCCATCCAGACCTGGGTCTCCGGGAGAATGTAGCTGGTGCATCCGACATTGGCCTCGATCCCGTCCACTATGCGTCCCGAGAAGGGATCGTCCCCTCCGTTCGCGAAGTACTGCGCCGAGACTGAAAGCCGCACGAGCCTGTAGACCGTGCTTGTGCAGAAACCGACGCCGGCCTCGGCTCCTCGGTCCCTCGGCAGGTCTCCGGTCGGAAGGGAGAGCGAGCCGGTAAGAGAAAGGCTGGTCCCTCCCCTGGCCGTCTCGTACAGGTACTTTATCCCGGCGGAGACGTCGCCGGTCAGCCCTTCCTCGAAGACCGAATCATGGATGTAGAAGGGAATCGAGGCTCCCGCCTCCAGCCCCCGGCCGAGCCCCCAGGCCGCCGTCATCACCAGAGGCACCGTGCCGAAATCCTCCT
>LKHC01000043.1 GCA_001618605.1 Candidatus Fermentibacter danicus
TGGAAGATAGGGAGAGAATATGACCCGGACCAGCGCGGTTCCGGGAAGGGGTGTTCAGGTATGGGAATGGGCTCGATCGCAGCGATTCTGCTGGCCGTGCTGTCGCTGGCGGGCCTCGCAGTGCTTCTCCTCACCGACGAGCCCGCGCCTCCACCCCCCGTCGACCCCGGTGTGCCCGCCGACCCGCCTGCGATAGAGGCCCTCTGCGGGGCGGTGGCCCTGGGCGGGATGCCCCGAGTGCAGATGCGCGCGGATACCACGGTGCTGATACTCGACCTGGACGGAGCGCTCTACACCATGACCCAGGCCAACCTCCAGCTCACCGCCTCGCTCTGCGAAGCTCGCTGCCGGCTCGATTCGACGCTGTCGAGGCCCGACGGCCGTCTCACCTTCATGGCCGCGTATCCAGACGGAAAGCCTCTCCGCATCGAACTCAAGCCCGTCGGCTCCACGTGAAGGATCGTTGACAGCGGCAAGCTTATACGGTTATTGATCCCATTCCGGCTTCCCATGTGAAACATAGATTTACCGCTCCGAAATGGGGCCTCCCGCCCCGCCAGGCATCGGGCACCCCGGGGCCGGAGCGGGGGCACGACAGGAGGTTGCCACCGACATGAAGCGTTCCTCCCTCGACTGGAGGCTGCTCAGTTCAGCAGCCCTCTTCATCTTCGCCCTGGTGCTGATCTGGCCCACAGTGAACTGGTTCTCCAAGCCCGAGACAGAGAGAGACAGGGCGGAGGCCAGCGTACAGCCGGAGACCGACAATCCCCACTTCATATCCCTCCTCGAGGAGATGAGGGCCGAAGGCGGGGAGGAGACCCTGGCCCACTATCGTGACCTCTACGAGGAGAGCAAGGGTACGATCCGCCTCGGCCTCGACCTCCAGGGAGGCATGTATCTCTCCTACATCATCGAGCCGGTAGGCGGCCTGGATCCTTCAGAAGCCATCGAGCAGGCGCTGGAGACCATACGCAACAGGGTCGATGAATTCGGCGTCTCCGAGCCCTCCATCACCCGGCAGGGCAACGACCGGATGGTGGTCCAGCTCCCCGGCATACGCGATCCGGCGCGCGCCCGCTCCATCGTCGAGAGGCAGGCCCTCCTCGAGTTCAAGATCGTCGTCTATCCCAGCACCAGGGTCGGCATTCCGTCCGAAGTGCCTGTCATCAGTGAAATCGACGCTCTCCTGGCGGAAGCCGCGTCTGTTCAGACGCCCGGCGCCGATGGCTCCATCGTCACCCCGACCGCGGGCGACGAAGCTTCGGCCGTGACGCCTGATGGCGTCGCATCCTCCGACAGCACGTCCCCGGCGGCACCTCCCGTTCAGCCGCAGGAGGACTTCTCCCTGCCCGTGGACCCCGCCATCCTGTCGGTTCCGTCCATCCCGGCCGGGGCCGCCACCGGTGCGTTCTCCGGGCTTATCGAGGGCGCCAATGAATACGCCGCCCTCTCGCTGAGCGTCTCCCCGGGCGACTGGATGATCGCCTCGGGCGAGAACTACGAACTCTTCCTCAGCTATCTCTCCCGTGCGGACGTCGATTCCCTCCTGGCGCGCAGGAACCTTCAGATAGTCACCGGCCGCGAGATCAGCACAGGCTCCGGCGACTACCGGGCCGTGTTCATCGTCCCGCGGGACGTGACGCGCGGCTGCGACGAGAACACCGGGCTCGTCCGCGAGTACTACTCCCTGACNNGACGCCGAGGGATCGTCCAACTGGGAGCGCATCACCGGAGAGAACGTGGATGAGAGGGTCAGCGTGATCCTCGACGGCACGATGTACTCCGTCGCGACGATCCGCGAGCGCATCTCCGGCAGCAGCACCAGGCTCTCCGGCGGCTTCTCGGTGGAGGAGGCGCGCGACCTCAGGCTTGTTCTCAAGGCCGGCTCCCTCCCCGCCAGGCTCATCCTGGCCGAGGAGCAGACGATCGGCCCCAGCCTCGGTCAGCAGGCGCTGAACCGCGGCATGCTCGCGGCCGTGGTCGGGTTCTCCGTCGTGGCCATATTCTTGATCATCTACTACGGCACCGGCGGCGTGATCGCCACCCTCGGCCTGATCCTCAACATGCTCATCATCATGGCCACGCTCTGCTTCCCCGGCCCGCTGGCCCGTCTGGGCGTTTCGGGCCTGGGCGCGACGCTCACCCTGCCGGGTATCGCCGGTATCGTGCTGACCATCGGCATGTCCGTCGATGCGAACGTCCTCATCCTCGAGCGCATCCGCGAGGAGCGCCGCGCAGGCAAGGGGATAAGGCCCGCGGTCGACGCCGGGTTCTCCAGGGCCTTCATCACAATCCTCGACTCCAACCTGACCACACTGATCACCGCGCTCATCCTCTACAGGTTCGGCACGGGTCCGATCCGCGGGTTCGCGGTAACCCTCGCCATCGGTATCCTTTCGAGCCTCTTCTGTGCGCTCGTCTTCGGGCGCGGGGCGTTCGACCTTCTCCTCAGGAAGCAGTCGCGCACAGACATCAATCTCGGCAGGATCGCCATCTTCCTGAACTCCAGGATAGGTTTCGTGCGAATCCGCAAGTATTCCTACATCATCACCCTCGCCGTCGTCATGGTGGGCATCGTGGCCTTCGCGATCAACGGGGGCTTCAAGATGTCCATCGACTTCACCGGCGGCCTCGAGATGAACGTCACGGGCCCCGAGGAGTTGTCGGTCGAGCAGCTTCGCTCGGCGCTCTTCGACGCCGGCCTCGAAGGCGTCCAGGTGCAGCAGCTCGAAGACTACGAGGGAGAGGGCGAAGCCTTCGTGGTGAGAACGGCCACGATGGATTCCGAACTCGTCAACGAAACCCTCGTCGCGAACGGCTGCTCGCCCATGGAAAGCGGCGGGGGTGGAACCTCGTACATCCGCCAGATCGGCCCCAGGGTGGGTTCCGAACTCAGGTCCAAGGCGGTGAATGCAGTTCTCCTCTCCTGGCTCGCCATCATCCTGTACGTCTGGTACAGGTATCAGTTCAAGTGGGGCATCGCATCGGTGCTGGCACTGGTGCACGACACCCTGGTCACGGCGGGCTTCATCGCACTGGTGCGCATGGAGTTCTCGCTCACGATAATCGCNNNNCTGCGCAAGGGCAGGACCTTCGAGGAGACGGTCGACATAAGCGTGAACGAAACGCTTAGCAGAACGATCATCACCTCCCTCTCCACGTTCCTGGCCGTACTGGCTCTGTTCATCTTCGGCCATGGCGAGATAGCGGACTTTGCGCTCACGATGTGCGTCGGCCTGATCGCCGGCACCTGTTCCACGGTCTTCGTCGCGGGCATGCTGCTCGTCGACTGGAAGAGCCGTAGAGAGCGCGTGGGCTGACAGCCGCGGCCGGGCCTTCCGGCCGGGG
>LKHC01000044.1 GCA_001618605.1 Candidatus Fermentibacter danicus
ATCATCCCGGCTTCGTCTTCGAGTGGCTCCCTTCTACGATGGTTCCCCCTGTCGAGGGGGTGCTCTCCGAGCAGAGCGGGATGGTTGTCAGCAACCCGTCGGCAGACGGCAGCGAGTACAGGCTTCACTACTGGCAGGAGAGCATTCCGGTACAGGGCAGAGGACAATGGCTCGAACAGAGGATCAGAACCGAGCTGCCGCCCGATGAACTCGACCTGTTGTTCTCAAGCGAGGTTTCATGGCTCGAGGGCAGCATGGAGAGCGAAGAACGCGCCAACGCATCAGTGGGTATCGTGGTCGCCATGAACTTCAACCTCATCACGAGGGATGGCTCCATCAGAGGCAGGGGAAGAGCCTGCGGAGTCTTCGGCGACGGATACTCCCTGCTCGTCTTCGGCATCGCCCCACACGAGGCCGGCGGCACTCTCTGCAGTTCCATCGACGCGATAGTCGCCAGGATGCACCGCCTGTAGCAGGGCTCGGCCGCAGCGGATTACCCCGACGGATCACAGCCAGTCGGCATTAACGGAAAGGCTACGGACGGCCTTCCCCGTCGGGGCGGCATCCGCACCCGTTTCTGCGGGACGAACGACCGGTCCCATTCCGGGCATGCAGGCGTCGATGCTTGTCTCTTCACCCGTGCAAAGCAGGCGGGAGTTCCGTGCGGCATGGGTCGGAAGGGCGCCCAACACCCATCAGGATTGCAGGAAAGCGGGAACTGAGCTGCCTGGGGGCGTGAACCGACCGCTCGATCAGGCCTGCTTGATTCCCTTGAGGATGTCCACGATCTCTTCGACTTCCGGGACGCGCCCGGAGATCTTCACCTCTCCGTCCACCGCAAGCGCCGGGGTCTTCATGACGCCGAAGGCCATGATCTCCTTCAAGTCCTTCACCTTCTCGACGGCCGCATCGGTCAGGCCCGCGCGTTCGACCGCCTGATGGGCGTGCTCCGCGAGTTTCTCACACTTCGCGCACCCCGTTCCCAGCACCTGGATTTTCATGTCCTCCGTCCTTTCATCGCTATGATGCTCTGGCCCCGAACAGGACCCACAGAGTCGCCGGCAGAACCCCCGGCATCACGAATACGGCAGCTTCATGCTCCGGAGCACTACGCCGGGCATAGCTGGAACCGCGCCCCGGCCAGCCATGAACAAGTCCGTTCCCGGGGCTCTTAACCATCCTCGGCTTTGCCCGTCTCCGAACTATTACCATCTCCGGCTTCGCTCGCCCCTGGACGGCCAGCCCCTTCATTATAGGAATCTCAGTCCGGTTTGCGAAGCATGTCTGG
>LKHC01000045.1 GCA_001618605.1 Candidatus Fermentibacter danicus
GGAGAGGAAACGCCGGCCCTTGCCTTGATCCATTCCCCTAAGGAGTTCATGCGCTCTTCCAGCCTCAGGGCCTCCCCGGCTATCGAGCCGATTATGCAGGCGGAGGCGAGGACGAGGAAATCGGCGGTCTCCAGAGCCATGGACATGCCGATCACGAGGGTGAAGAGACCTATCCCCTTGAAAGCCGCCGGAGAGAGACTCGCGGGCAGCCTGGAGCCAATCAGCGTTCCCAGGAGACCGCCTGCGGCAACGGTGGCCGCGTTCACGATGGTTCCCCGGAAGAGCATCAGGGAATCCGGCGGGGAGGGCGCATCATCTGCCGGGCCTGCCGACAGGAGCCATGTAGACGACGGTGGAGGAAACACCGTCAAGCCCGAGGAGTTCATCGGATAGCTCCTGCAGATAGGCGCCTATCGCACAGGTACCGAGGCCGAGGAACTCGCATGCGAGGTAGAGGTTTTCGCACGCGTGCCCGGCGTCGAGCAGGATCAGCTTCGGCGCGGCCGGGCCGTACCTCCAGCGGGTTCTCGCGGGGACGGCGGCCCATATCAGAAGCAGGGGGGCGGATGCCGCGAATGCCTGCCCGTTGCAGGCTGCGAGCAGCCTGTCCATGCCGGGGTGTTCTTTCTTCGCCCAGAGCCTGTGGCCGTCCGGCAGATAGGCGTANNGGATGCCTCGCGCCGCCCGATGGCGCGGTTCTCCGGCTTGCGCCGTCCGCCAGAGTCCTGCGGACTCCCTGCGCCGACCAGAGCAGGAAGGACAGTTCGTCCTGCGAGAGCCCTTCAGCCGAGAAGCTCCTGCGGCTCCTCCTGCCGGAGAGCAGGCGGCCGAGAGGAGGGCCGGCCCGATCGAAATCCACCCCGGGCAGATCGATCACCTTCGCTCCCGCCGGAGGTTCGGGCTGAGGGGGCGGAGCGGGGATACCTCTGTTCTGATCGGACTCGAAGTGCTCCAACTCGTCCCATCTGCTGCGCAGGAGCCTTGCGGAATCCGTCGAGTCGCTGCTCATCCTGTCCTTCCCTGCTTCGTGCCGTGGAGCGGGGTGCCCCCGCGCCCGTTTGTCCATATAAACCGGCATGGCGACAGTCAAGGAGGAAGGATGAGCGGCTTCAGCGATCGCCTGCCCGGCGGCAGGAAGGGTACCGGCTCCCTCAAATGGGACGGGATGGAAGTGATGTTCGGATCTGGAACGCATGATGCGATCCCCATGTGGGTGGCGGACATGGATTTTCCCTGCCCTGAGGCCGTATCGGCGGCGGTTCTGTCAAGGGCCCGTCACAACGTCTACGGCTATCCGTTCGCGGGCGAAAGATTCAGGAGAGCCGTAGCCGGATGGGTTGCCCGGAGCTACGGGTGGGAGATCGACGAGGAATGGGTGGTGCCCTGCTCCGGAGTCGTCTCCTCCATCGCCACCTCGATCATCGCGACGACCTCGCCCGGAGACGGCGTCCTGATCCAGCCGCCCGTCTACTACCCGTTCGCGAACTGCGTCCGGGGGCTCGGCAGGAGGCTCGTCGAAAACCCGCTGATCCTCGAGAACGGCAGGTATGCGATGGACGAGAAAGGACTCCGCGAAGCGCTCCGGGAGGTGAAGGCCGCGCTGCTCTGCAGCCCCCACAACCCCGTGGGCCGGGTCTGGTCGGAGGAGGAACTCGCCGTCTTCACGGACTCGTGTTCGGCCGCCGGCGTGACGGTGATCTCGGACGAGATCCATGCGGACATCATCCTCGGGGGGCGCAGACACAAACCTGCGGCGACGGCCGGGGGCGATCCGGGAACGGTCGCTGTGACCTGCTGCTCCACGAGCAAAACCTTCAACACGGCCGGACTCTCCGCATCCGCGGCGATAGTGCCCGATCCCGGAATGAGAACGCATTTCTTGGACGCCATGAGGAGCATCGGACACTTCGGCCCGTCCCTCTTCGGAATAGAGGCCCTCGTGGCCGCATATACGGACGAAAGCTGCAGGGAGTGGCTCTGCGGCCTTCTCGCCTACCTGGAGGACAATCTGGCCTTCCTGAAGGGACAGATCGCGGCCGGGCTCCCGGGGGTGAGGGTCATCGAACCGGAGGGAACCTACCTGGCCTGGCTCGACTGCAGGGATCTAGGCATGGACGACGAGGCTCTGGCGGGCTTCTTCATGCGGGATCTGAAGATGGCGCTGGATCCGGGGATCATCTTCGGAACGGGAGGTTCGGGATTCATGAGGCTGAACTTCGCCTGCCCCAGGGAGAACCTCTCCGTCACGATTCCGTCATAGTGACATTAATACGACAGAACAGGTTCAGCGTCTGGTCTGACCGAGGATGTCCATCGCCTGCCTGATCCTCTCCCTGACGCATCCGGCGAAGGCGTCCTCCTTTTCGAGATCCGCCGCCACGGATCCGCTCCAGACGTGTTTGAGGCAGAGCCCCGGGCAGAGATGCGACCCCCGCCTCCGGTCCAGTCGCGGGATGCCCTGATGGCGGAGTCGGACGACATCTTTGAAATCAGGCCCGCGGGGACCGGGCCGGAAAGGGCGGAGCTGGATCGGCCGCAGGTTCCCCGCCGGGTCCGGACTCCGTCCAGAAGGCCTTTCATCCCCGGATGTAGTCCATCACCGACAAGTCGGCATCCGGCGTGAGGGATCCGTTCGTGAAGGCGGGCACCGGCTCGGGGATGAATATCCGGTCGCCGTACAGGATGGACATCGTCTTCCCGCGGATGCAGGGCATCAGCAGCCTGGCCCGGCCCGGAGTCCTGCCGGCGTGGACAAGGAGCACGACGGAAGAGCTGCCGTCCATTTCGACATCCTCATACAGGTCGATGCCGTCGACAACCGGACGGCGGCCGCCATGCGGCCCATCCTCCTCCCGGAGGGATGGAGCGAGGGTGGCTATGCGTTCCGAGAGAATCCCGGAACAGCGTGCGTCGGAAGTGACCCGGCCTGCCGTCGGCGGGCCTGCTGCCCCGGTGGGAGTGGCTGCATCCATCAGGTGCCGGTGTCCATGTCATCCCTCGCTGCGGTGCGGATGTGATCCGGACGATGCCACGAATCGAATCAGCAACAGGCTTGCCAGGAGGCATGCGGAAGTCTTGCCTCCGCTCCTGCGGCAAGCAATCTATCCATCCACGGGTCGGAGCGGCATGGAGGTTGTCTTGACGGCTGTCGCGGTGGTGATCTTCTGCGTGACTTACATACTGATTGCGGCCAGGGAACTCGGCTTCCTTCCCATCGGCAGGCCGGCCGGCGCGCTGCTTGGGGCCGTGCTCATGGTGGCGGCCGGCGTACTGACTCCGGAGGAGTCGTTCGCCGCGGTGGATGCCTCGACCATCATACTCCTCTTCGGGATGATGCTCCTGTCGGCCTTTCTCGAGGATGCCGGAATCTTCGACGCCATGGCGGGATTCGCGACTCGTTCCGGACGGTCGCCGGGAGTCCTGCTGGCCACGACCTGCGCCTCGGCGGCCGTTCTCTCGGCATTCCTCGTGAACGACACCGTATGCGTCTTCATGACCCCGTTCGTGCTGTCGGCCACCAGGAGGTCGGGGCTCCCGCCGGGACCGTTCCTGATCGCGCTGGCGACGGGCTCCAACATAGGCAGCGCGGCGACTCTGGTCGGGAACCCCCAGAACATGATAATCGGTTCCCTCAGCGGATACGGGTTCTCCGCCTTTCTCCTCAGGAGCCTCCCCGCCACCGCTGCCGCTCTCGCCGTCAACATCGCACTCCTGTTCATCTACTTCGGGAAAAGGCTGACTGTAGGAGAACCCGTCGAGCCTATCCCGGAATGCCGTCCCGAGTCGGCCGTCACCCGCAGGCCACTCGTGCCGGCCGTGCTGGCCGGCGTCGCAGCCGGCTTCTTCGCCGGCTTCCATCTCGGGTACACTCGCTTGCCGGAGCGCTCGTCCTGATGATCGCGAGGAGGAAAAACCCGGCCGGGATCTTCGCCAAGGTCGACTGGACACTTCTCGTCTTCTTCGCATCACTCTTCGTGGTGGTCGCGGGATTCGAGAAGACCGGGCTGGTCGAGAAAGCCTGGGTCGCAGCCGCCCCGCGCCTGGGCTTCGACGGCGCGTCCGGCATAGCCCTCTTCACGGCGTTCGTCACGATCGGATCGAATCTTGTTTCGAACGTACCGATGACCCTGCTCGCGGGGCCTCATCTGGCGGCGCTGGGCGATCCTTCGCTGGGCTGGGTCCTTCTCGGATTCGTGACAACTATCGCGGGGAATCTCACACTGGTGGGCTCGGTGGCGAACATCATAGTCGCGGAGCGCGCCAAGGATGCGTACCATCTCGGATATATCGAGTACCTGAAGTTCGGGGCGGTCTCGACGATCCTGTCCCTTGCCGCCGGCGTCCCCCTCATCTGCCTATCCGTATAAAAACAGGC
>LKHC01000046.1 GCA_001618605.1 Candidatus Fermentibacter danicus
GAAGGTGATCGCTGGCTACGGCGAAACCGGCACCATGCAGGAGAACGAACTCGCTGAAGCCGTGGCGAATGGCAGGATCAGAAAGCCCTTGGTGATGTTCCTCGGGGGCAAGTTCACGGCCGCCGGGGTCTCGCAGAGCCATGCCGGCGCCATGATCCGGAGCGAGGCGGAAACCTGGGACGCCAAGAGGAAGGCTCTCGAGGAAGCCGGAGTGAAGGTCGTGGACAGGCCGGACGCCGTCTTCGGATCAGTCGCGTCCGTCCTCTCGTCGATCTGAGGGAGCGCCCCTCAGCTCCTATCGAGCTGGAAGTATCTCGCCCAGTCGAAGACCCTGTAGCCGGCCTTCTCGAGCATCATGAGCGCAGGGCCGTCGCTTGCGGGTATGGTCTGCCTGGTTCTGGTGCAGCCCTTCTCACGCAGCAGGGAGAGGCCGGTAGTCAGGATGGCGGTGCCTATCCCCCGCCTTCTGAAGCGGGGAAGAACGCCCAGGAAGTAAAAGGCGCCCTCTCCGGCGTCGAGGCTGTCCTGTCTGGCCATCATCACTCCGGCCGGCTCCCCCTCCTGCATGACCACCCTGAAGAGGCCCGCGTCGAAGTTCGAACCGGAACTCCACGAGGAGAGATATGCGTCGAAGTCTATCTCG
>LKHC01000047.1 GCA_001618605.1 Candidatus Fermentibacter danicus
ATCATATTGCGGATAGAGAGCTGTTCCCGGGATCGTGCGGGATGGAAAAGGCCCGGGGACATGCCCCGGGCCTCCTCGTGAAACCGCGCTGCAGCCTGGACTAGACCAGTCCGCGGAGCTGGGCGGACTTCGCCACGCGCTCGATCGCGATCATGTAGGCCGCGTCGCGCATGTAGGCGTTGTGCTTCTCCGCCATGTCGGCCACGGCGTGGAAGGCGTTCGTCATCTTGGTGTCGAGCTTGGTGAGGACTTCGTCCTTCTCCCAGTAGTAGTTCATGTTGTTCTGGACCTGCTCGAAGTAGGAGCAGGTGACTCCGCCCGCGTTGCAGAGGAAGTCGGGGACGAGGTAGATGCCGCGCTGCTTGATGACTTCGTCGGCTTCGGGAACCGTAGGTCCGTTGGCACCCTCGGCGAGGAGCTTGACCCTGGAGTGGATCTTCCTGGCATTCTCGCCGTTTATCTGGTTCTCGAGGGCGGCCGGGACGAGTATGTCTGCTTCGGTTTCGATCCAGGCGTCGCCGTGGAGCTTCTCGTAGCCGGCGGCGGTCGCCTGTTCGGCGTTGATGGTTCCGAACTTGTCGGTGATGCTCCTGAGGAACTGAAGGTCTATGCCGTCCTTCTTGCAGTAGGTGTAGGAGACCTTGTCCTTCTGATCCCAGCAGGACACGGCCACGACCCTGCCGCCGTAGCCGGTGAAGCGCTCGACGACGTGCTGGGCCACGTTGCCGAAGCCCTGGATCGCCAGTGTGGTCGACTTGATGTCGATGCCCTTGCGCTTCAGAGCTTCGCGAATGGTGTAAACCACCCCGTAGCCGGTGGCCTCGGTGCGGCCGAGGGAGCCACCCACGCCCAGGGGCTTGCCGGTGATGAAGCCGGGGTACTTGCCGCCGGTGAGGTTCTCGTATTCGTCCAGCATCCAGATCATGTGCTGGCCGGTGGTCATGACGTCGGGAGCGGGAACGTCCTGCACCGGGCCTACGTTCTTCCAAACCTGGCGGACCCAGCCGCGACAGATCCGCTCCTGCTCGAGCTGGGAGAGCTCGGGGGGATTGCAGACGACTCCACCCTTTCCGCCGCCGAGCGGGATGTCGACGACGGCGCACTTCCACGTCATCCAGGTGGCGAGAGCCCTCACTGTATCGGCGGTCTCGTGGGGATGGAAGCGTATCCCGCCCTTGCAGGGCCCGCGGACATCGCTGTGCTGGACGCGGTAACCGCGGAAAACGCGGACACTCCCGTCATCCATGCGGACGGGGATCGTGAAATGGTATTCGCGCTGAGGCCAGCGCAGGAACTCGCGGACGCCCGGATCGAGACCCAGCATTTCGGCCACACGGTCGAACTGAGCTTGAGCCATGGCGAAGGCGTTGAACCCCTTCTCCACTATTGACCTCCTGGACAAACGGTTACGGGTACCGGTGAGATGAATTCAGGCACCGCATCGGGTACAATGCAAAGGCGCCTTAAATCTTGAACTCAATATATGCCCCTGCGACTCCCCCGGGCAAGCCTGTCACAAGGCGCATACCGACTTGAAATACGCGGTGTTGGCGGAGGCCGCGGCCAGCAGCTCCTCCCTGCGGGCGGAAAGGGCTTCCCAGCGGCTGTCGGCGGTGCGCCAGGCTTCGGCCACCTTGTCGGAGGCCCTTCTCCACCACCC
>LKHC01000048.1 GCA_001618605.1 Candidatus Fermentibacter danicus
GTCGAGACCATGACCCTGCATCCGGCGATGGCTTCGAGGAATCCATCCAGGGAGGTGTCCCGGAATATGGAGGCGGCGGCACCGTGCTTCATCCTCTCCAGTACGGCGACGCACATCGCGTCGTCGGAGTTGGAGAGCGATCCGGTGTGGAACGGCAGGAGCAGAACGCGTCCGCCGTTGCGTTCGAGATGACTGTCGAGCAGCGAAGCCCATCCGTCGGCCGTGCCTTCGTCGCGGACATCCCGTGCGAGGCCCAGTTTGCGCCTCGTCTCGAGCGGGAGCAGGCTCCCGGTGCGGTTCGACACGTCGCGTGGAGCTGCTCCGAGAAGATCGGACACTACAGGCCCCGGACGCCGGTTACGGCAAAGGCAGAAGGCGGCGTCGGCCGCTACCAGGAACCGGTCGCGCCGGAATCCGAGATCCGAAAGAAGCCTCCCCGAAGGTTCGTCACGCACGCTGATGCCGCGTGCGAGCCCCAGGCATCCCGAGATTCCCTTCCTTGTCCAGGGGCGGAGTTCGCTCCCCTGACCAAGACCGATCAGCCATGCGAAGGAGGGTTTTCCGAAGAGCGCGGCCAGCCTGAAGGGAAGCAGGTTGAAGGGGGAATAGAGGAGCGAGGACGAATCCTGAACCAGCTCCCCGCCTCCGACCACCACCTTGTCGGCCCATAGTACGCCCCGCAGCATGGCGGCAAGCCTTCCGCGCCGAGTCGAAAAGCCTCTGGCGCCCCATTCGGAGGCGGTTCTGCCGGGATCGCTGGACACCACGCCGATGTCGAAATCCTGACGCAGCTCCCCCACCTGAGAAGCGAAGACGGCGAGATCGCCGATGTTGGAGCCGGCGCTCTCGAGCTGGCCCCAACTGGAGGTGAAGACCCTGGGCCTCCTCAAATGCCACCGACCTCACGGCTGAAGTTCCTGAGAATCTCCGCCATCCGCCTGAGCGCGGCTTCGGCCCGGCCGTTCACCGATCCGGCCGGGAACAGGCCGCCAGGGGAATCGGGGACCCCGGCCGGGACGCCGGTCAGAAGCTCTATTCCCTCGTCCACGGTGGAT
>LKHC01000049.1 GCA_001618605.1 Candidatus Fermentibacter danicus
CTTCTGTCGGGCTATGTGTTCGAGCCGGAGCAGGAGGCCGTGGAGCGCGAGATCGCGCAGGCGAGGGATCAGGGCGCCGATCTCGTCTTCCTCCTTTCCCATCTCGGCCAGCCGTCCGACCCGGAGCGGTACGTCGGCAGGGTGCTGGAGGCCCGGGCCGCCGGGGAGGAGTTCTCCAAGGACTTCGCCCTGAACAATGCCGAGCTGTCCACGCTGGTGCCGGGAATAGACCTGATCATCTCGGGTCATACGCACTACGGCCTCAGGACTCCCTGGATCAATCCCTACACCCACACGATCGTCATTCAGGGGTATGCCAACGGCACGGGCGTATCGCACCTCCGCCTCTGGATAGACTCCGAAGCCCGCGAGATCGTAGGCTGGGAGCTTCCCGCAGGCGAGGCGCTGGTCAACCTTCTTCACGACGAGTTCTCGCCGGACCCCGACGCCGAGTTTCTTATCGAGGGATTCCGCGAGGTGGCCGAGTCCGGTATGGACAGGGTGCTGGCCGAGGCATCCGAGGAGATAGTGCGGGGCGGGGCCGAGCACCCGATGGGGAGGCTCGTAGCCGACGCCATGCTGGCCTCCTCGGGCGCGGACGCGGCCCTGATGAACCGCGGCGGCATCCGCGCAACCATCCCCAGGGGGCCTGTCACGCCGAGGATCGTCTACGAAGCGATACCCTTCGAGGAGGATATCTACCTGATAAGACTGTCCGGAGCCGACCTGAGGCGTGTGCTGGAAACGGGCATGCAGGGCCGCCGCAGGGACATGGAGCCCGCCGGGTTCACCGCGGTGCGCAACCAGGCCATGCCCGACGGCTCCAAGATCGAATCCCTCCTCATCGGAGGCATTCCCGTCGACTCCTCGCGGATCTACACCCTCGCCACGACCGGATACCTCGCCCAGGGCAACGTAGGGTACGACCTGCTGAGGGAGTTCGAGGCCGTGCCGACGGGAGTCACCCTCTTCGATGCAGTGGTCGATTACATCGAAACCCTGTCGGTCATCGAAAGCGACGATATCGAAAGAGTGAGATGGATAGACGAACCCCGCTGAAGCCAGGCGACACGGCCGTAGTCCTCGGAGCCGGGCTTGCCGGCCTGAGCGCCGCCGACATCCTCTCATCCCGTGGGATCAAGGTCGTCGTCCTCGAGAAGTCGCCCTTCACGGGCGGCCTGGCGGCGACGCGCAGGGATGGCGGATTCCATTTCGACTACGGGCCCCACCGCTTCCACACCACGAACAAGGCCATCCTGGAGCGCGTCCGGAATCTCGTAGGGGGAGACCTCCTCGAACTGGACAGACTCAGCAGGATCAGGCTTCTCGACAGGTACTTCGTCTATCCCCTGAACCTCGGCGACGTGCTCTCCAGGATGCCGCTCCACAGGGGGGCGGCGATGATGGCGAGCTATGCCGCCGCGAGGCTCAGGGTGGCCTCGGGAGGCGCCAGGGACGACAGTTTCGAATCGTGGGTGGTGAACCGCTTCGGCAGGGCTCTCTATGACGTTTATTTCGGGCCGTACACCGCCAAGCTGTGGGGCATCGCCCCGGATCGCCTCTCGCCGGACTGGGCCAGCCAGAGGATAACGGTCCCCGGCCTCGGCGGGCTCGTGAAGGAGACGCTGTTTCCGCACAAGGAGAAGGTCAGGAGCCTGGTCAGCCTCTTCCACTATCCCAGGGGCGGGATAGGCAGGATCGCCGAAGCCCTGGCCGCCCGGATCGTGTCCGCCGGAGGAACGATCCTCACGGAGACCGAGCCGGAATCCATCTCCAGGTCGGGAGCCGGCTTCTCCATCGGAACCAGGGGCGGATCGATCGAGGCTTCGGGCATCGTAAACACCATACCCGTCACCGAGTATGCGGCCCTCCTGGGCGACATGCTCCCGGGCGCTGTACTGGAGGCGTCACGCAGCCTCCGCTTCCGGGCGATCGTCTTCCAGGTGCTCCGGGTCGCCCGCAGGCCGGACGCCCGCGACCACTGGATCTACACCCCCGAATCGCACTACGGCTTCAACAGGCTGTCGATCCCCGAGAACTTCGATCCGGGCGTGAGCGAGTCGGGTGCGCAGGTCGTGTTCGAGTACACCTGCGACGCCGAGCCGGGCGACCCGGTGTGGAGCGGCTCACAGGGGCTCGCGGAGGAGTGCGGGGCGGGCGGCGTCAGGCTGGGGCTCTTCCAGCCGGGCGAGGTCCTCGGGGCCGTCCCGGCCAGGCAGACCCATGCGTATCCCGTTTACACCCACGGTTATGCCGAGGCGTCCGGCGCCCTCCTCGATGCGCTCTCGAACCTGCCCGGCTCGGTCACGTGCGGGAGGCAGGGCCTCTTCCGGTACAACAACATGGACCATTCCATCGAGATGGGCGAGTACGCCGCTCTGGAGCTGCTGGGCGAGGGTTCCGTGAAGGAGCGTTTCGACTGGAGCGCGGACACCTGGGCGGACGGCTGAGGCGTGCCGCCCCGGCGCTGGCGGGTCTCCCGGCGGCGCTCATGGCCGGGGCATCGCTGGTGCATCCCCTGCTTGGCAGGCGTCGGGCCGTGATGCTCGGGAAACTCCTCGCCACCACCTGTCATCGCATTCCGGAGCGGTGCATCACCCTCCCGTGGGGCGTGAGCGGCCTCTGTGCACGCTGCACCGCCTTCTGGACGGGGATGGCCCTCCTCGCGGCCGTACCCGTGGCGAGGCTCAGGATCGGGTTCACGGCCTCGGTCCTGATGCTTGTCCCGATGATCGCGGACGGATTCATGCAGTATGCAGGCCTCTACGAGAGCACTCTGCTGCTCCGCACCTCGACAGGGTTCCTGGCCGGGGCGGGATTCAGCGTTCTCCTGCTCTCGGCGGCCGGACGCGGGGACCTGTCACATGCCCTGACAGGGTAGATCACCGGTGACGAGCCTCTCGACGAGTTCGCCGAATGAGTAGACGGCTTCGTCCCGGGAGGGCATCGAATCCGCCAGCATCGTGATTCCCAGATACCTGCCGCCATCCATCCGGGCCGAGAATACGGCTCTCACGGATTCGCCGTCCCAGTGAGCGAGCCCCAGCGCTCCGGTGCAGGCCTCGGTGCAGTCGATGCCCATCATGTCGAGAGTCGGGGCTCCCAGACCCTCGATTCCGGAGGCGGGCAGCATCCGGTCCATCCATGCCAGCATCATCATGCAGTCCCACGGGGTAGAGACATACGAGATGCAGGAGCCGTCGGTATCGGTCAGCGTAGTGCCGAGGATGTCGCAGGCGGCGAGCCAGGCTTCGATCCTCTCCCTGCCGATGCGGTCCGCGAGAACCTGCGCCGCTTCGCCGTTCCCCTGCCAGGCTGCCGTGATCAGGCTGTCCGGAGCGAAACCCATCATGAAACCCAGGGGCAGGGCGCGGTGGCAGACCGCGCAGGCCACGGGCATCAGGGGGAATCCGTCGCAGACGAAGAAGCCCCCCTCGCTCTTCACGAAGGATGTCCTGTCGGTCAGGTTCAGACCCATGATTCCGAAGCGGCCCTCGGCCGAGGAGAGCAGGGAATCCGCTGCCAATCCGGAGAGCTTCAGCCCCGGGTCGAATTCGCCCTCCGGCGTGGCGGGTGACTGGCTCATGAAGCAAATCAGCAGGATCGACGCAATGATCATCTCTTGCATCCCCTCGCCCGCGCCGCACTCTCGCGACGGACACATCGCTGCAAAGGTTAGGAATCCCCTGGATAATGAAGGGGGGAGGCGGAGCCTCCCCCCCGGCTCACTCGCGGATTACAGCTAGTTCAGGCCGAACTCGCTCTTGATCGAGCCCCAGGTGGCGGGGGTCAGGCTGCTCTCGCCCCACATGAACTCGAGGATGTTCTCCCACATGTCCACGGCCTGGGTGGGGTTGAGGGAGGCGAAGTACCCGCTGATGATGCTCTCACCATCGGGGGCTACGCACATCGCGGCCTGGCCTGCGGTGACCCCGCTGGTCCATCCGGAGATCGGTGTGGCCGTTCCGACCGTAAGCCTGTTCGCGCCGGTACCATATCCCGGGTCGCTGTAGGAGACGTCGGTGATGCCGCCGAATACCTGATGGCTGGCGTCCCAGATGTAGTGGGTGATCGGGGGCATGGAGATGGAGGACGCGGAGGTGATCCCCATCGCGGCGGTCAGCAGATCGTCATAGGAATAGCTGGCCATCTGCCAGCTCGCGTACCACATAGGACCCAGAGCCGGATCGTTGTACCAGTCGGTGATGTAGCTGAAGGCGGCAGCGTCCGTGAGAGCGTAGTTGTGGCAGTCACCGATGAGGATGTCCGTGCTGGAGTCGATGGCGTCGGCCCAGCCGGTGGGATTGCCGTTGAAGGACTCGATCGTGCAGGACGGCCAGAGGTTGGCTATGGCGGTCAACGGTGCGGTGCCGAATCCGTTGTAATCGTCGTATTCGATGGTGATGAGGCTCGGATCCTGCGCAAAGGCCGCACAAGAGGCGACTGCGAGACAGATCAGCAAACTCTTCATCTCAGCTCCCCTCAGCAGTGGTTGTTTGACAACCTCGATAATAGCCGGGTGACTACCACCGGACTCTGCCTGATAAATAGTTTCTCGTTTGCAGTCTGGTCAAGGCTTCGAGGCGGAGCATGTTGACGCGGCTATCCTATTTTGCATGATTCGGTTGCTATGCCGGCCCGCCCGGGCCGGCT
>LKHC01000050.1 GCA_001618605.1 Candidatus Fermentibacter danicus
GTGCTCATCCTCGGCGCCGCGGGGCGGGACTTCCACAACTTCAACACCGTCTACCGGGACAACGCGGACTACGAGGTCGTGGCCTTCACGGCCACCCAGATCCCGGACATCGACGACAGGAAGTATCCTGCCCAGCTTGCCGGCTCGCTCTACCCCGACGGCATCCCCATCGTCCCCGAGGACGAACTCGAGTCGCTCATCGCCGAGAAGTCCATCGACCTCTGCGTTCTCGCATACAGCGACCTCTCGGACAACACGGTGATGGAGCTCGCCAGCCGCTGCAACGCGGCCGGCGCTGACTTCACCATGCTCGGCGTGAAGAGGACCATGCTCGCCAGTTCCAAGCCGGTCATAGCGGTCACGGCCGTCAGGACCGGATGCGGCAAGAGCCAGACGACCCGGAAGGTCGCCGGTGTTCTCAAGGCCGCCGGCAGGAAGGTCGTCGCCATACGCCACCCCATGCCCTACGGCGACCTCGTCGCCCAGAAGGTTCAGCGCTTCGCAACGATCGACGATCTCAAGAAGCACAAGTGCACCATCGAGGAGATGGAGGAGTACGAGCCCCACATAGCCAGCGGCGTCATAGTGTACGCCGGTGTGGACTACGAGGCGATACTGCGCGAGGCCGAGAAGGAGGCCGACGTCATCCTCTGGGACGGTGGCAACAACGACACGTCCTTCTACCGCCCCGATCTCACCATCACCGTCGTCGATCCCCACAGGCCCGGCGACGAGATCTCCTACTACCCCGGCCAGACGAACCTCCGTCTCGCCGACGTGATCGTGATCAACAAGATCGACTCCGCCTATCCGGAGGATGTCAACGAGGTTCGCGAGAACAGCCGCGAGGCCAATCCCCGCGCGACGATCATCGAAGCCGCGAGCCCCGTCTCCGTCGCCAACCCGAACCTCATACTCGGCCGCAGGGTGCTGGTTGTCGAGGACGGCCCGACCCTGACCCACGGCGACATGGAGTACGGCGCCGGATTCGTGGCGGCGGAGCGCTTCGGAGCCGAGTCTCTCGTCGATCCCCGTCCCGTCGCGGTGGGTTCCATCGCCGAGACCTTCGAGAAGTACTACGCCGATCGCGAGACTGTGAACGTCCTGCCCGCGATGGGCTACGGCGACGCACAGATGAAGGATCTCGAGGAGACGATCAGGCGCTGCGACTGCGACAGTGTGATCATAGCGACTCCGATCGACCTCGCGAGGGTGATCAGGATCGACAAGCCCTCCGTCAGGGTCACCTACGACCTGCAGGAGATAGGCAAGCCCGACATCGCCGATGTCCTGAAGGCATTTACAGGGGTGAAATAGGCAAAATGGCCAGGAAGACAGGTCAGGAGAGCGCAGAGGAGAAGCCCCCGGTGCCGGCCGAAGCCCCGGCCGTGGAGGCTTCCGCCTGCGGGCACGATGAAGCCTGCTCTTACGTGCACATCTTCCAGGGATGGTGCAAGGGATGCGGCATCTGCGTGGCGTTCTGCCCCAAGCAGGTGCTCGCCATGGGCAGCAACCAGAAGGCGTATGTCGCCAATCCCGAGGCATGCATCAGGTGCTACCTCTGCGCCAGGCGCTGCCCGGACTTTGCGGTCACCGTCACCGACAAGCCGGAGAGGATCCGGCAGGAAGGGGACGAATAATGATCCCCTGGGGTGAGACCAGGCTCGTACAGGGCAACGAGGCGATAGCGCTGGGCGCTCTGGCCTCCGAAGTCAGATTCTTCGGCGGCTATCCGATAACTCCCTCCACCGAGGTCGCGGAGATCCTCGCCAGGAAGCTGCCCGAGGTGGACGGCGTGTTCATCCAGATGGAGGACGAGATCGCCAGCATCAGCTCGGTGATGGGCGCGAGCCTCGCGGGGGCGAGGGCCATGACCGCCACAAGCGGCCCGGGCTTCAGCCTGATGCAGGAGGGGCTCGGCTACGGCTGCCTGGCCGAGATTCCGTTCGTCCTGGTCAACGTGATGAGAGCGGGCCCCTCCACGGGGCTCCCCACCCAGGTCTCCCAGGGCGACGTGATGCAGGCCCGCTGGGGGACGCACGGCGACCATCCCGTGATCGCGCTGTGCCCCTCCAGTGTGAGGGAATGCTTCGACATGACCATCCGGGCCTTCAACCTCTCGGAGGAGTTCCGGACGCCCGTCCTGCTCCTCTCGGACGAGGTGATAGGCCACATGCGCGAGAGGGTCACCTTCCCGAGGCGCGAGGATGTCCGTATCCTGGACAGACCGATACCGCAGACCCCCAAGGAGTGGTACGAGCACTACCACCCCACTCCCTCGAACGTCTCGCCGATGGCCAGCTACGGCTCGGGATACAGGTTCCACGTGACCGGGCTGACTCACGACCGCCAGGGCTTCCCCACACGCCGCATCGACGAGGTGGTCGAGAAGATGGCACGTTTGAAGAACAAGATAGTCAGGCGCCTGGACGAGCTGATCGAGGTGAAGACGCACAACGTGGAGAAGTCGCGTGTGGTCATCTTCGCGTACGGCTCCGTGTACCGCTCGGCTCTCGCCGCCCAGGTCATGCTCGAGAAAAAGCACAAGAAGGTCGGGGTCTTCCGCCCCGTCACCCTCTGGCCCTTCCCGGACAGGGAGGTCAAGGAGCTTCTCGACGAGAAGGACGTGATCATAGTTCCAGAACTCAACCAGGGGCAGCTCATTCACGAGGTGGAGAGGCTGACCTCCGACTGCGTCCGGATTCTGCCGGTGCAGAGGGTGGACGGATACGCGATCACGCCCGAGCAAATCGTTCAGGCCGCACTGGAGGTGATGTGATGGCCGCGATCCTGCCGTACGAGTACAAGTATCTCCGGGCGAAGAAGAAGTTTCCGCACGTATGGTGCCCGGGCTGCGGCATCGGGATAGTGATGGGCTCCATCATCAGAGCCGTGGACAGCCTCGGCTGGAACAAGAACGACGTGATGCTGGTCTCCGGAATCGGCTGTACGTCGAGGATGCCCGTCTATCTCGACTTCAACACCCTCCACACGATGCACGGAAGGGCGCTGGCCTTCGCGACCGGAGTGAAGCTGGCGAACCCGGAACTCAGGGTGATAGCCGTCATGGGCGACGGCGATGCGCTCGCCATCGGCGGCAACCACATCATCCACGCCGCCAGGCGCAACATCGACATCACCTCGATAATCGTGAACAACTTCAACTACGGCATGACGGGCGGGCAGCACTCGCCCACCACTCCCGTCAACGCCATCACCTCGACCTCCCCGCACGGGATGATCGAGCCCGACTTCGACACCTGCGCGCTCTTGAGCGCCGCCGGGGCCTCCTTCGTCGCCAGGGCGACCGTCTATCACGTGGTCGAGATGGACGGGCTGATCCGCCAGGCTCTCGAGAAGAAGGGGTTCAGTGTCGTCGAGGCGCTGTCGCCGTGCCCCACCAACTTCGGGCGTGCCAACCGGCTGGGCGATGCGGTCAAGATGATGGAGGGTCTGCGGGACAATTCCGTGACCGCAGTGAAGGCCTCCGGCATGACTCCGGAAGAACTCGCGGGCAAGATCGTCCGCGGAGTGCTCTCGGAGCGGGAGGCTCCCGAGTACACGGAACTCTACCGCGGTCTGTGCGCCAGGGTGCAGGGAGCCCGTGCGGAGGTGGCGCCATGATCAGGTACGCCGAGATGCGGCTCAGCGGCTCCGGCGGGCAGGGGCTGGGCCTGGCCGGCAGGATCATAGCCGAAGCGGCGATCACCGAGGACTACAATGTCTGCCAGACCCAGAGCTACGGTCCGGAGGCGCGCGGAGGCTCCAGCAGGACGGACATCATAATCTCGAGGGACGAGATCCTCTTCCCGAACTGCAGGGAGCTCGACCTGCTCCTGGCCATGAACCAGGAGAGCTGCTCGATGTACAGCTCCTCCGTGAAGGACGGAGGGCTGATCGTCGTCGACTCGACCTTCGTGGACCAGCTTCCCGCAGGCAACGTGTATGCGCTCGCCTTGACGACGGAAGCGGTATCCAGGTTCGGGAACGCCTTGATGGCCAACATGCTCGCCCTGGGCATGGTCTCTTCCCTGGTGTCCTTCTTCAAGCCGGAGACCTGGAGGAAGGCGGTCGGGGTGATGGTCCCGGCCAGATTCTACGACGTGAACCTGAAGGCGTTCGACCTCGGGGTGGAGATGGGAGGCGAGCTTGTGAAGGACCATGCGGTCAGGAAGCCCGTGGCCTTCGACAGGAAGCAGCCTGTCCCCGAGTGTCTCAGGAGGAGGCCGAAGCAAGGCTGATCCGGCAATACGACCACCACGATCGCCTCGACGACACCTGGCTGGCCGCGCCCCGCGCGGCCGGCCCCTTTTATCAGATCGTTTTTAACATCTGGTCCAAATTCCGCCTCAAGCCCCGGTTAATCAGATCGCTTTTACAATCTGGACCAAATTCCCCCCCGGCGCCCGGGGATATCCTCCACATTGCCGGCCTGGACGGCTTAGCGAGACGATCGGACAAGGGAACTGTGATATGCCGCGGAGGTCGATGCAGAACCCGGCCGACCAACGAAGAATCCGGTATCGGCGGACGCATCCCGGCAGAGCATTTCATCGAACTGCAGCGGGAGGAATGCCTGAAGTCCGGAGCAGTTTGGTCCAGATTGTAAAAACGATCTGATCGAATTTGGACCAGATGTTAAAAGCGATCTGGAAGGGCGATCTGGAAGAGGGTGTGGGAGAGGAAGGCGAGGAGCCAGGCGAGGATCATGAGAGCCGCATACTGGGCCAGGGCGATCCGCCAGCTTCCGGTCTCCTTCTTCACCATTGCGACCGTCGCCAGGCACGGAGGCGAGATCAGCATGAACACCAGGACGGCCACCCCCGTGGCCGGTGCGTACCGGGCTGCAAGAACGGAGGACAGGTCGGCCTCGTCGTCCTCCGAGAGGGACGACAGGATGGCCGTCTGAGAGATGAACAGCTCCTTCGCCCCGGCCGCCCCCACCATCGCCGTGGAGATTCTCCAGTCGAAGCCGAGCGGTTCCATGACGGGCTCCAGAGCATGCCCGATCCTCCCGGCGAACGATTCCTCCAGCGCCTGAGCCCTGTCCGCCCCTTCCCGCGGTCTCGGGAAATACCCCAGCAGCCACAGGACGACGGAGAACGCCAGAATCACGGTTCCCGCCTTGGCCAGATAATGGCTGAGCCTGGCCCAGACATGCCGCCACAGCGCCTTCAGGGTAGGCATCCGGTAGGGCGGAAGCTCCATAACGAAGGGCGAGTCCTCCCCGGAGAGGACCGTTTTCCGCAGCAGCCTCGCACCGAGAAGAGCCAGGGCCATCCCCGATCCGTAGAGAAGAGACAGGACGATGGCCTGCCTGCCCGGGAAGAACGCCCTGGTGACCATCAGGTAGACGGGCAGCCTCGCACCGCAGGAGATGAGAGGCAGCACGAGGATGGTCGCCAGCCTGTCGCGCCGGCTCTCCAGAGTGCGCGCAGCCAGCACCGCGGGTACGGTGCAGCCGAAACCCAGCAGCATCGGGATGAAGCTGCGCCCGTGGAGGCCGAACCTGTGCATCAGGCCGTCCGTCAGGAAGGCCGCCCGGGACATGTAACCCGTGTCCTCCATGAGGGATATCGCCAGGAACAGCACCGATATCCCCGGAGCGTAAAGGATCACCCCTCCTACGCCTCCGGTGATGCCGTCGGCCAGGAGCGACTGGAGAGGGCCGTCCGGAAGCGCGCTCCTCATCAGCCCGGCTAGTGACGAGAAACCCCGGGAGATCAGATGCTCGAAAGGCGCCGAAGCCTTGAAAGTCAGCCAGAAGACCAGATACATGATGAGGGCGAAGATCGGAACGCCGAGGTAGCGGTTCAGCAGTACGGAATCGATCCTCCGCGTGAGAAGGGGGGTGGTGGATCTGCGCCTCGGTCTTCCCAGGACCTCCGTCGCGAGCCCGGATGCCAGGCCGTGCCGCAGACCCGCCAGGACGATCTGGGCAGGATCGCCGTAAAGGGATTCCAGCCTCTCCGAGGCGAGTCCCGCAGCCTCGACCACGGCCCCGGCCCCGTCCGGGAAGGATCTTCTCAGGAGATCCTCCGCCTCGGCGCTTCCCTCCACCAGCATCGTCGCAATCCCCGTCGCGGAGATGGGTCCGTCGGGAATGAGCGAGGCGACGCTCTCGATCTCGGGATCGGTGTCGACGCCGAAGATCAACCGCCTGGGGCGGGCGTCCGAGTCCGCCGTGCGGGCTATCACCCTTATCAGCTCGCTCAGCCCCTCGCCGGTCCTGCCCACCGTCCGCACAACGGGGACTCCCAGCCTTTCCGAGAGCATCGACACGTTCGGCATCCTGCCCGCCGCCTC
>LKHC01000051.1 GCA_001618605.1 Candidatus Fermentibacter danicus
AGGTCCGGAGGGTCTTCGAGAATGCCCTTCACGGCAACGGCTTCATCCGCCGAGGCGGGCATCAGGCTGTACTGGCCCGGAAGATCGATGAACCTGAACAGGCGGCCCTCGATGGTGCGTGAGCCGCAGAAGAGTTCGACGGTTACGCCGGGATAGTTGCCCTCGTGCGCCGAAGAGCCGGTCAATCTGTTGAATATCGAAGACTTGCCCGTGTTCGGGTTCCCCACCAGGGCGACTCTGACGGAGTTCATGCTACGGGCTCGACCTCTACGGCCGCGGCCTCGGAACGCCTGAGCGAGAGAGAGAAGCCGTCGAGGGCGACGATGACGGGGCCTCCCAGGGGCGCCTTGCGGATCATCTCCACCTCGACCCCGGGAAGGATGCCCATGTCGGCGAGCCTGCGCCGGACGGGGCACGACGCATGGAGATGCATCACCCGCGCCCGGGCTCCTTCAGGTATCTCGGACAGCCCGATGCCCTGCCGGGTTGCGCACCTCCTGCCGCGCCTGCCCCGGAAGGAACCGGGCGCCTCGCCTCCGTCGACCTCGAATCTGCGGAAGGCGTCGCGCAGGGTTTCGCCGCCTCCCACCATGGAATCGGCGAACTGCGAGAAGGCGACCAGATGGGAGATCGTGTCGGGGCTGAGATGGTGCTCCATCGCGCAGGCGTCCCTCTCCGCGGCATCCTCCTCGACTCCGAGGAGATCCCTGAGGAAGTCGAGAAGGAACCCGTGGGTCGAGGACAGCCGACGCGCCATCCCGGCGCCCTTCTCCGTGAGGGTGATGCTCCCGGAGGAGCCCAG
>LKHC01000052.1 GCA_001618605.1 Candidatus Fermentibacter danicus
CGTGTGCTCTTCCGATCTGGAGTCCAGCGACGGCGACACGGTGAAGATCTTCACGGAATGAACCGATTCCGTCCTGGCGCGGCGGGGCGCCGGCGGGTATCTTCCCGCCGGTGCTTTCCATATCGGAGGTCATCGGATGAGGATCGCCCTTGCAGGCCCGCCGGGCGGCGGGAGGACGACGCTTTTCAGAGCGCTTGCCGGAAGTCGTTCGGCGGACTCCTCCAGTCCGCTCACCGTCCAGGTTCCGGATGCCAGGGTCGATTTCCTGGCGGAGATCTGGCACCCCAGGAAGATCGTACACACGAGCATCGT
>LKHC01000053.1 GCA_001618605.1 Candidatus Fermentibacter danicus
GACCTGTCGGTGATCGAGAAACGCATGGAGCGGCTCACGAAGGAGGGCAGGTCTAAGACGCTCGAGGCGAAGGTTCTCGAGGAAGCCTCGAGTCTCCTGTCGGACGGAAAAGCCCTCAGAACCGGCGCGTTCGATCAGGATGCCCTCGTCATACTGTCGCCGTTCGCCCCCCTCACCCTCAAGCCGCTGTTCGTGGTATCCAACAGGGCCGACGCCCCCCTGTCCGACGAGGCGCCCCTGCTCGAACACTGCGGGAAGGCCTCGGCGAAGTGCTTCCCCGTCAACGCCGCATTCGAGCTGGAGCTTACGGAGATACCCGAGGACGAACAGGAGGACTTCCTGGAGTCGATGGGCTATTCCGAAACGGGTCTCACCCGGCTCGTGAAAGGGGCTTTCGAGGCACTCGACCTGATAGTCTTCCTCACCATGGGCCATGACGAGGTCAGGGCCTGGCCGCTCGCCCGCGGATCGAGCGCGGTAGAGGCCGCGGGCCGCATCCACACGGACCTCGCGAGAGGCTTCATAAGGGCCCAGGTCGTCCCCTACGCCGATTTCCAGGCCTGTCCGGACATGCAGAAGCTCAAGGAGAGAAACCTGGTAAGGCTGGAAGGCAGGGACTACGTCGTCGGCGACGGAGACATACTCGAAATCAGGTTCAGCGTCTGAGGGGGGCTGGCGTCATTCCGCCACGCTCTCCCGCCATTCGTTATCCCGGGGTGCGATCCTGAGGCTCCTCCTGACGTGCAGCCACTCGTGGACTATCTGACTCACCTCGGCGGCCGCAAGGAGTATCACACAGATCAGGTACAGCCACAGGAACGTGGCCATGACCGTGGCAAGGGAGCCGTAGACGACGCCCCAGTCGGGCCTGCTGATGCTCCACAGATAGAACCTCGTGCCTATCCAGGAGGCGACGGCTGCGAGAACGGCGGCCAGACCAGCCTGTCTCAGCGAGACCCGCCGGTTCGGCGCGGCCCAGTACAGCGTGAAGAAGAGCAGCAGCGTGAAGAACCCGCCGATCAGCCCGGCCGAGCCGGTTCCCACCAGTCTGCCCACGAGCGGCCACCTGGCTGCGATCTCTCCGGGGATGCTGTCCTTCACGAGAGAGGCGAGGGTGTTCATGACCAGTGTCGCGAACAGCGATATCGATACCATCAGCGCCAGAAGGAAGTCATACAGTTTCCCGAGGATGGGATTGCGGCCCCTGGGGACTTCGTAGATCCTGTCGAAGGCCGTCCTTATCGTGCCGAACAGTCTGCTCACAAGCCAGAACAGGGACAGCAGCCCGAGAACTCCGGTGATGCTCGTGCTGGCGTCGGAGAAGATGGTCCGTTCCAGCTCCTCGATCATGGTTTCGGGGACCAGGGGGCCCGCCCCCTCCATCCAGGAGTTCAGCACCTCCCGCAGCTCCCCGTCGCCCTGGTAGGCGAAGCCCGACAGCGTCACGAGCAGGAGTCCCAGCGGGATCACGGTCACCAGGAAATTGAACGCGATGGCGGCTGCCGAGAAGTAGACGCTGTCCAGATCGCACTTGTTATAGAAGCGGCGGCTGAAGAACCGGAGAAATGTCCATGCCTTCCGCGCCCATCGCTGGAGGGTGTGGACCGCTCCGGGGATGGATGTCACTCTACCGTCACGCTCTTTGCGAGGTTGCGGGGCTTGTCCACGTCGCAGCCCCTCGCCGTGGCTATGTGATAGGCCAGGAGCTGGAGAGGGATCACGGTAAGCAGGGGCATCAGGGGGTCCACCGTAGCCGGCACCCAGAGCACGTGGTCGCTTATCGCGGATATCTCCTCGTCGCCCTCCGTGGCCACGGCCAGGATTTTGCCGCGCCTGGCCCTCACCTCCTGGATGTTCGACATGATCTTGTCGTGGGCGGCATCCTTCACGGCGATGACGAGCACGGGCATCTCCTCGTCGATGAGCGCTATAGGGCCGTGCTTCATCTCGGCCGCCGGATAGCCCTCGGCGTGGATGTAGGATATCTCCTTGAGCTTCAGCGCACCCTCCAGGGCCACCGGATAGTTGTAGCCTCTTCCGAGGTAGAGGAAATTGCGTGCGGAAGCGAATTCCTGCGCGATGGCCGCAATGGTGTCGGACCGATCGAGTATCCTGCCGACCTTCCCGGGGATAAGGCGTATCTCCCGCGCCAGATCGACACCCTGAGCGCGGCTGAGAACCCCCCTTGCCCTGCCGAAGGCCATGGCTATGAGCGAGAGAACCATCACCTGGGACGTGAAGGCCTTTGTGGAGGCGACACCTATCTCGGGGCCCGCATGGATGTACACCCCGGCGTCGGCCTCCCTGGCGATCGTGGAACCCACAACGTTCACGATGCCGAAGACCTTGCAGCCCCTGCTCCTGCAGGCGCGGAGCGCGGCCAGGGTGTCGGCGGTCTCCCCGCTCTGGCTGATTACGAACATGATGGAGCCCGGGCCAATCACGAAGTCCCTATACCTGAACTCCGAGGCATATTCGACGTCCACCGGCACCCTCGCCAGGGACTCGATGAGGTACTTGCCGATCAGGGCGGCGTGCCAGGAAGTGCCGCAGGCGGTGAGCATGATCCTGTTCACCGAATTCATGTCGGCGGGCGTCAGCCCGAGCCCTCCGAGATGGGCCGTGCCCTCGTCGAGGTCGATCCTCCCCAGGAAGGCGTTGGTCAGCGATTCGGGCTGGCTGAAGATCTCCTTGAGCATGTAGTGGGCGAACCCGTTCTTCTCTATCTCGGCGAGGTCCCATTCGACCGTCTCGACCCTGTCCCTGAGGAGGCCCGAGGTGTCGTCGGACGACATGCCGTTGAGGCCGACGCTCACGACCTCCCCTTCGCCGAGATAGATCACGTCCCTGGTGTGGGAGATGATGGCGGCCACGTCGCTCGCGATTATGTACTCTCCGTCGCCCACGCCTACCACCAGCGGGCTGCCGTGCCTTGCGGCGACGAGGGTGTCCGGCTCCAGCGTGGAGATGACCGCGATGCCGTAAGCGCCCTGGACCCTCGCCAGCGCGCTCCTGACGGCCTCGAACAGGTTCTTGCCGGCGGAGACCTCGAAACCGACGAGCTGTGCGATGACTTCGGTGTCCGTATCGGACTTGAACTCGATGCCCTGGGCCTGGAGCTCCCGCCTCAGGGACCGGTAGTTTTCGATTATGCCGTTGTGAACCAGGGCGATGCGGCCGCTGGCATCCAACTGGGGATGCGCGTTCCTCTCCGAGGGTTCGCCGTGGGTAGCCCAGCGGGTGTGAGCTATGCCGGCTGTAGCGGAAACGGCGTCGCCCGGATCGAGCGCTTCGAGATCGGCCACCCTGCCGCGGCATCTGCGCAGTATGAGCCCTTCCGGGCTCTGCACGGCGTAGCCGGCGGAGTCATACCCCCTGTATTCGAGTCTCCGGAGGCCTCCGAGGAGGATTTCCAGAGCGTTCTTAGGTCCGATATAGCCGACTATTCCACACATGCCCCGCCCGCAATCCTGATGAACCGCTCAGTTATGGAGTCCAGAACGGCCTCTTCGGAATCCTCCACGATCAGCCTCACCACGGGCTCGGTCCCGGAAGGCCTGATGTGGAGCCATCCCGAGGGGGTGTCAAATCGAATCCCGTCCCTGACATCCGACGGGATGCCGAACTCGCTCTCCAGAGAAGGCCTGAGGGCCTCGAAAGTTCCCTCGAGCCTGAACTTCATTTTCCTCATGCGGAGGGCGGGCAGCGTGGCGATCCACTCGGAGAGGGTGCAATCCCTCTCCCTCAGGAGCGACACGACATAGGCGGCAGCCACGGCGCTGTCGCGGCCGGGGTGGCATTCGCGGTCGATCACGCCTCCGTTGCCCTCGCCCCCGATCGA
>LKHC01000054.1 GCA_001618605.1 Candidatus Fermentibacter danicus
ATGTTGACCACGACCGGAGAAGGTCGGTGCGTCAGCACGTGATCGATGGCAAGCGCCACCGTGTATTCCTCGCCGGGAGCCCTGCCGGTCTCGTCCACCAGTGCGAGCCTGTCGCCGTCGGGATCGTATGCGAAGCCGACATCGGCCCCGGATTCCCTGACGGCGCTGCACAGGGCCTCGAGGTTGCCGGGAAGCGGCTCGGCCACCCTCGGGAAATCGCCGTCCGGTGTCATGGAGCTGTTGATTATCGAGTACTCGACTCCCAGCATGTTCATCAGAGCCGGGCCCAGCAGGAGACCGGTCCCGCCCACGACGTCCAGCACGGCCCGCATCGGGCGGCCGTCACAGCGCACCAGCGGCAGCGCCGCGACCGCCTCGACATGCCTGTCCACTGCTCCGTACGAATAGGANNCCATGAGGCGGGCCCTGGCCGGTGCGCGGAGAAAGACCCCGTCGGGGCCTATCAGCTTAAGCGCGTTCCAGTCTCCGGGGTTGTGGCTGGACGTGATGGCCACGCCGCCCCCTGCGCCCGTCTCCATCACTTCGAGCTGGATCGTCGGGGTGGGAGCTACTCCGATGAGCACCGGCTCACAGCCTACCGAGCAGAGGCCTGCCACGACCGCGGCCTCTACCGCGGGTCCGCTGCTCCTGGTGTCCCTTCCCACAATCACGGGCCCCGGGCCGGACAGCTCGCCGAATGCGGCGGCGAAGCCCAGCGCGTCGGCGGTCGTGAACGACCTTCCGAAAACGCCTCTTATCCCTGAACCGCTTATGATGGGAGCGTCCAAGTATGCTCTCTCCGATGATTTGATGGAGCCGGCGATCGGACTCGAACCGATGACCTGCGCATTACGAGTGCGCTGCTCTACCACCTGAGCTACGCCGGCGACTTCCGAGGATCGGCAATAATAGTCAGGACCGGATCAAAATCAAAGCCCTCCGAACAGCGCCCCCTCCCCACCGAAGAGAGACACGAGCAGGCCGAAGCCGAACTGCGAGTACCCGAGATCGGTCTCCGCAGCCGGATAGACGGCTACGGTCGACCCGTCCATGGTCGCCTCCCCGGTGGTGAGGTCCATGAACGCCCGGCGGTATTCGAGCCTGGCGCTGAGAGGCCCGGCAAGCATGATCTCCCCTCCGGCCGAGAAGGCGAAGCCGACGCTCGATCCGTCGGCTTCCACGAACCTGCCGTAGCGGTCCGTCCCGCTGTAATCGCCCCACAGGTAGACCGCGCCGGGGCCGGCATACAGGGAGAAGCCCTTCAGAGGCTCCCAGGACGCGGTCGGGAAGAGGGACACCATCATAGCGTCCAGTTCGCCGTCCCAGTCGGCCGGGGCGCTCTTCGAGAACCTCTCCGCCCCCACGTTGAAGCCCAGAGGCCCCGGGGCGTCCACCGACACCGTCCCGCCTATCGAGGTGCCGGGCGTGAGGAAGGCATCCTTGTAGAACTCTTCCGACGGCGAGAGGTTGGATGCGGTGGCACCGATCCGGATTTCGACCGCTTCCGCCCCCCCTGCGAGGGCGATGCAGGCCGCGACCGGCAGGAAGCGCCGGAAGAGGTTCCTCATCTAGCCCCGCTCTCCGCGAGCCCGGCCGAGATGTGAGCCAGGAGCCCTCCCGCCTCGATCACCGCTATCATCTCCTGGGGCAGTGCGGGGAATGAGAACGGCTTCCCGGCCACGCTGACGGTTCCGCTCTTAGGATCGATCGAGACTTCGTCGCCAGGCTTGTAGGCGTCCACCGCCTCCGGACACTCGACGAGGAGCAGCCCCTGGTTGATCGCGCTGCGGTAGAAGATTCTGGAGAAGGACTTGGCGACCACTCCCGCCAGGCCCACGTACTTGAGGCCGAGCGAGGGCTGTTCGCGGCTGGAGCCACAGCCGAAGTTGCGCCCCGCGATGATGATGTCGCCGGGCTGCACCGATCCCGCGAAGCCGGGGTCCAGGTCCTCCAGCAGGTGCTCCTTGATCTCGGGGCCCTTGGAGCATGAGTAGGTGTACTTCCCCGGGAAGAGGAGGTCTGTGTTGATGTCGTCCTGATCGTAGTGGAAAACGGCCATTTCACACCTCCCTGGGATCAGTGATGACGCCCGTCAGGGCGCTCGCCGCCGCTGTCTCCGGGGAGGCGAGATATATCTCGGAGTCCTTTTCGCCCATCCTGCCCTTGAAGTTGCGGTTCGCCGTGGAGAGGCACCTCTCCCCGGGGGCCAGGGCGCCCTGATGCGCGCCGAGGCAGGGGCCGCAGCCGGGCGGGATGACCGTTCCGCCGGCCTGGATGAGATCTTCCAGCACGCCCGACCTTATCGCCTGGAGATAGACCTCCCTGGAGGCGGGGGCCACTATGAGCCTCACGGTCGGTGCGATCTTCCGCCCCTTCAGAATGGCGGCGGCCGCCTTGAAGTCGTCGAAACGGCCGTTCGTGCAGGTACCCAGCAGCACCTGGTCGATGGGGGTGGTCGGCAGCTCCTTCACGGGCACCACGTTGTCCACGGTGTGAGGCCTCGCCACCACCGGAACGAGTTCGGACAGCTCGTAGTCGAGTGTCCTCGCGAAGACTGCGTCGTGGTCGCTCCACACCGCGGCGTCGACGCTCGCGTTCCTGCCCCTGAAGAACTCCCTGGTCTGCCCGTCAGCGGGGAACACCGCGATCTTGGCCCCCATCTCGACGCCCATGTTGGCGATGGTCATCCGCTCGGGGATCCGGAGAGTCGATATGCCCGGACCGTGGAACTCGACGGCCATGTAGTTGGCTCCATCGGCTCCGATGTCGCCGATTATCCTCAGGACCAGATCCTTGGCTGTGACTCTGCG
>LKHC01000055.1 GCA_001618605.1 Candidatus Fermentibacter danicus
CGGGCGGACTGTTCGACGGCCGCCTCGCCGTGATGACGCGGAACACCGTGGACGGCATCCCCGCCCCTCTGGGCAACATCAACATACACGGGCTCGCCGAGGTGAGGACCGCCTTCTCCTCGACCCTTCGCGGAGGGGGACTGGGGGCGGAACCCGCCGAAGCGCTCGCCTCAACCCTCCGCCCGAACGTCCTCGTCGACGAGGACCGCAGGGAGGCGAGCATCCAGCAGGCGCTCGAGAGCTATTCGATGGTCGATACCGTCTTCCACGCCGGAGAAGTGATCATTCCTGAAGGAGGCGTGGTCAACGAGCGGTCCGCACGCTATCTCGAGGCGCTTCGGTCATCGCAGGAGGAGGGCCTCAGCGGCCGGAGGGCGAGGTATTCCATCGGCAGGCTTCTCCTGCTGTCGGGCATCCTCGCGCTGGCCGTCCTGTACGTCAGGGATTCGATGCGGCCCACCTGGCTGGACCGCGACCGCGTGCTCCTCCTCTGCACAAGCTGGTCCACAGCCATCCTCGTCACCGGCATCCTCTCGATGCTGGCGAACAGGATCTACGGCGCTTCATACGCCACCTTCGTGACTTTCGGCGCCCTCCATACCAGCGTATTCACAAACCGCAGGCATGCGGCCATCTTTTCGTTCCTGTTCGCCGTGCTCACTTCGGCCTTTCATCCTCATCCCTTCAGCAACCTCATCCTGACGACCGTGACCGGATCGGCCGTCGCCTTCACGGGATGGGATCTCCGCAGGCGCAACGCCGTCGCCGTCAGCGAGGCGATCGCATCCGTCTCGGGCCTGGTCGCGCTCGTCACCCTCAGGCTCCTGGACGTGGGCATATCCGTAACTCCTCCCTGGATCGGCATTCTGGAAACGATCCTCTCCCCTGCAGCCGGCGCGGGTGCGGCCTATCTCCTCCTGCCCGTATTCGAAAAGTTCGGCGTGAGCACCGTCCGGTCCATAGAGGACGTCAAGAGGCGCGATCATCCGCTGCTTCTCGATCTCAGCAAATGGGCCATGGGAACGTGGCAGCATTCCCAGCAGGTTGCCGACCTGGCGTCCGAAGCGGCCCGAGCGATCGGGGCCGATCCGGTCCTGGCCGAGGCTGGAGGCCTCTTTCACGACATCGGCAAGGTCAACGACCCCAAGCACTTCATCGAGAATCTCCCCCCCGATACGCCCAATCCGCACGATTTCCTGCATCCGTTGGAAAGCGCCTCGAGGCTCAGGGCGCACGTAACGGAGGGCGTGAGGCTGGCGAGGAAGTTCCGGGTCCCGGCCCCGGTCATCGACATGATCGAGCAGCATCACGGCAGAACCGTGATGAAGGCATTCTACGAGAAGGCCCGCAAGGCGTTCGAGAATTCACCGGACAAGAGCGCCGGGCCTCCCTCCCAGGACGACTTCCGATATTCCGGCCCTCTGCCGGCCACCCGGGAGGCGGCGATAATCATGCTGGCCGATTCGGTGGAGTCGGCTACGAAGAACCTCTCGGGGGAGTCCCCCGAAGTCATCGAGGGGATTGTGAGGGAAGTGATCGAAGACAGGGACATCGACGGCCAGCTCGACGACTGCCAGCTCACCCGCGGGAACCTGAACGTGATCATGCGGACATTCCTGCAGGTGCTTCAGGGAAGGTTCCACGAGCGGGTCAAGGACTATCCTCATGGATGACGGTATAACCGTTGAGACTCCCGCAGGCGAGCCAGGCTTCGATACGGATGACCTGCAACGGATTGTCTCCTCCCAGATGACCGGCAGGATCGAGGTGGTCCTGGTCGATCCTGGCTGCATGAGGGTCATGAACAGGCGATTCAGACACATCGACAGGCCCACCGACGTGCTCACCTTCGACCTCTCCGAAGGCGGAGCGGAGCCCGAGGGGGTCATCTATGCGGACATGAGGCTCGCCCCGCCGATGGAGGAACTCCTCGAAAGAATCTTCCACGGCTATCTGCATCTCCTCGGGCGCAGCCACGACACCCCTGAGGATTTCGAGTCCATGTCGGCGGACGTCGCTCGAATGGTCGACCGGGCGACCGGGGTGCGGCGATGACCGCCACGCCGGTGCTCCTGGCTGCCGGATTCCTGGTTACTTCCGCTGCGAACGCTCTCAGGGCGGCCCTGCCCGGAATCCTCCCGGAGAGGAAGGATGCAGCGGAGCGCCGTGTCCTGGCGATCTCCCACCTTCGCGTGCTCTGGCTCGCCAGGTTCTGCGGACTGGTTTCCGCGGGAGCCGGAATCGCCCTGGCATCGGTCCAGCTTCGTGAAATCCTGCACCCTGCCCTCGCGGCCCTCGTGCTGTCGACCCTCGTTTTCATCCTCGCCGAACTCGTGCCGTCCAGAATCGGGCACACGAGGCCCGATCTCATCAGGAGTGCCCTGGGCATTCCCCTGTTCCTGCTCCGCGTGGTCTTCCATCTGCCTGCCAGGATCATTCTCGGCCCTGCATCAGGAGGGGAGGGCGAAACCGGGGAATGGGTCTTCACTCCCCCCGACTTCATGTGGCTGGAGCAGCGCACGGAGAAGAGCGAGCAGCACAGCTTCATCCAGGAGAGGGAGCTGATGGAGGGCATCGTGGACTTCGCCGACAAGATAGTCAGAGAAGTCATGGTGCCCCGCATAGACATGGTCGTCATGGCCTTGAGCGACGACTTCGAAGCGGTGCTCCGCGAGGCGATCGCAGCCAGCCACTCCCGCATTCCGGTGTACCGCGACAAGATCGACGACATCATCGGCGTCCTCTATGTGAAGGATCTCATGAAGGCTGTATCCAAGAATTCGTCCGAGCCGTTCAGAATGGAGAAGATCCTGAGGCAGCCGTATTTCGTGCCGGAGTACAAGCGCGTGGACAGCCTGTTCAGGGAGTTCCAGTCACACCGAATCCACATGGCCGTCGTGGTGGACGAGTACGGGGGCACGGCCGGACTGGTGACCATGGAGGACCTGATCGAGGAGGTCTTCGGCGAGATTCTCGACGAGTTCGAGGTCTCCGAGGCTCCGATGGTCCAGTCGCTCGGCCTGGATTCCTTCAGGGTGGACGCAATGCTGCAGATCGACGATCTCAACGATCTCCTGGAATCCTCCTTCGGATCGGACGACTTCGATACCGTGGGCGGGCTGGTCTACAGCGCCATAGGGAAGATCCCCAGGCCAGGAGAGAGCGTTGTTCTCGAAGGCTTCAGGTTCACCGTGGAGAGAGTCAGGGCCCAGAGGATACTGCTGGTCCGGATAGCTCCCGAGAGGCAGCAGGAAGCCGATTCCTGAGGTGCGCCTCACCACTCCGTCCTGGGTTCTGAGAAGGGTCAGATGGAGCGAGTCCTCACTGATCCTCACCCTGTACTCGATGGATCAGGGCAGAATCTCGGTCATCGCGAGAGGGGCCCTCAGGCCCGGCGGCCGCTTCCAGGGCCTGCTGGAACTCCTCTCCGGCGTGGAGGTGACAGTCACCAGGCGCGAGGGCCGCGAACTCGACACTCTGGTCGATGCGACCCTCTTCGAACCGGGAACCAGGCTCAGGTCCGATCCGGATGCGTTCGCGCACGCCTGTCTGCTTTCGGAGTGGGTCCTGGGGCTGTTCATGGGCGGCGAGTCCTCCTCGTCCGTCTACAACCTGCTCGGAGCGGCATTCGCCATGCTGCCGGAGAGCAGGTCGAGATGGGCGGTGACCTGCGTTTCCGTGGAATCAATGCTCAACCTTGCCGGGCACGCCATGGAGATAGATGATTGCGTTCGCTGCGGTATGCCGGCCGGTGGGTCGGGACACTGGAGCCACCGCGACGGAGGCATCCTCTGCAGCGGATGCTCCGCACCGGGGGACATCGTGATTTCGCCCGGCATCCTCGAATTCGTGAAGACCTGCAGGAGGTCCGGCTTCGAGACCGCCTCACGCGTCAGGCTCTGGAAGGGCGGATTCCGTACCTGTCACGACTTCATGCGTGAGTTCGCCCAGGCACACAACCAGTCGGGTTTGAAGCTCCGCTCGCTCGGCGTACTGGAGGATCTGGAAAATGGCGTCGGCTGACGACCTTATGAAAAAGATGGTTTCGCTCTGCAAGAGGCTCGGCTTCGTCTTCCAGTCCGGCGAGATATACGGCGGCCTCCAGTCGGCCTGGGACTACGGCCCGCTCGGAGTCGAACTCAAGAAGAACATCGAGTCGAGCTGGTGGGATTTCATGGTCAGACGCCGCGCCGACGTGGTCGGAGTCGATACCGCCATCATCACCCATCCCGACGTCTGGAGGGCTTCCGGCCATGTCGACAACTTCCACGATCCTCTCGTCGACTGCAGGAAATGCAGGGCGAGGTTCAGGGCGGACCAGGTCGAGGGGACGAAGTGCCCGGAGTGCGGCGGGGAGCTGACCGAGCCCAGGGACTTCGGCCTGATGTTCAGGACCATGATGGGTGCGGTCGAGGACGAGGCGGCCGAGGTCTATCTCCGCCCCGAGACCTGCCAGTCGATTTTCGTCAACTTCAGGAACATCGTCACATCCTCCAGGCAGACGCTGCCTTTCGGAATAGCGCAGATCGGCAAGGCGTTCAGGAACGAGATCACGGCCAGAAACTTCGTCTTCAGGTCCCGCGAGTTCGAGCAGATGGAGATGGAGTACTTCTGCAGACCGGCCGACGCCGACAGGTTCTTCGAGTACTGGAAGGAAGAGAGGATGTCCTGGTACCTGTCCCTGGGGCTCAAGCCGGCGAGCCTCCGCTTCCGCGACCACGCGAAGGAGGAGCTGGCGCACTATGCCAGGGCCTGCACGGACATAGAGTACGCATTCCCGTTCGCCACCGGGGGATTCGGGGAGCTGGAGGGCATCGCGAACAGGGCGGACTACGACCTTTCGGCCCACATGAGGGTCAGCGGGCAGGATCTGGAGTTCATCGACCAGGTTGCGAACGAGAAGGTCGTCCCCTGGGTCGTCGAGACCTCCGGGGGAATCGGGCGGACCATTCTGGCCGTGCTGCTGGACGCCTACTACGAGGACATCGTGGACGGCAGGGAGCGCGTCACTCTCAGGCTGTCGCCCGCGCTGGCCCCGGTGAAGGCCGCCGTCCTGCCCCTCTCCCGCAACCTTGAGGCCGGAGCCGCCGAGGTGGCGGGCATGCTGCGCCCCATCCTTCCCGTGAGCTTCGACGTGACCGGCTCCATCGGCAAGCGCTACCGCAGGATGGACGAGATCGGCACGCCGTTCTGCGTCACCTACGACTTCGAGTCGGCGAACGACCGCTCCGTCACGATCAGGGAACGCGACACTCTGGAACAGGTGAGGGTCGGAATCGACAACCTGGCCGACCTGCTCTGCGACTGTCTCAGGAAGGGCTGGAGGCCCGCCGTTGAAAAAGCCGGGCTCGCCGCGGCTGGGAGGGCGTCCGAATGAACGCGGAACCCGCCAGACGATACGTCGCGTCCGAGGCCGAGCCGCGCCTTCAGAAGCAGTGGCGCGAGTCCGGCATCTACAGGTTCCGCCCGGAATCAGGGAAGCCGCTCTTCACGATCGACACCCCGCCTCCCACCGTCTCCGGCATGATCCACATGGGACACGTCTTCAGCTACGTTCAGGCCGAGGTGATAGCCAGGTACAGGAGGATGGCCGGGGACGAGGTCTTCTATCCCTTCTGCTTCGACGACAACGGGCTGCCGAGCGAGAGGTTCACGGAGAAGACGAAGAAGGTCCGCGCCCACGAGATGCCCCGGAGCGAGTTCGTGAAGCTCTGTCTGGAAGTGACCTCGGTCGCCGAGGAGGGCTTCAGGGATCTCTGGACGAGGCTCGGCTTCTCCTGCGACTGGGACGAGATGTACACCACGATCAGCCCCTGGGTCAGAGGGCTGAGCCAGAGGTCGTTCCTCGACCTGCACGAGCAGGGCCGGATCTACAGGAAGAACACGCCCACGCTCTGGTGCCCCGAGTGCAGAACCGCCGTCGCCCAGGCCGAAACCGAGGACCGCGAGCTGGACTCCGTATTCCACGACCTGGTCTTCAGGCTCGTGGGCGGCGGAACCATCCCCATCGCTACGACCAGGCCCGAGCTGCTGCCCGCATGCTCGGCCGTGTTCCGCAACCCGGAGGACCCCCGCTGGAGGCACCTCGAGGGCCGTCACGCGATCGTCCCTCTGTTCGAGAGGGAGGTTCCGGTGCTGACCGACGGCCGTGTCTCGATGGAGAAGGGCAGCGGCCTCGTGATGTGCTGCACCTTCGGCGACACCACCGACATAGCCTGGTGGGAGGACTTCGGGCTGGAGCTGCGCATGGCCCTCGAGCGCAACGGCCGTCTGAACGGACTCGCAGGGCCTTATCAGGGCCTGTCCGTGAAGGAGGCCCGCGCCCGGATGGTCCAGGACATGACGGACCGGGGGCTCCTGACGGGATCGAAGCCGATCGTGCATGCCGTCAACGTTCACGAGAGATGCGGAACCCCGCTGGAATACCTGGTCACTCCCCAGTGGTTCATCCGAATCCTCGACATCAAGGACGAGCTGCTCGAGCGCGGAAGGCAGATAGAGTGGCACCCGGAGATGTTCCGGGCCAGATACGACCACTGGGTCGAGAACCTCAGATGGGACTGGTGTATAAGCCGCCAGCGCTACTACGGCGTTCCCTTCCCGGTCTGGTACTGCGGCTCCTGCGGGGAGCCAGTCTTCGCTGCGCCCGAGGATCTGCCCGTCGATCCGCTGGAGGACCGGCCGAAGGATCCGTGCCCGCACTGCGGCTCCGGGGAGTTCACTCCCGAGTTCGACGTGATGGATACCTGGGCCACCAGCTCCCTCACGCCCCTGATAAACGCCAGGTGGGGCGAACCCGGAGACCGATCGGAAATCATACCCATGAGCCTCAGGCCCCAGGCGCACGACATCATCAGGACCTGGGCGTTCTACACCATCGTGAAGGCGCATCTCCACATGGATCGGATCCCCTGGCGCCACGTGATGATAAGCGGGCACGCCCTGAACCCGAATCGCGAAAAGATGTCGAAGAGCAAGGGCAACGTGGCGGGCGATCCGCTCGCGGCTCTGGAGAAGTATTCCGCCGACGAACTACGGTACTGGGCCTGCTCCAGCCGCCTCGGCACGGACGTAATGTTCAGCGAGGAGGTGCTGGGCCTCGGCAGGAAGCTGGTGACGAAGCTCTGGAACGCCGCCCGCTTCTCCGCGCAGTTCCTCCAGGGCTTCGACCCGTCTTCGCCCGTCGAACTCCATCCCTTCGACAGGTGGGTTCTGGCGAGTGCAGCGAAGGCCGTTGCCGACGCCACCGCCGGCATGGAGGGGTACGAGTACTCGATCTGCATGAGGGAGGCCGAGGACTTCTTCTGGAACGCCTTCTGCGACAACTATCTCGAGATCGTGAAGGGGCGCCTGTACGGCAGCGACGAAAAGGCCGCCGATGCGGCCAGGAAGGCGCTGTACGACTGCCTCTACATGGTTCTGCGCCTTTTCGCGCCCATCCTGGTCCATATCACGGAGGAACTCTACCAGTTGATCTTCAGGGAACGCGAGGGGCATGAGAGCATACACACGGCCCCATGGCCCGTCTGCTCCGGGGTCGACTTCGACGCCATACGGGCCGGCGACATCGCCCTCGAGGTCATCGAGGCTGCCCGCCGCTTCAAGAGCGAGCGGAACCTGAGCATGGCCGCCCCCCTGGGCAGGATCACGGTTTCCGGACCCGACGGCGATCTGTCGGTCATGAAGCCGTTCGAGGCGGACCTGCTGAATGTGACGAGGGCGTCGTCGATCGTCTGGAAGCCCGGGAGCCCGGACCGCTCCGTGGAGGTCGAGGGGGAGGAGGGAAGCGGCTCTTGAGACCCTCCTGGGACGAATACTTCCTGAAGCTGGCGATGCTGGCCTCCGAGAGGGCGACCTGTCCCAGGATGCACTGCGGGTGCGTTCTCGTGAAGGACAGGTATGTGCTCTCGACCGGCTACAACGGTTCCCTGCCGGGTTCGCCGCACTGCGAGGACGAGGGATGCCTGGTGGTGGACAACCACTGCGTGAGGACCAACCACGCGGAGATGAACGCGATCTGCCAGGCCGCGCGGCATGGCGTGTCGCTGGACGGAGCGACCGCCTACGTGACGAACATGCCCTGCACCACCTGTGCAAAGGCGCTTATCGCGGCCGGAATCAGGAGGGTCGTCATCTTCTCGGACTTCCACGACACGTTCGCCGGGCGATTCTTCTCCGAATCGGGCGTGGTGCTGGAGAGGATGCCGATGCCCTGCCGCGAGATCAGCTACGACCTGTCGGCCTACCCATCGGCGAAGGGATTCGATCCGGCAGGCTCCTGAGGCGGGAGTCGGTCATCGCCGCCCTCCTCCGGTGCCCCAGCGCGACCGTACCGCCTTCTCTACGGCCCCGAACGCGAGCTTGTCCGTCATGAGGCCGATCGCCACTATCACCAGCATGACGGCGACGACCTGGTTCATGTCGTTCAGTTCCCTGCCCAGCGCGAGCATGCTTCCGAGCCCGGGAACGGAGTACAGCAGTTCGCCCGCCATCAGGGATCTCCACGCGAAAGTCCAGCCCAGCTTCATGCCCGTCACGATCGAGGGGAGCGACGCCGGCAGAACGACCCTGGTGTAGAGCGACAGGCCCGAGGCGCCCAGGTTCCGCGCGGCCTGGAGGTAGATCCTTGGCGTGTTGCGGATGCCGTCCTGCGTAGCCAGCGAGATCGACAGGAACGCGCCCATGATCACCACGAAGAGGATCGCCTGCTCCGAGAGCCCGAACCAGAGGATCGCCGGAGGAAGCCAGCATATGCTCGGGAGGGCCTGCAGCCCCAGGACGACCTGGCCTATGGTGTCTCTGGCCCATTTGAAGCTTCCCAGCAGGACACCGAGTACGACGCCCGACGCCAGGGCCACCGCATAGCCGAGCAGCAGCCTCTTCATGCTACCCAGGATCGATATCCAGAGGGCGCCGGTGCCGCTTGTCCTGGCGATCGCCCTGAGAACCCCGCCGAGTGTGGGGAAGATGTAGGCCGGCCAGACCCCGGCTTCCCCCAGAACAATCCAGGCGGCGATCAGGAACAAACCGAAGGCGAGCTGGAGGGTTCTCCTGGAAAACTCCGCGCCCGGCTTCATTCTGCGGCCCTTTCCGCCGGTTTGAGATCGGCGAGCACTCTGGCCGCAAGGGACATCAGCCCCGGATTCTCCATGTGCCTCGGCCTCGGGAGATCGACCGCATGCTCGGCGATCACCCTCCCGGGCGAGTCGGACATGACGAGTATCCTGTCCGCCAGGACGGTTGCCTCCCTCACGTTGTGGGTGACGAAGACCATGGTCTTGGCGGATTTCATCCAGAGATCCTGCAGCTCGATGTGGAGGGAGTCGCGGGTGAGGGCGTCGAGGGCGCCGAAGGGCTCGTCGAGGAGCAGGACCTGCGGATCGACCGCAAGAGCCCTCGCGAGCGCTGCGCGCTGCCTCATGCCGCCGGAGAGTTCGTGGGTCCAGGACTGGTCGAAACCCTCCATATGGACCTTTCGAAGCAGCTCCTCGACGATTTCATCCCGGCGCGCCCGGGGCACTCTACGGGCGCGCAGCCCGAACTCGATGTTCGAGCGCACGTTCATCCACGGGAACAGGGCTGCGTCCTGAAACATCAGGACCCTGGAGGAATCGGGGCCGGTGATGGGGGCGCCGTCTGCGAGAACCTCTCCGGCAGAGGGGGCATCCAGCCCGGCCAGCAGGTGGAGAACCGTGGTCTTGCCGCATCCGGACGGACCCACGATGCAGACGAACTCGCCGGAGCCGACCCTGAGGTCCAGCCCCCTCAGCGCCTCCACCGTCCGTCCCGGCCTGCGGAAGCTCCTGGAGACGCCTCTGAGTTCCAGTTCCAGGGCTACCTCGCTTCTCCGACGACCCGCTGCAGGATGGTCAGGTCACAGAGGCCCGAGAGTTCAGGCTCCTCGTCGAGGTAGCCTATCCTGTATGCGGACTGCGCACTGATCCGGATGCAGTCCTCCAGGGGCTCCCATGTCGGCGTCATCCTGGACCAGGCCATCTCCATGACCTCGTCGGGGAGGGCCTTTCCGGTCATCCTCCCGATCTCGGAGTTCACCAGGGCCATCGCCGAGTCGGGATCGGCGAGCTCCCATTCCGTGACGGCGACGTGCGCCCTCAGCCAGGCCTCGACCAGCGCGGGATTCTCCGAGAGGATGTCTGTCGAGGCGATCACGCATGCGGTGGGGAATTCGCCTCCTTCCCAGAGATCCCTTTCGTCCAGGAACACGACGCCCCCGCCCTCGACCACGAGGCGGCTGGCCCAGGGCTCCGGCACCCATGCGCCGTCGATACGGCCCTGCATGAAGAGGTCGAAGATTTCGGGGTTCTGTACCGCCACGACCTCCACTGTGCCGCCCTGTTCGAGCGTCGAGAGGCCGTTGTCCATGAGCCAGCACCGCAGGGCGACGTCCTGGGTGTTCCCGAGCTGAGGCGAAGCCAGCTTCCTCCCGTCGAGATCCGACGGCGAGGATATCCCCGCGTCGCTCCTCACCACGAGGCACGCTCCTCCGCTCGTGGCTCCGGCCACCACCCTGAGGGCCTCGCCTCCGGAGCGGATGTAGCCGTTCGCCGCGGGATTGGGGCCGATGTAGGCCAGGTCGATCTCTCCGGCATAGAGGGCCTCTATAACGGATGGCCCGGCGTTGAAGATGATGGGCTCTATGACGGCGTTCGACCCCAGTTCGCCGGCAAAGTCTCCCCTGGCCATGCCGATGATGGCCTGCGAGTGAGTGATGTTGGGAAAGTACCCGACCCTAAGTATCCCCTCCGGCCTCTCCCTGCCGCATCCGGCGCATAGAGCCGCAAGAGACAGGATGGCAATCAGCCGTTCCGCTCTCATCTATCTCCATTCACTGGTCGCCTGACCCTGGTCAGAATGACGGTTCCATCGACCAGGAGAACCCATCTGAGCTTGTCCTCGGGTGTGAGCCCCAGCCTGTCCACGATTTCCTTGGGGACCGTGGTTCTTCGCCTGCTCTGACGGATGGTCAGGGCGGTCTCGGTTACGAAGTCCACCTGATCGAGATCGATGTGCATTCGAAACCTCCGGGGCGCCAAAATGGCACCAATCGATATTGGTGTCAAGCCAAAAACGGCGCCAGGCGTATCAGATGCGTGAATCGTCCGGAAAGGTCGGCGTGCTGTTTCCTGCCGGGAAGGAGAACCGTGATGGAAGTACCCGGTTCGAACGAAGCAGGAGCGGATGCCGGGGTCGGGGTCGGCCGTCAGATCACGGACTGGAACTGGAGCGTGGCGTCGAGCCTCGAGGGCCCGTCGGTCTCGTCGGAGCCTTCCCCGATGGACTCCACGGAACCCTTCCGGAGATAGCCCATTCGGCCCGATATGGAAGATCCCCCGCCGACCGGGCACGCGACCGCAGCCTGCAGATAGAACCCCTCCCCCCACTGCTGGACGGAGCCGAAGTCCCCGGGAAAGGACAGCTCGCCGAAGTAGACCCTGGAGTCGTAGTCGTCCGTGACGAAGCCCGCCGCGGCGACCCTCACCGTGAGTTCCCCGTCGAGCAGGATCTTCAGCCTGGCCTCCGCGCCGGTGCCTGACGAGGACCGCCCGGCGCCCGTTCTCTGCACGGCGGTGGAGAGAACGACGCCGCCCGCCGGCCTCCAGGAGGAGGAACCGAGCAGCCTGAAGGAATCCTCTTCATCCCTGGTCGTTCCCCTGAAACGGATTCCCATGTCGAAGGCAGGAGTCATCCTCTTCTCGATGGACAGTTCGGCCGAGCCCCTGGAAGCCTCCCGCCGGAGGGCGGATGTCACGGAACCCTCGGCCGTCCAGCCCGCACCCGGCTTCCAGACGAATGCGGCTCCCGCCCCTGCGTCGCAGTCCATGCCGATGGGCAGGGCGGAGCGTCTCGACGGGAAGTCATCCGGATGCCGGAAGACCCCGACGCAGAAGCGGACGGCATCGAGCCTCTCGTGGATGCAGCCCCAGAAGGCTTCGGACATTTCCGATCCCTGAAAGCCGACGGCAGCCTCCGCCCTCAGCTCTACGCCGGCCAGCCGTCCGTCGAAATCGAGGCCGATCCTGCTCCATCCGCCTCTCGGGTCATCCGCGGCGGCCGCGCCAAGCCCCCAGCATCCCGTGACGGTGCGGAAGCCGAGCAGGTCCTCCCTCACGGAGCCCTCGGCGGCCAGTTCCGATTCGGTTCTGTGGAGACCCTCACCGGATGGATCGATGTGCGAGGACGCGCCTATCGCCAGGAAGGAGAACCGGCCGGCCCGGAAGGACACGCCGGCTCCCGTGAGAGGTTCTGCATCCGAGCATCCCGCGCTGGAGGCAGGTTCCAGCTTCGACGCGAGAGCGGGAGGCTTTGCCTCCATCCCCGGTGCGCCGGACCAGCCGGATGGGTGGGAGAGGATCAGCCCGGAGCCGAGTTTCGAGCGGAGCCAGCCCGCCGTGGCGCGGACGTTTCTTATGGAGTCTTCGAAGGTCGCTCCGGCGCTGACCAGGTCGCACCATTCCTCGCCTCTGTCCTTCTCCGCGACCAGGACCAGGCTGAATCGCCCCAGAGCGAGCCTCGTACGGTGGAGAAACTCGAACTGGTCCCCCGCCCAGATTCCATCCAGAGCGCCGCGCGAATCCGGGAAGCGTCTCCCGAGCCTGAACAGGACATCGCCGCACGAAGCGGCGGCTGGGAGCAGGAGAAGCAGAACGAGCGCGAGGCGGCGGCCTCGGGTCAATCTACCACCAGTCTGGACTTGATCGCCTCGAACAGCGACGGACCGATCCCCGGGACATCGAGGAGCTGTTCGAGGGTGGTGAAGGGGCCGTTCTCCGTGCGGTAGGCGATGATGGCCTCGGCCTTCGCAGGACCGATGCCGGGCAGTGTCATCAGTTCCTCGAGGCCGGCAGTGTTTATGCCGATGAGGGCTTCGGGATCGTGCTCCTCGACAGGGACGGGCGCCCTTGTCGCCGGAACGGGTATATGACCGGCCCTGCCGAACGCTATTCCGGCAGAGTGGGTTTCCCCCAGGGCGGGATGGAAGCCGAGACCGTACAGAAACTCCATCGGCCCCGTTCCGATCGAGAGGGAGAAGGAGAAGCGGGTGGGATCGCTTTCGAAGCCCAGGCCGAGAGAAAGGCCCGGAGAAGGAGCAAAGCCCAGCATGAGGGACGGTTCCGGATCAAGGGCCTCGGAGATGGACAGGGCGGCCGAGATCCGCAGCCGGCTGACAGGAGCGACGCCAGCGGCGACGGAGAAGGTTCTCGGGACGGAAGGGTCGCCGGATTCGCCCAGGCGGCTCCGGATCAATCCCCGCACGGTCGCACCGGCGAGCACCCCGTCCATGGGGCGGGCAACGAGACCCGCGTCGGCGGAGAAACCGGAGGCAGCCCCGTATCCATCGATCGAAAGGCGGTGGGCGGAAGCGGAGACGCCGCCGGCGAGACCGGTGATCAGCCTTCGACAGGCCGTGGCGGAGATGGTCCATTCCGAGTATTCACCGTCGCCCGAGGCGATGATTCCGGCACCGAAGGCCCAGTTGCGCCAGGGCAGGGATGCCGCCGCCGATGCCCTGTCGAGCCTCGACAGCCCGAAGGGCCTCGAGGCCGATGCGGAAACGGACAATCCTTCGAGCAGGGCGATGCTCGCCGGATTTCCGAACTGGGTCGCCGCGCTTGCGGGAAAGAGGGTGCAGGAAGCCCCGGCGTTCATCCAGGGAGCCTGCGGGACGGATTCGAAGGCGGATTCCGAGGTTCCCCGGAACAAAGCTGCAAGAAGCAGAGCGAATGCTATTCGTCTCACGCCCATCAGTCTATTACATGAGGGCACTCTGCTGCAAGTGCCCGGACGAACCTCCGATCGCACACGGGTTGACAACACGCCGTCCAGCCACGAAACTCTCTCGAATGTATGTGAGGAGGGACTCTTGGATGATTGTCGCAACGATTACGACGGGCGGGGGGTAGAAGAGGACGGGGCCGGGTCGGAGGGACTTCTGACTGTTCAGGCGCTGGATGTGCTCAGGAAGCGCTTCCCCGGTTCCCCCGACCCCGTTGCGGAGTGGAAGCCCCCAAAACCCTGCTGGAGGGCCATGCTCCCGGAGCTGGAGGTTCTCCAGTTCGAGCTTGCCGCGCTCCGCCACAGCGGCGGGAAGATCGTTCTCTACGGACATGACGACATGGACGGCATTACCGGCATCTATGTCGGCAAAACCATGCTCGGGAAGCTCGGTTTCGAAGTCGTACCGATCATTCCCGACAGGGCCGTCGAGGACTACGGCCTGCTCCCCTCCAGGATGGACGGCATCCTGCAGAAGGGCGACCTCCTGCTCACCGTCGACGCCGGCTGCTCTGCCGTGGAAGGCGTCGACTGGGCTCTCGCCATGGGATCCCGGGTGGTCATCACGGACCATCATACCCTGAATCCCCCGCTGCCCAGGGCGCACGGGCTCATCGATCCCCAGGCGATAGGCTTTCCCGGAACCGTGCTCGCCGGATGCGGAGTGCTCTATGCCGCCCTCGCGGAACTCTTCCCCTCCATATCGGAGGATGCCTCGCTTTTCACTGCCGTAGCCCTCGGCACCATCTCCGACCGTGTCCCGCTTCTGGCGGCCAACCGTTACCTCCTGGACCGTTTCAGTGCCGTCGAGAGAAGCGATCTTTCAGAGGGACTGGGCGTCATTCTCGACGCCTGGCCGAACAGGGGAGGCAACTGGTGCGCCTGCGCCGTCCGGCAGCAGATAACCTCCGTTGTCGGCAAGGGGCTCAACTCCGGCATCGGCCGCCTGCTCGACCTTATGGAGAGCGACGACGCCGAGTGGAGCCGGGCTGTCTGGCAGGAGATGACGGCCGTAAGCGATGCGAGATCGCAGCAGATATCCGAGATGTTGTCGCGGGCGATGAACGAGAAGGATCCCGAAGCCGATGCCTTCGGCATGGTGCTCGTCCACATGGAGGGCATCCCCTCCGGCATGGGAGGAACCATCGCAAGCAAGCTGTCCAGAATCTTCCGCAGGGGGGCCATCGTGGTCACGTCCCGGCCTGACGGCACGTTGATCGGCGAGGCCAGATCCCTTGGCGACTGGGACATGGCCTCTTTCCTGACGGGGATGAAGGATGTCTTCCGCAGCGCGGGCGGCCATGCGAAGGCCGCCGGTTTCAATACGGACGTCATGACCTGGCCCGATCTCAGGAGGAGGCTGATTTCCCGGCTGTCCACCCTGAGGTCGAAACCCGTGCCCGAACCACATGTGGATCTCGAACTCCCCTCGTTGCCGCAGGCGCAGGATCTGGCCTGCCTCGCCCCGTTCGGCCCCGACTTTCCTCCACCCGCCGTGAAGGTCGGCGGTATGAGGTATCTGCTCCAGCTCGGCCCGAGCGGCCCCGGCTGGTGCATCACCGAGGACAGCGGGGAGTGAGGATTCTGTCCGACCGGCGCCCATGCTGACTCTCGTGACCGGGGCCGCCGGATTCATCGGCAGCCTTCTCGTGGAGAGGCTTCTGGCCGATCGACGTGCGGTCGTGGGCATCGACTGCTTCAGGGACTACTACGATCCCGCAGCCAAGAGGAACAACATAGCCGCATCGCTCCGTGATCCCCTGTTCACTCTGCTGGAGGCGGATCTGTCTGGGGATTTCGAACCGGCCCTCCAGGGCTGCATCCCTCATGGAGAGCGCGTCACGGTCTACCATCTCGCGGCACAGCCCGGGGTCCGTCGCTCCTGGGGCGCCAACTTCGGCGATTACGTCAGGGACAATGTCACGGCGACGCAGAAGCTGCTGGAATGGGCTTCCGAAAGCGGATGCGTCACACGATTCGTCAATGCATCCTCCTCTTCGGTCTACGGCGCATCACCACAGACGCCCCTCTCCGAAGCCGGAAGCCTGCCTGCTCCGGTATCGCCCTACGGAGTCACGAAGCTCGCTGCCGAGCATCTGGTCGGCCTGTACTCCGGAAGATCGGGCATCCCGTCGGTGTCCTTCCGGTTCTTCACCGTCTACGGGCCCAGGCAGCGGCCGGACATGGCCTTCCACCGCTTCATCCTAGCCGTCCTCAGGGGCGAGCCCGTCCAGGTGCTCGACGACGGGAGGCAGACCAGGGACTTCACGTTCGTATCGGATGTCGTGGAGGGTCTGTACAGGGCCGGCGACAGCCCCGTGTGCGGCGTGTACAATCTCGGCGGCGGGAACAGGGTCACACTGCTCGAGGCGGTCGGGGAGATAGAGAACGCGACAGGGGCGAAGGCGATCCTGTCCTTCGCGCCGGCCCAGCCCGGTGACGCAAGGGACACACTCGCCGACACGACTCGACTGGAACGCGACCTGGGATGGAAACCCGGCGTACCCCTGCAGGAGGGGATACGCCGGGAGACCGAATGGATAAGGGCGGCCTACGGCCTCTGAGTCGCCCTAGATGTCGATGTCCGCGTCGTCCCGCGGCTCCATCTTGAATTCCGAGAACGAGTAGAAGCAGACCCCGATGATGCTCTGGATCGAATCGCCCGTGTACGGCTCGTAGGTGTAGTCGCCCAGGTCGTCCACGATGCAGTCCCCCGATCCGTCGGTGACGGACCACTGGCCGTATCCGAGGCTGTCGTTCGATACGGTCACGTTCTGAACCCTCACCAGCACGCCTTCCCATTCCTCCGGGTCGGCCGAAGTCATCAGCGCGCCGGTGGTGAGATCCTGCGGGGCGGGCAGGGGATGTCCCGACGAGATTATCCGGGCGTCGGTTATGTAGGAGAGCTCGGTCATCCCGTAGTACTCCTGCACGGTGCCGGTGACGACGACGCTGTCACCCCTGGCGAAAGAGAGCACGTCGGAGTCGAAGAGGACGAGGCCGCTCCACGG
>LKHC01000056.1 GCA_001618605.1 Candidatus Fermentibacter danicus
AGGGCGATCCTCATCCGATGACCTCCGATATGGAAAGCACCGGCGGGAAGATACCCGCCGGCGCCCCGCCGCGCCAGGACGGAATCGGTTCATTCCGTGAAGATCTTCACCGTGTCGCCGTCGCTGGACTCCACGTCGACCTTCAGCTCGGAGAGGAACTTCACCAGCTCGTTCTCGTCCAATTCGGACAGGCCGGACAGGTCGATCCCCTTCTCGCTCATCGCCTCCGCCGCATCCTTCGGGATCAGCGAGCCGAGCTTGATGCCGGTCCTGATGAGGCTCAGGGGAACGCGGATGTTGACCTTGTCGCCATCCGCCGAATCGACGACGACACGAAGGTATTTGAGGTTTCTGGCGGCTTCGGGGCGCTCCCCGCATTCGACCGCGGGTTCCACCGGGGCTGCGGAGAGTTTCTCCAGAAGCATCGAGGCTTCGTCCACACTTATCTTCTTCGATGCGAGCATCTCCAGTATCTTTTTCCTCGACTCGGCCATCTCCGACCATCCTTTCACCGTTGCGGACTCACAGCCAGCAGAGAGAGAAACGCAAGCCGACGGAAGACTTTACGTCGATCACGGTACCGTGGAGCCCCGCTGCCGCCAGGGCGAGAACCGGCATCGCCTTCGCCCACGCCTTGAAGCGAGGTGCCCCGAATGCTCCGATTGCGACCGAAAGCAGCCAGGCGATGCAGGACAGGGGAAGGAGAACGAGCCAGATCGGGAACCACGGGGTGACGACCGGGAACCAGCCGATCCGCCCGAGGAGCAGAAGAGCGGGCATCAGAGCCTCTCCATCGCCTGCTCGAAGCTGATCTCGCCGCGGGCGAGCTGCTCCAGCACCTTCTCCCGGTTCCCCGGCGCCTCCATCGAATCGTTCAGATTCGATATGATCCTCTCGATCCTCGCCTTTGCGGTGGGAAAACTGACTCCGAGGATCTCCTGCACGTTCTTTATCGATCCGAATCCCCGCAGGAAGGCGATGATGATCGCCTGGTCCCGGGCCGGCAGGGTGGCGAGCGGCGATATGGTGAACGGCCCCTCCAGCCTGAATCCGCAATCCTCACAGAGGCATGCCACAGGAGTCATCGGCTTTCCGCAGTCCGGGCACAACGCCTTGCTTATGTCCATCCCCAACCTCCAGTTTACGACAGTAGTATTTTAGAAAAATATAATATCGTCAAGGGTAGATTTAAGAAATCTAAAAGACGGTGAGCCGCGTATCCGAGTCTTGACGCGGGGCGCGGTTTGGATAATCTCCACCTCATCGGCACGATCTGGAGGGAGGCCCGGCGTGAACAGGATCATCGCTGTCATTCTCGGTGGCGGTAGCGGAACACGTCTCTTCCCCCTGACGCTCCACAGGAGCAAGCCGGCCGTGCCGGTCGGAGGGAAGTACAGGCTGATCGACATACCTGTTTCGAACTGCATCAACGACGAGATCAAGCGGATTCTCGTCCTCACGCAGTACAACAGCGAAAGCCTCAACAGGCACGTTTCTCAGACCTACAGGTTCGACAGATTCACGGACGGATTCGTTTCCATCCTGGCAGCCGAGCAGACGGCCACCAACAAGAACTGGTTCCAGGGCACCGCCGATGCCGTCAGGAAGAGCCTCGTCCATATCATGGGCAGCAAGCCGGAACTGGTGCTGATACTGTCCGGCGATCAGCTCTACAGGATGAACTTCCGCGACTTCATGAAGAGCCATCTGGATTCCGGCGCCGACATATCGATCGCGACGAAGCCCGTAACCGTGGAGGAGGCTCCCGGGCTGGGGATAATGAGGGTAAGCAGCGCCGGGAGGATCGAGGACTTCCACGAGAAGCCCCCCCGAGAGAACCTGGCCTCGCTCATGAGCGAAGGTTCCGACGTGCCGCCGGACCGGCCTTTCCTCGGAAGCATGGGCATCTACCTGTTCAAGCCGGAAGCCCTCTTCGAGGCTCTAGAAAACGAATCGATGACGGACTTCGGGAAGGAGGTGATCCCGTGGGCCATCGGACGGATGTACGTCCATTCGTATCTCTTCGACGGATACTGGTCCGACATCGGGACCATCGGCTCCTTCTTCGAGGCCAACCTCGACCTCGCCTCCGAGACCCCCCAGCTCGACCTCTTCAAGAACGGTGTTCCAATCTATTCAAGGGCCAGGGCGCTTCCCGGCGCCAGGGTGAGGAACTGCACCATCGACAGCGCGGTGATCTGCGAGGCCAGCGAGCTGTCGGGAGCGACGATCAGGCGGAGCATAGTGGGCCTGAGGAGCCGGGTGAGAGATGGGTCCGTTCTGGAGGAATGCGTGTTCATGGGCTCTGACTACTGGGAGGGCAGCTTCAGGGACGCCCATGCCTCCTCCGGAGATTCCGTTCCGCCCATCGGGGTGGGGGAGGGCTGCGTAATCCGGCGGGCCATCATAGACAAGAACGCCAGGGTGGGCTCCGGGAGCCGTCTGGTCAACGAGCAGGGTCTCGCTCACGCGGACGGTGACGGATACTATATCAGGGACGGAATCATCGTCGTGCCCAAGAACGGAGTCATCCCGAACGGTACCGTCGTCTGAGTATTTCTTCCAATCCGGACATGATTGCGTCAGAAAAGGGCCGCCCAGGAGGGCGGCCCTTTCGGTGTCATTTTCCGGTCATCGGAAACGACCAGGCCCGAAGGCGATCCATCCTGCCGAACTCACGCAGCCGCGGATCGCGAAAGGGCGCACGGGTAATCCGACGGACAGCCCCGAAGGGCTGTCCGCCGGTCTCGTTTCACGAACCCAGGGACTTGTGTATCAGCGCGCCGAGCCTCTTCACGCCCTCGCAGATCTGCGCCTCCGAGGAGTAGCTGAAGTTGAGCCTCATGCTCCTGTGGTCGTCCTCGTCGGGGTAGAACGCGCTGCCAGGGACGTACGCGACCTTCTCCTGGATGGCGGCGTGGAACATGTCGTCCGTGTTCATCCCCTCGGGAAGCGTGAGCCACAGGAACAGCCCTCCCTCGGGCTTCGTCCACTTTATGCCGGGCACGCTCAGGAGGTGGTTGTCGAGACAGCTCAGCATCAGCTCCCTGCGCTGGGCATAGAGTTCTATGGTCTTCGAAAGACCCTTCTGGAGAGCCCCGCTGGCCATGACGTGGTGGGCTATCGCCTGGTTGAAGGGAGGCGAGCAGAGGTCCGTGCCCTGCTTCGCCATCACCAGTTTGTCGATGACCCAGTCCGGTCCGTACACCCAGCCCAGACGGAACCCGGGCAGGAGTATCTTCGAGAAGGTGTAGAGCGAGAGCACGCAGTCCGGGGCCAGCGACTGGAACGTGGGCTCGTGCTTGCCCGTATAGCGGAGCTGGCGGTACGGAGTGTCCTCTATGATCAGATAGCCGCCTTCGCGGGCGATGCGGATTATCTCGTGCCGCCTGCTCTCCGGGATGGTAACCCCGGCGGGATTCTGGAAGTCGGGGATGATGTATATGAACTTGGGCCTGCGGTTCTCGGCCTCGAGCTTCTTGATCGTCTCCTCGAGAAGCTCGGGTATCATCCCGTTGTCGTCCAGAGGAACCCCTACCGGTTTGCCCTGATAGCTCTTGAAGGCCTGCAGCGCACCCAGGTACGTCGGCAGGCCGACGATGCAGGTGGAGTCGGGGTCGAGGAATATCTTGGCTGCGAGGTCGAGACCCTGCTGCGACGCCGTGGTGACCAGGATGTCGGAAGGGTTCGCCGGAGTGCCATCCTGCTTCATGAGTTCGACCAGATCCTGCCTGAGCCTGGCGTCGCCCTCCGTCGATCCGTACTGGAGAGCCTTGCTCGATTCCTCCCAGAGAACCTTGTTCGTGGCGATCGCCACCTCGGCCACGGGGAAGGTCTCGGGGGCGGGGAGTCCTCCTGCGAAGGAGATGATTTCGGGGTTGGACGTCAGCTTCAGGAGTTCGCGGATGACCGATCTCTTCATGGATCTGGCGCGGGCGGAGAACAGCATTTCTCTGTTCAAGAGGGCCTCCTTTCAGGGAAACAGGAAGGTCGTACGGTCGAACGGACTGTGACGGCCTGTTGGACGCTGCAATTTTTGAAGTATAGTTAGATGCTCGTTTCGGAACAATCAGACCACTATCGATACGGAGGTCACCCTTGATGCGTACACTACTGTTCGCAGCGGCGGTCGTGGTTTTCGCCATCTCGGCCTGTGGACGCCCGGAAAGTGCAGGGAATGCAATGGAGGATACGACTGCCGCCGCAACCGTCGATACGATCACTGCTCCTCAGACCATCGAGGCCAGCCATATCCTCATCGCCTACGCAGGCGCCATGCGCGCCGATCCCGCGATCACCAGAACCTCCGATGAGGCCAGGCAGCTCGCCGTCGATCTCCTGTCGCAGATACAGACCGGCACGATCACCTTCGAGGATGCCGCCGTCGAGTATTCCGACTGCCCCTCGGGCGTCAACGGAGGCACCCTCGGCCAGTTCGGCAGGGGCGCCATGGTTCCCGAGTTCGAGAATGCGGCCTTCGCCCTCGGGGTCGGAGATGTCTCCGGAATCGTAGAGACCCCCTTCGGCTTCCATATCATCAAGAGGACCCTCTGACGATACCGGCTTGGAAACGCTCAGCCTGACGGTCGAAGAAGCTGAGACAGGGTTGAGGCTGGACAGCTTTCTTGCAATGAAGGCGCCCAGCCTCAGCCGGAGCTACATATCCACCCTGATAGTAAACGGCAGGGTTCTGCTGCTCGGCAGGCAGGTGACCAAGCCCTCCCACCGTGTCAGACCCGGCGACTGCTTCGAGCTCGAAGTCCCCGACCCGGTCGGCATCGACCTGTCTCCCGAACCCATGGACCTGGACATCGCATACGAGGACGACCACCTGCTCGTGATCTTCAAACCCGCCGGCCTGGTGGTGCATCCTTCACCATCCTCGCCTGGCGGGACACTCGTCAACGCCCTCCTGGCGCACTGCATCGACGGTCTTTCCGGCATCTCCGGAGAACTCCGCCCGGGCATCGTCCACAGGCTCGACAAGGACACGACCGGGCTGCTGGTCGTGGCGAAGGACGACAGGACCCACGCCGGCATCTCCGCGCAGCTCGCCGCCCGGACGGTGAAGAGGCGGTACCTGGCGCTCGTCTGGAACAGGCCGGTGCCCGCCTCGGGCCGGATCGACGCTCCGATCGGGAGGGATCCCGGACAGCGCAAGCTGATGCGGATAACCAGCGCCGGCAGGCGGGCGGTTACGAACTACAGGGTGATGAGGGAGTTCGATCTCGCCTCGATGCTCGAATGCCGCCTCGAAACCGGCAGGACTCATCAGATACGCGTCCACATGGCCTCCATCGGCTGCCCCGTCATCGCCGACTCGAGATACGGGGGCATGAGGCCGAGGGGGATGCCCTCCACGGCGGCCGCACGGGCCTACGTTTCTGACGTGGTGAGGCTTGCCGGGCACCAGATGCTCCATGCCGAAACCCTGGGTTTCGTTCATCCCGTGACGGGGGAGGAACTGGAGTTCAATGCAGCGCCTCCGCTCGAATTCCACCTGGCCCTGAAGCGGCTGGAGGAAGGGCTGGGATGAGCGGTATTCCGAGGGCCTCCGCAGGTCTTCTCGGAATGATCTCGGCGCCTGCCTCGTGCTTCCTGCTGAGCCCCCGCCTCCTGCCTTCCGCGCTGCTCTTCCCCGTCCTGGGCCTGATCAGGTGGAGGCTGGGCTGGCTGGCCACCCTGGCCGCAGTTTCGGCCGCGCCTCTCCTTATCGCTCTATGGTCGGCCGCCACCGGCCGCGTCGATTCCACCGAAACCGCTCTCAGGTGGGCGCTCGCCGCCGGATGCGGGATCTATTTCGCCNNGGCAGGTTCCTCGGGGATCTCGGGGAGGTTCTCCTCTCGTCGGAGGCGGTCCGAGCCTCGATGAAGGGGGTGCATGCGACGAAAACCCCTCCCGCGGAGATTCTGCGGAGACTCCGGTCGGCGGTCCGTTCCTCCTGTGAATCCCCGGCGGCTCAGGCAGCCGATCCTCCGGAGGACGGGTTCCTCGTCCTGGAGGCTGCCGCCTCCTGGATGCTCCTTCTCCTCGGGACGGCCGGATTCTGATGCCGGTAAGGCTCAGGATGACGGTCGAATACGACGGCACCTGCTTCGAGGGCTGGCAGATCCAGAGGACGGGCAGGACGGTGCAGGGCGAGATCGAAGCCTGTCTGGCAATGCTGCTGGGAAGGCGGTGCCGCGTTACGGGAAGCGGGCGGACGGACACCGGAGTTCATGCCGCCGGACAGGTGGCCCACATCGACCTCCATGACACGGAGATCGAGCGGGTGACGAAGGGCCTTCCCGCGATCGTGCCTCCCGACATTGCGCTGCACTCCCTCGAACAGGCGCCGGATGGCTTCCATGCCAGATTCTCCGCCGTCAGGAGAACCTATTCGTACAGGATCCTTCGTGGAAGGAGCCCTCTGCGTGCGAGATACGCCTGGGAATGCCCGTGGCCCCTGCTCGATCCGGAAGCAATGGCGGCGGCGGCCGGACTGAGCCTG
>LKHC01000057.1 GCA_001618605.1 Candidatus Fermentibacter danicus
TCGTCATACTCAGCTTCGTCCTGGCCGCCGGAGCGGCGGGGGCGGCGGCGTTCCCCGGCAAGGGGGTGTACTCCGCCATAGCCCATACAGTCGAGTTCCTCGCCCTGGCTTCGCTCGTCTTCGGTATCGCGGGCTATCTCAGGCTCATCCGGCGGATTCTCAGGAGGTTCGGGAAGTGATCGCCGTCGCGGTTCTCTTCCTGCTTGCGGGGACTCTGGAGGATGCCGGGGCACTGGAACAGCAGGGCGCGCTGTGGCAGGCGGGTGCCCTGTACGAACAGGCCCGCTGCCCGTCCGGAGAGGCGAGAGTCCTCGGCTCCCTCCTGGAGGAGGCTCTCTATGCCGGGCATACGGGAAGAGCCTCCATGCTGATTCGCGACCTGATGGAGATCATTCCGGACTCCTGCACGGGAGAACTCGACTACTGGTACGCCCGTCTCGCCTGGGGCGCGGGTCTGGACAGCCTCGCAATCGCCACGCTAGACGGCACGGCCGGTGATCCGTGGCTGGTCCACCGGTCGAGAGGCACTGCGCTTCTCTATTCCGGCCGGCCCTTCGACGCGGCGGTGGAGTTCCGGGCGGCGGTGGAGGAGGCCTCCACGGCACGGAGGGCCTTCTACGCCGCCCTCGATCTCGGATTCTCGCTGATCTCCTGCGGGATGTACGACGATGCCTCGAGGGTGATCCGCTTCCTTTCGGCCGCCTACCCGTCGGAAGCCCTTCCAAGGGTCCAGGAGGCCATCCTCCTCTGGAGGACCGGCATGGGCGGGCGGGCTGCATCCCTTCTGGACTCGCTGGCCTCTTCGCGGACCGCCTCGGTTGCGATAAGGGACATGTCCTCCCGACTCCTGGAGCGGGTGGAATGAGCCTCGCATCGCTCTTCAGAAAAAGACGCACCGCACCCCGGGGAAGGATGATGCACCTTCCCGACGATCTCCTGAATCCGCCGCGGATAGCCATACTCGCCGGGCCGTCGGGATACGACGTCTGGGGTTCTCTCATACTCGCCAACAGCCTGACCGGGTCCCTGCCGGAAACCGAGGTGGAGATGATCGTTTCCGTTGCAGACGGCGACGTACTCCTGCTTCTCGACAGGCCGGTCTCCGTGACCACCTACGATCCTGACGGACCGAAGGGGAGGATCTACGAAGGCCCGCTGCCGGAATCCGGAATACTCTTCGTAGTGTCGGAGTATCCGGATGCCCGCCTGCACGCCGTGACCCGGGCATTCCCGGACTCGATCCGGATCTTCACCAGGCCGGACGAGAGCGCGAATCTGGTACTCAACCCGGGCGGGATGCCGACACCATCGAGGATGCACGCACTTGCGCGACTTGTAGGGGCGCAGCCGGATGAATCCTGGCGGCCCTCCCTGTCGAGGGAGGACATGGCCAGAGCCGCGTCGCTCCTGTCTCCGGGTTCAGGAACGGTCCTGCCCTACATGGCCGCAACCGGGCGCGCCTCCCAGATTCTCAGGCGCAGCGCGGCCGAGCTGCCTATGAGAACCGTCATTACGGACGGCAGGAAGAACCCGCTCGCCCTCCAGCCTCCCCTCGTGAAGGCCGCGATCATAGCTGGCGCCTCCGTCGTAGCCACCGACGACCCCGTCCAATGGGCGCAGGCGTCCGCTCTCGGCGTCCCGGTCATCGGCCTGGACAGGAAAGCATCGTTTCCCACCTGGGAGACCACGCCCTCCCGGGGAGCCGCGGGATTCACCGCGGCATGGATCGAGCTGCTCGCCAGAGGCTGGTGACGGATGCTCCTCGTCAGAGTCCCCAACTGGCTGGGGGATCTGGTCATGAGCATGCAGGCCCTCTCCGGGTTGAACGCACTGCCCGGGGGAACGGCCTTCTGGGCTCACAGACGGGTCGCCGGCCTCCTGCCCGTCTTCTTCCCGGACACCCCGGTGATGGACAAGGATGAATCGCCCCCGAGGGGACGATTCGACAGCCTGCTCCTCCTGACGGATTCCTTCAGTTCCGCCCTGGCCGGCTTCAGAGCCGGGATACCCGAGCGCACGGGGCG
>LKHC01000058.1 GCA_001618605.1 Candidatus Fermentibacter danicus
GGAGGGCTGGACCCTGTCGATCTCCGCCGACAGATTCCTGAGGGGGATGGTAAGGATCTGGGCTGGAACCATCGTGGAGATCGGGCGCGGGAGATTCCAGCCGTCCAGGATCACGGAGATCCTCACAACTGGTGACAGACTGCTGGCAGGCCCATCGCTCCCGGCGTGCGGGCTCACGCTCGTGTCCGTCGAATACCGGACGGAGGAGAATTGAACAGAACCGTAACGGCCGCTGCTCTCGCAGCCGTCTTCCTGACCTCGGCCTCAGGATGCGGCACCGAAACGACTTCGACCCCCCGGGGGCGTGGCTCCTCGACACCCGGTAGAGCGCCCGAAACTGAACGGATCGATCCCTACGGAGATCCGGTGGTCTATCCCCGCGATCCCTTCGAGGGTTTCCCCGTGATCAACGAACTCGACTATCCCGGTGAACCCGGAAGCTGCACGGAGCCTCCGTCCGGGACAGGCGCATGGTCCGTCCAGATCGCGGCGTGCGCCGGGGAATCAGACGCAGCCAGGCTCGGGGCTGTGGCTTCCTCCCTCACGGGGCTGCCTTTCTTCGTGGACAGGGAGGATGTCTGGTGGAAGGTGCGGCTGGGTTCCTACAGCTCCGCGGAGGACGCCGCGGCGGGCCTGGCGACCGCCGTGGGAAGCGGCTATTCGGATGCGTGGATAGTGCGGAGGCTGCCTTGACACGGATCGGAGTCCTCCGCAATAATCCGGCCGATTCGGAGCGGGAATAGCTCAGTTGGTAGAGCTCCACCTTGCCAAGGTGGAGGTCGCGGGTTCGAGTCCCGTTTCCCGCTCCAAGTCCTCTTCCAAAAAACTGCCGGGATTCCGGAAAGTGGCCCCCCTTTTCCGGACCGGTTATCTTCAATGTCACCGATCCTGCGGGGGCGGCGTAGCCAAGTGGTAAGGCAGCGGATTGCAAATCCGCCATTCAGCGGTTCGACTCCGCTCGCCGCCTCCAGGAAAGCCTCCGGGAGCAGCGAATGAGATCCTCCGAAAGGTTCGTCCTCCCCG
>LKHC01000059.1 GCA_001618605.1 Candidatus Fermentibacter danicus
ACCGGCGGACGCCGGACGGCTCAACCCTGGAAGGAACATGGATGGACGATCTGATCTACCTCGACAATTCCGCGACATCGTTCCCGAAGCCGCAGGTCGTGTACGATTTCATGAAGGAGTTCTATCAGACTCACGGGGTGAGCCCCGGCCGTTCGGGCTTCGACAGGGCGCTGGAGGCCGAGAACATCGTCCACGGCACCAGGAAGCTGCTCACGAACCTCTTCAACGGCACCGACCCCAACCGGCTCTCCTTCTCCTACAACGCCACCGACTCCCTCAACAGGATCATCATGGGCATGCTCTCGAAGGGCGACCACGTCATCTCCACGAACCTCGAGCACAATTCGGTTCTCCGCCCCCTTAACCACCTCCAGCGCGACGGCGGGGTCGAGGTCACATACATCCCGTTCGACTCCAGGGGCTACGTCGATCCCGACGACATCGAGAAGGCCTTCAGGAAGAACACCAGGCTCGTCATAGTGAACCACTCCTCCAACATCATCGGCACGGTCCAGCCGATCGGCGAGATCGGCCGTCGCTGCAGGAAGGCCGGAATCTTCTTTGCGGTGGACGCCAGTCAGAGCGCGGGCGCCGTTCCCATCGACGTCCAGGCCATGTGCATCGACCTGCTGGCATTCACGGGCCACAAGTGTCTGATGGGTCCCACAGGCATCGGCGGCGCCTATGTCGGCGAAGACGTCCCGATCCGCTGCACGATCTTCGGGGGCACCGGCGTCAGGTCTCTCAACCCGTTCCATCTCGACGAATTCCCGTACAGGATGGAGGCCGGCACCCTCAACACCGTTGGCGTGGCCGGGCTCAACGCGGGTGTGAACTGGGTCCTGGAGCAGGGCATGGACAAGATCCACGCCCACGAGATCGGCCTGTGGGACAGGCTGCGCAGGGGCGTGCAGGCGATCGACGGCGTGACGACATACTGCGCCGACGACACCGAGAA
>LKHC01000060.1 GCA_001618605.1 Candidatus Fermentibacter danicus
GCGCCGCAGGTGCACGTCCAGCTCGGGACCGACAAGATCCACGGCACGGTCCGCTTCAGCGTGGGTCCGTTCAACACCGAAAAGGATATCGACAGGGCGATTGCGGCGGTCGGCGAGATAGCCGCGATCAAGAGATAGGTTCCGGACATCAGTTCCACGACGAGGGGAAGCCTTCAATGGATACGATCGTAATAAACGGATTGGAGCTTCACATCGACGGCGACGGGTTCCTGCAGGACCCCCAGCTCTGGAGCGACGAGGTCGCCGCCGAGTTCGCAAGGATGGACGGCACGGGGGAACTCACCCCCAAGCACTGGGAGATCATCAACTACATCAGGGACTTCTGGAAGGAGTCCGACATGGCTCCCACCGTGCGCAGCCTCTGCAAGCAGAGCGGCCTGAAGCTGCAGGAGCTGTACGGGCTGTTCCCCAAGGGCCCCGCCAGGGGCGCCTGCCGGATCGCAGGGCTGCCCAAGCCCGACGGCTGCGTCTAGTCCGGGGTTTCGACAGACGGGGGCGTGCGGCCTCAGCGGCCCGCGCCCCTGATCCTTTCCACGACGGCTTCGCGGGGAATGGTAGAGATCGAGGCCACCTCGGCCGGATCGAACCCCATGCACACGGCCAGAAGCTGGTTGTAGTCGAAGACGGGAAGCGGGACGAAGGAGGGGTCCTTCTTCGCCAGCTCTGCCTGCATGCGGTCGAGGTGCTCCAGGCAGGTGATGCAGGAGACAACGATAAGATCGGCGTCCGTTTCAGCCTTGATAGCACGGAGTTTCCTGAAGGCGAACTCGGAAGCGCCTGCAAAGCTGCCCTTCACGAAGCCCCCCGCCCCGCCGCAGCACTGTAGCTCGCGGCTGTACGGGCGCACCTCGATGCCCAGCGCCTCCACCAGCCCACGAAGCATGCGGGGCCGGCCGGAGGATTCCTCGAATCCCACGACTTCGCTGGGGAACAGCGTGTGGCAGGGATACTGCACCACCGCGGACATGCCGGTGACAGGGCGGTCGATCGAGGCCCTTATCCTGTCGGTGCCCATGTCGTTATGGAGCACGTCTATGATGTGCCTTACCGATGCGGTGCCGCGGAACTCCCTGCCTGCCTTTTCGCGCAGGAGCCCCTGAACCTTCTCCCGGAGCCCGCCGTTCTCTCGGAGCTTTTCCAGTGCCATGCGCAGCGAGCTGTAGCACGAGCCGCACTCCGTCACCATTGGCACGCCCAGCTCCTCGGCTATCGAGAAGTTCCACGCGCTGACCGCGAGCGAGGCGATTTCGTCGGCCGAGGGGAACGACCCGAAGGCCGGGCAGCAGGCGCTTCCCTCGAGGTCTAGCATTTCGGCTCCCAGGCGCGGCATCGAAAGCCTTATGGCACGCTCCACGTCCGGCCTCACCGCCGGCACGTTGCATCCGAGGAAGAGTCCGTACTTCACGCAGTCATTCCCTGAACATGTAATCGTTGTTCTTCACGAGATCGGTCTCGCGCAGCACGGCCCGGAACTTCTCCAGCATCTCCGGAAACTTCGCGATGGTGGGCGGCACCTCTTCGAGGCCCACGGCGCGGCGCTTCTCGCGCACCCTGTCCACGGGCTGGGTGTGGCCCGTTTCGAAGATCTCGGCCACCGACGCGGGGATGAACGACTCGTCGTTCCTGGCCTGCCAGCGCCTTACGGCGAGGCAGACTTCGAAGGGTTTGACGCCCATGGGGCACATCTCCTCGCACGTCGAACAGGTCACGCAGAGCCAGGGTGTCTCGTCATCCAGAAGGCTCTCCTCCAGGCCCAGCAGGATCTTCCGCACCAGGTCGCGCACGAAGAGCGGGGGCGAGCCCTCTGCTGCCGGGCATCCCGCCACGCAGGTGCTGCAGGTGAAACAGTGCCTGATGTCGCCGCAGTTCTCGACTATTTCGCGCCAGAGCCCGGCATTCACCTTCGAGAGGTCTATCAACTGAACTCCCCCGGCAGTTCGCGCAGCCTTGCGAGGCTGTAAACGGGGCCGTCTATACACACATACGACCCGCCTATGCTGCACCGGCCGCACTTGCCGATGCCGCACTTCATCTTCATCTCGAGTGACAGGAATATGTCTGAAGGCGCCAGACCCAGGGCGTCGAGCACCGGCAGCGTGTAGCGGATCATGGCGGGAGGACCGCAGACCAGCGCCGCCGTCGAGGCCGGGTCGACCTCGAGACCTTTCACATGAGACGGCACGTTGCCGACGGCTCCGGCCCAGTCCCCCTCCGCCCTGTCGACGGTCACGATGAGCTGGACGTCGTCGCGCGACGCCCAGTTGCGCAGGTCGTCGCGGTAGAGCAGCAGCCCGGGGTTCCTCGCGCCGTACACGACGACGAGCCTGCCGAACCCTCCCCTGTTGTCCGGATGCAGCGCGTAGTTCGTGAAGGCCCGCAGCGTGGAGAAACCAAAGCCGCCGCCTATCACGAGCAGGTCGCGCCCCTTCAGGGCGTCGACCGGATAGCCGTTGCCCAGGGGGCCCCTCAGACCGATGGTTTCGCCGGGTTCGAGATAGTGCAGCTCGGTGGTCACCGTGCCCACGCGGGCTATCGTGAAGTCGAGCGCATCGGGCGTCATGGGCGACGAGGCTATCCCGAACGGGGCCTCGCCTACGCCCATTATCGACAGCTCCGAGAACTGCCCCGGCACGAATCCGAAAGGCTTCGAGCCCTCCGCGAACGAAAGCGATATGGTGCGGATCGAGGCGTCTTCGGTTTCCGTCACGATCTTCTCGACCCTCATCGGGATCGGCGCGTATGGATTATTCAAGCCCGTCCCCTCCGAAGGCTTCCATGAGCCTCCTGATGTCGAGGTTCACCGGGCAGGCTTCGACGCACCTGCCGCATCCGACGCATCCCGGCATGCCGTAGCTGTCGATGCAGTAGCTGAACTTGTGCATCATGCGGTGCCTGAACCTGTCGGCCCCGGTGGGCCTGGGATCGTGTCCGGAGGCCTGCTTCGTGAAGGCCTTGAACTGGCAGGTGTCCCAGATGCGGCTGCGCACCGTCACGCCGTCCTCCTCGCCGTCCACGATGTCGAAGCAGTGGCATGAAGGGCAGATGAACGAGCAGGCGCCGCAGCCCAGGCACTTCGCCGTGAGAGTCTGCCAGCGGGGATCGTCGAAGGATTCATCCAGAACCTTCTTCAGTACGGCGATATCCACCCTCGGTGTCATCTCGGCTCCGATCGAGCCGGCGTCCGGATTCCCTCCATCGGACTCCACCGCGATACCCGTCGCGTCCGCGAGCGCCCTCCCCTTTTCGCTCACCGCACGCACGCTCCAGCCTTTCCCCGAAGGCTCCAGCAGTATGTCGGAACCCTCCGGGGAGAGCGGCCCGCCGCCGGTGGTGGTGCAGAAGCATGTCGGGCGCGGCTCGCGGCATCCCAGGGAGACGATCGTGAGGGCATCCCTGCGGGCCCTGTAGTACGGGTCGGTCCTGTCGCCCCCGGCATAGACCCGGTCGAGAAATGCGATGGCGCGGGCGTCGCAGGGCCTGACCCCGAAAAGCACGGCCGGGCCCGGGGTCGGAATCGCTTCCTCCACCCTGCCGTCCGGCCCCATCGAGAGGAGTTTCTCGGTCATCGGCGTGAGTATGTGCCGGGGCGACCTTACGGCGCCGGGGAAGTCCAGCAGCGCCTCGGAGACGGAGCTGATCCTGTCGAAGACGGCGCCGTCCCCCTCAGCGACCGGGGCGTACACGGTCATCCCCGGAATGGCCAGTAGCCTCTCCAGGAAGCGGACGAGGGCGTCGCGGCCGGTAATCTCGTCCGTCATTCCGGCTTCCGCCCGGGATCGAGAATGAAGTCCTGTGAATCGTCCATCGAGTATGCCGCGAGGGGCTGCGGCGCGTTCTCGTCGAGCCCCGCCCGGCTTCCGAAAAGCTCGGCGACGTCGGCCGCGAGCCTGCGGTTGAATATCGAGAGATCTACGCCCGTGGGGCAGGCGCGGACGCAGGCCCCGCATTCCACGCAACGCCCCGCCAGGTGCATGGCGCGCATGACGTGGAAGGCCAGCACATCCTCCGGGTGCGTCCCTCTGGCCACCCACTGCGGCTGCGACGAATCGGCGAAGCACGACTCACAGGTGCATAGCGGGCAGGCGTTGCGGCAGGCGTAGCAACGGAGGCACTTCGACATCTCGGCCTCCACGCGGGCACGCCTTTCATCCGCAGGCAGGGCCGCGAAGGCCTCCACGTCCGGGAAACCGGGATCGTTTTCGACGACAGGATCTCCAAGCGGGATGTCGCAGATCACCGGATTCCTCGCGGCGCAGAGTCTGCAGCTTGCGTGGAGCACTTCCGAAACCGGCACCGAAACGGGCTCGGGGCCGCCGTACAGGGTCAGCATGCCGTCGGTCTCGTCGACGCTCGAAACACAAATGCCCGGGAAGCGCCTCGCGATTGCGGACGGGTCGGCCATGCCGCGGCAGGGCACGCCTATCACTACGACATCCTCTCGCTTCAGGCGTCTCTCCTTCACCAGTTCGACAATCGCCCTCGAATCGCAGCCCTTGGCCACGATCGCCGACTTCCGGCCGGGCACGAGATATCTGGCGAGATTGTTGGAGCAGAATGCGTTCCAGATCAGGCGCCCGGCATCGGCCGGATCCGTGATCAGGCACGGTGTGGCGCGCATGGGTATCGAACCCTGCTCGAAACCAATCACCACCTCCGCCCTGCCTTCGGAAAGCAGCCGCGCGGCGGTTTCCGCAATCCGTGAAGACAATCCTGCGCCGTTCACCGCCCGCCTCCCGCGCTGCGGCGGGCCGGTCCCAGCTCGCGCACCTTCGCCGTGACGGTCTCGATCACCTCTGCGAACCTCACACCCTCGGAGGCCGAGACCCACGTGAAATGAAGCCTGCCCTCCTCGAGGCCCAGATGCCCGAGCAGACGCCCCAGAAGCGCGAACTTCCGCCTTGCGCCCAGATTCCCGCTGATGTAGTGGCAGTCGCCGGGGTGGCACCCGCTGACCAGCACGCCGTCCGCTCCCCTTCTGAAGGCCGAAAGGATGAAGAAGGGGTTGATCCTGCCCGCGCACGGTACGCGTATGACGCGCACGGAGGCGGGATACTGCATCCTGCCAACGCCGGCGGAATCGGCCCCGGCGTAGCTGCACCAGTTGCACAGAAACGCCACGATTCTCGGCTCCCACGCAGCGTTTTTATCGGTGTCCGTCACTGCGCCCTCCGCGTCCCGCTGCCGATCATCGCGTATATCTCACGATCCGTGAAACCGAGTATGTCCGCCGCACCGCACCTGCACGAGGAGGCGCAGAGCCCGCAGCCCTTGCACAGGGCCTCGTTCACCACGGCCTTCCCCTCGGCTTCGTCGATCTCAATGGCCTTGAACGGGCACAGGGCGGCGCAGGTTCCGCATCCCGAACACTTCGAGGAGTCGATCACGCACACCGTTCCCCCGGCCTCTATCGAGCCCCGGGAGAGAACCAGCGCGGCCCTGGAGGCAGCCGCCCCGGCCTGCGCCATGCTTTCGCCGATCGTCTTGGGACCGTGGGCCAGACCGCACACGAACACGCCCTCGGTCGCAAAGTCCACAGGGCGCAGCTTCACGTGCGCCTCCATGAAGAAACCGTCCTCGTCGAGCGGCACCTTGAAGAGGCCCGCGAGCCTCCCGGCGTCGCCCGACGGCACTATGGCCGACGCAAGGCCCACGATGTCCGCATCTATCGTCATNNCGACCAACGGCCTGCAGTCCTCGTCGTGCCTCAGGAACCGTACACCGCGCTCGCGAGCCTCGAGGTACTTCCCCTCGCGCAGCCCGTATGTGCGGATGTCGCGGTAGAGCACATAGACGTTGATGTTGGGATCGAGATCCACGAGTTCGAGCGCGAGCTTCACGGATTCGCTGCAGCAAGTGCGGCTGCAGTAGCGCCTCTTCTCGTCCCTCGACCCCGCGCACTGGATCAGCACGACGTTTCTGGCCGAGGATACCACCGGGCTGCGCCTGCCGATCTCCTCTTCCAGCTCCCGCAGGGTCATCACCCGCGGGTCGTCGCCGTATCCGAAGCCCTCTGCGACATGAGTGTCGCCGCCCGATGCGATCACGGCCACGCCGTGGGCGACCTCGGTCGAAAAACCGTCGTCATGCCCGATCGTGGAAGTGAAGTTGCCCACGAACCCGCTCACGTCCTTCACCTGTGACTTCATGTGGACTGTAATGCGCGGGTTGTTCAGAACACGCCCGGACAGGTTCTCCAGGAAGGCGCCGACATCGGAGCCGTCGAGCGTCGTGCGTATCGCGCGGGCGTTGCCGCCCAGCACGTCGGAAGACTCTACCAGATGCACCCCGAAGCCCTGCCCGGCCAGCATGGCGGCACATGTCATGCCCGCCACGCCTCCGCCAATCACGAGGGCGTTCCCGTCGACCTCCAGCTCGGTGCGCGAAAGGGGTTCGAGCAGCCTGGCCTTAGACACGGCCATCCTCACCAGATCCTTGGCCTTTTCTGTGGCCTTCCCGGGCTCGCCCTGGTGCACCCATGCGCACTGGTCACGGATGTTGGCCATCTCGAACAGGTGCCGGTTGAGCCCGGCCTCTCTCAGCGTCTCCTGGAAGAGCGGCTCGTGCGTGCGGGGAGTGCATGCCGCCACAACCACGCGGTTGAGCCGGTTCCCGCGTATGCTCTCACGCATCCTGCGCTGCGTGTCCTGCGAGCAGGTGAACATGGCGTCCTCGGCCACCACGACGTTGGGCAGCGC
>LKHC01000061.1 GCA_001618605.1 Candidatus Fermentibacter danicus
CCGGTTTCGCAGAAGCCGTGCGCATCGAGGGTGAGGCCGAGCCTGGCCGCCATCTCGCGGTTCGCCTCGCTCTGCACCATCCCCACGGACAGGACTACGAGGTCGAACTTCTCCTCGCGGATCCGCCCGTCCTCTGGATATCTCAGTATCAGCCCGCCGTCGGCATCCTGAATGACGCGGCCGGGCTCGGAACGCACGAACCTCACGCCGTGCTCTTTCCTGGCACGCTCGTAGTACTTCTCAAAGCCCTTCCCGTGGGTGCGTGCGTCTATCAGGAAGATCGTGGCGCCCAGGTCGCCAGAGGCGTGCTCGCGGGCCACGACGGCTTCCTTGATGGCGTAGGTGCAGCAGACCGAGGAGCAGTAGCCGTTGGACACCCTGTGGATGTCGCGCGAGCCGACGCACTGGATCCACGCGATGCTCTGAGGCTCGCGGCCGTCGGAAGGCCGAACGAGCTTCCCGCGTGTCGGCCCGGAGGCGCTCAGAATCCTCTCGAACCCGATGCTCGTGATAACGTTGGGGAACACCCCGAAACCGAACACCGGAAGTTTTCCGGCGTCGAAGGGCTCGAAGCCGGGGCAGGCTATCACCGCGCCCACGCCGAGTTCGAGCGTGCGGGGCTTCTCGTCCAGGTCGATCGCACCCGCCGC
>LKHC01000062.1 GCA_001618605.1 Candidatus Fermentibacter danicus
TTGCGAACCAGCCCGCCGGCGTGTGGTTGCGGAACGAATCGACGTGGACCTTCTGCACCGCGCCTGCCAGCAGCTCCTCGGAGAAGGTCCTCCGCGGAGCGCCTATCCCTCCGAACAGTACGGAAGTCCTAAGCACCAGGGAGCCGGGGCAGACGGCCATGACCGCCCTGTCCCCGAGCAGCTTCGTCCATCCGTACACCGAGAGCGGTACGCAGGGGGACGATTCCGTATAGGGAGGGGCATGTCCTCCATAGACCAGGTCGGTGGAGATGTGCACAAGGCGGATGCCCTCCCCGCGGCAGGCACGCGCCAGATCCCTGGGGAGCAGGGCGTTGGCCTCGAAAGCGAGGCGGGGTTCGCGGGCGCATTCGGAAGTGGACGACATGGCTGCCGCGTTCACGATCAGGTCGGGCC
>LKHC01000063.1 GCA_001618605.1 Candidatus Fermentibacter danicus
CTGGGGACCGTTTCAGCCTCCGGTGCGGATGAAGACGGCGCTGCCCGAGGCAAGCACCTCCCCGCCCTGGAGAATCTCGCCCGAGGTCTTGACCCGTCTTCCCCGGCTCTCCTCCACCTTCGCCCGGACCAGAGCAGGGACGCCCGTCCGGACCGGCCGGTGGAAGCTCACGGCGATCTGCGCCGTGGCGTACCGGCCGCCGATGCTCATGGAGGCGTAGGCCATCGCCTCGTCGAGCAGCGCCGTCACCACGCCGCCGTGGGTGATGCCGGGCCAGCCCTGAAGCTCCCTCGTCGGGATCCATTCGAAGCTGCACGAGCCGTCCGAAGCCTCCGGCCTCAGGCGGAGCCCCGAGGGGTTGCTCATGCCGCATACGAAACAGTAGTCGTCGCTACGGTCGAAATCCACGTCCGCCTCCGGCTGGTTCTCGAAGACACGATGCTCGTTCACGCCGTCCCGCTTCGGGAGTATATTATGAGCAATCCATCACTGCGACTGCGACGAGCGGAGGTCCGGACTGGTAACTACACTCGGCAGGGGAACGGTACTGATAGTCGACTCGAACGCGGAGAGATCCGCAGCGGTCGGCAGGATCGCATCCGAGACCGGATACACCGTCATCAGCGAGTCCAGCGCCAGAGCCGGCCTCAGGCGTATGCTCGCCAGATCCGTCAATGTCGTACTCGTCTCGTGGGATATCTCCGACATGCATGTCGGCGCCTTCCTGGATGCGGTCCGTAAGGCCAATCCCTCGGCCGGTTCGGTGGTCTACGGGAGGGGGGTGAACGCCGAGGACGCC
>LKHC01000064.1 GCA_001618605.1 Candidatus Fermentibacter danicus
CTTCGACTCGATCGAGGAGCCCCTGAAATGGATTGCGGAGTCGGACTACGGCCAGCAGGTGAGCCTCTTCGGGCGCGACCCGGAAGTGATCGCCTCGCTCGTCGACCCGCTGGTGAACCAGGTATGCAGGGTCAACATCAACAGCCAGTGCCAGCGCGGTCCCGACACCTTCCCCTTCACGGGCCGGAAGGACTCCGCGGAGGGAACGCTCTCCGTCACCGACGCCCTGCGCGTCTTCACCATAAGAACCCTCGTCGCGGCCAGGGAGACCGACGACAACAGGCGCATCCTGAAGAGCATCGTCACCGGCCGCTCCTCGCGCTTCATCTCCACGGACTTCATCTTCTAGGAAGCTCGAACCGGTCCTTCCGCGGGTGACACAGTGAGCAGGATCACTTCAGGGATGATGATCGCGTCAGTGGTTCTGCTCACGATTCTTCTACTCGTACACATGTGGACCGCTACCGGTGACGGACTCGCCACAAGCTTCGAGGATGACGCCTTCTACTACTTCGGAACGGCGAGAAACATCGCTTCGACCGGAATCTCCACCTTTGACGGCACCACCGTGACAAACGGCTACCATCCCCTCTGGATGGCAGTGATCCTTCCCGCATTTCTCGTGTCCGGCGATCCGTTGCTGCCCCTGCGAATCGCCGGCTCGATCTCCATCCTGCTCATGTCCGCCGGAACGCTTGTCGGAACGATTGCCATGACGAGGAGACATCCGCCTCTGGTTTCAGCTCTTTGCACCTTCCTCATGCTCAGATATCTCCGGGACTTCTCCTCCATGGCCATGGAAACGAGCGTGTTGATACCGTTGTGCATTGCAGCCCTCATCCAGGCGGACTCGCTGAAGCGCGGCCGCTCCCGGCCGGGAGGCTATCTGATTCTGGGGGTTCTCCTCCTCCTGATCCTGCTGTCCCGGCTCGATGCGATCGTCCTGGTCATCCTTCTCGTAGCCGCCGTCCTGTCCGGCATACCTGCAGGCTCCACCAGGCGGCGGGCCTTTCCCGCCGTCACCATGCCCTCTTTGTTCGGAATCATCGCATACCTCGCCTGTAACCGGCTCACGACCGGACTCCTCCTGCCCGTCTCGGGTGCGTTGAAGAGTTCGTTCCTGACCTTCAACGGCCTGTTCGCCCGGCAGCTCTTCCTGCTGTCGGATCCGCTCCGCCTGAGGTCTCCCTGGGGGCTCTACCTCCTGTATCTGATCCTGTCCATCGCTTTCCTCCGCATGACCGCCAT
>LKHC01000065.1 GCA_001618605.1 Candidatus Fermentibacter danicus
CCGCGATCTACCTCTTCAACAGCACCTGGAGGCTGTGGTACTGGTACGCCTGGCCCGCCGTCCTCTTCACCGTCTTCACGCTGCCGGGAATCCTTTCCGGAGTATGGCGGTATGCGTCGGGCAGGTATCCATCGCCCGGCGGCCTCCGCATCCGTGGCGCCGTCCATGCGGCATCGGCGGCGCTGCTCATCCCTTGCTCGATATACTGGGGCTTGAAACACGGGAACCCGTCGCCCGGGGATTTCAGGTATCGGAATCTGATTGTGGCCAGGCAGCTCAATGACGAGCTCGCTCCCGGGTCCGTGATAGCGATGGGCGACTGTGCCGGGAGCTTCTCGTGGTTCTTCGACGGCAGGGTTATCCAGCTCGAAGGGCTCATGGGCGACAAGGAGATGCTGGAGGCGATCCAGGCGGGAGACCTGGAGCGATACGTCATTGTCCGGGCTCCCGACTACCTGTTGAGCCATACCGGTCCCGAAGGTATCGTCGAATACGGAGAATGGGGGCTTCTCTATCCGGACCGGGCCCAGTCGACCGGTCCTCAGGACACGATCTTCGTCAATTCGGACGACGAGGTGCATCGTTGGGAGTCGGAGGAAGGCTGCATCTTCCTGTGGCGCCTGTGAACGATCCAGGCGCTAAGGGCGCCGGACCGGGTCGTGCGCGGGTTCGGCCGGGTCACCGGCTGTCGCGATGCGCGATTGCCGTACTCGCAATCGCGGCGTTCCATGCCTGCATGACAACGGGGTTCCAGTCCGACGACTTCGTGCTGATCGGGAGGATCGACCGGAGCGGCTTCTTCGCCTCGTGGGGAGGCCCGGACGGCGACCTCTTCATGAGGCCCGGGACGATTCTGAGCCTGATGGCCGACAGGGCCGTGTGGGGGAGCCGGGCCGGCGGTTTTCACGCCACGAACCTGCTGCTTCACATCGCCGCATGCCTGCTGGTGATGTCGATCGGGAAGCATGTCTTCGAACTCGCAGGCCTTCGGAAACCGGGGCTGTTCTCGTTCCTCTCGGCGTGCCTGTTCGCCGTGCTGCCAAGCCACTCGGAGGCGGTCTGCTGGGTCTCCGGCAGAACCGACCTGCTGGCGACGGTTTTCGGGCTTGCGGCGACTCTGCTGTTCATACGCGGGAGGACCGTCCCGGCGCTGCTCCTGTATGCGGCCGGGATGCTCTGCAAGGAGAGCATCCTCCTCCTCCCGGCGATCTGGGCCATCATCCCCCGCCCCGGAGAGAAGCGGAAGAGCACGCCCGTGATCATCGCGCTCGCTCTCGCCCCTGCGGCCTACACGGCCTTCAGGCTCGTCGCCTCGCCCGGCCTGTTCGAGGCACTCACCACCGGCGGACAGCTCGCGAGCCCTGGGTGGAGCATCGGCGGGAATGTCGTCCGTGCGCTGTTGCGGACCTTCCAGCCGCCCCTGCCGCAAGGCGCGGAGGAGACGATGAGAGGGCTGCCGCCGGCCGTGGCGGCGCTGCCACTCGCAGCCTTCACGGCACTCGTCGTCTTCGTGATCGCCCACAGAAAGCCGTCTCGCGCCCTGGTCGGAGCGGCTCTGGCTCTGGCGGCGGTCTGGCTGGTCGCACTCCTTCCCGCGCTCAGGATGAAGGTCGCCGTGTTCGACACCCAGTCCGAGAGATTCCTCTACTTCCCCGGCACGGCGCTGATCCTGCTGTTCGCTCTGCTCATCTCGGCGACGGCAGGCGAGGGGCGGGCGGCGACGGTTCTCCTGTCGGCCTCCGCAGCACTGGGCTTCATCTCCACTATGCATCTGGCGCGGAACTGGTCCGAAGCAGGCGCACTCTGTGCGGACATCGCGGGGAATCCGGCCCTGTCCGGCCGTGGGAACACGGTGCTGGCGAACGTACCGGACAACCTGAACGGGGCCTATGTGTTCAGGAACGGCCTGAACGAGGCGGTCGCGATGGCCTGCGGCACATGGCCGGACGAGCCTGTAGGGGTTCTGTCCACGCACAGCGTCTCGTCCCGGGCGGATACCGTCGATGTGCGCGTTTCGGGAGACTCGATCAGGATCACGATCCCGGGAGGGGAGAGGTTCTGCTCCGTCGACGGAATCCCCCGGTCCGGCGGGGAGGGCGGGACGATCGCGCTCCCGATTCCCGCCGGGGCGGAAAGGATCCTCTACTACAGCTCTGGATCGATCAGGGAACTGATGGTGCGCTGACTGTGGAGGCGGTCGCAGATCTCCTCATCCCCGCGTCTTTCCCCCGGGATGATCCTCGCGCGGGCCTCCGTGTTTGTCGGCCGGGGAACAATGATGTTATTGATAGAATGGATCGGGATCGATGAACGGCAGGTGTGCGGCTTCTTCCGCGCAGGGAGGACTGGATGGGCATGACATTCGCCATGAAGGTGCTGAGCAGGATCGCCGGTCACGAGGTGAAGACGGGGGAGATCGTCTTCGTGGAACCCGACATCGTCCTCACGCACGACAACAGCTCGGCGATCATCGACAAGTTCGAGAGCACGGTTCCCGGCGGCAGGGTGAAGTACCCGGACAGGCTGGCCATAGTGCTGGATCACGTCATCCCCGCCGACACGAGCAAGGACGCGGCCGGCCAGAGGAAGATCCGCGACTTCGTGCGGAAGCAGGGTATAAGCCGCTTCTACGACATCGGCACCGGGGTGTGCCACCAGGTGGTTCCCGAGATGGGCCTGTGCAGTCCGGGCTCCCTCGTGCTGGGCAGCGACAGCCATACATGCACCTACGGCGCGTTCAACTCCTTTGCTACGGGCATCGACAGAACGGAGGCAGCCGGCCTGTGGATCACGGGGCGGACCTGGCTCAAGGTGCCGGAGAGCATCTGCGTTAACCTCACCGGCGGGCTTTCACGCAGAGTCACAGCCAAGGATCTGGTCCTGAGGATAATCGGCGACATCGGAGCCGATGGAGCC
>LKHC01000066.1 GCA_001618605.1 Candidatus Fermentibacter danicus
CGGGCAGGGATCCCCGCGAGATCGAGCGCCGCCTGCTGCTCGACACCTATCGCACGTTCGGCTGCGAGAGCGGGCAGCCGACGTACCGCTATTCGCTCCTCGACGGCGTGCGCGACGGCTACCTGGTGAACCCCACGGTGGTCGACGCCAGGACCTCCGTAACCACCGAACTCCTCTCGGAGGACGGCTTCGTAGCCACCTTCCGGGATGACGCCGGGGATGAGTATGAGGAGGCCTTCCACCAGAGCGAGTTCGAGAGACGCTTCTTCTCGGGCTCCACGAACCTTCTCTTCTGCAAGACCTTCCTCGAGAACGCCCTGAAGGACCCCGTGAGCGGCGAGATCGGCAAGTCCATCATCTACGCCGTGAGCCAGAACCATGCCGCGAAGCTCACCCAGATCCTCAACGAGATGGCCGACCGCATGTACCCCGGCAGGTACCAGTCGGACTTCGCCGTGCAGGTGACTTCCATGATCCCCGGAGCGCAGCAGTTCACCATCAACTTCGCGAACAACAACCTGCTAGGCTCGGGCAACTTCCTGCCGGAATACAGGACGAGCAAGGCCAGGGTATGCGTGACGGTGGGCATGATGACCACCGGCTACGACTGCACGGACATTCTGAACCTGGGCCTCTTCCGCCCGGTGTTCTCGCCTACCGATTTCATCCAGATCAAGGGCAGGGGCACCAGGAGGCACAACTTCGGCGAGCAGCTCCAGGGTGGAGCGGCGGACTCCAGGGAGCCCGCTCTGGAGAAGACCACTTTCAAGCTCTTCGACTTCTTCGCGACCTGCGAGTACTTCGAGGAGAAGTTCAGCTACGACGAGGTGCTGGAGCTTCCGAGGCAGCGCAAGGGAAAGCCCGCCGGGCCCGATGACGAGAGCGTCGATTTCGACGCCTCAAAGCCTTACGAGCACCTCGGCGCGGACATTCTGGCATCGATCCGCGAAGAACAGGTCGGCCTCGACGGGATGAAGATCGACAGGATGTTCTTCGAGCGCTTCGAGGACGCGATCAGGAGGAACGAGCTGGTGGCCGGGGCGGTTGAGGCGGGGGAGTGGGACCGCGTAATCGACTACGTGAACCGCGAGGTGTTCGACAAGCCGGAGGAGTACTACACACTGGACAAGCTGCGCAGGGCTGCGGCCGTGGATCGACGGATCTCACTTCGCGAGATCCTCGAGAAGGTCTTCGGCCTGATACCGCGCTTCAAGACGAAGGACGAGCTGCTCGAAGAGGAGTTCGCCAAGTTCGTGGCCGACTACAAGCCGGAGGAGGCCGAGGCCATCCCCGCCATCAAGCTCTATTTCAAGGCATACATCACCAGCAACAGCGTGCGCGACATCATCGAGAAGAAGAGGTTCACCGACCTGGCCACCAACCCGGC
>LKHC01000067.1 GCA_001618605.1 Candidatus Fermentibacter danicus
GGAGGCCATCGGAAGAGCCTTCGCCCACTCCGCTTCGCTCTCGGCCGAGAAGTCGACTGCAGGAGCGGCGAAGGTGTACGATTCTCCCTTCATCTATCGCAGCCGGGCCATCGAGGATCTGATGGTCAGGGTAAGGAAGGTCGCCCCGGTCAAGGCCACGGTCCTGTTGACAGGCGAGAGCGGCACCGGCAAGGACCTGCTCTCCAGACAGATACATGCTCTGAGCGGCAGGAGCGGCCCCTATCTGGCCCTGAACTGCGCCGCCATACCGGAAACCCTGCTCGAGAACGAGCTGTTCGGGCACGAGAGGGGCGCCTTCACGGGGGCGGAACGCATGGCCGAGGGCAGGTTCGAAGCCGCCCGCGGAGGGACTCTGCTCCTGGACGAGATCGGCGAGATTCCCCCAGGCACGCAGGTGAAGCTTCTGAGAGCCCTGGAGGAGGAGCAGGTCACGCGCCTGGGAGGGACGAAACCCGTTCCTACCGATGTGAGGCTCATAGCCGCCACGAACAGCGACCTGGCGGCCCGCGTGAGGAACGGGTCGTTCAGGAAGGATCTGTACTATCGGCTGAAGGTCGTCGAGCTGTACATCCCTCCGCTGAGGGCGAGGAAGCAGGACATCCCGCTGCTCGCGGTGTCGTTCGTCCGTGACGCGGCGGAGAGGCACGGTCTGCCGGTACCGACGGTCGATCCGGAGGTGCTCTCGATACTGTCCGGGTACTCCTGGCCGGGCAATGTCAGGCAGTTGCGCAATCTGATGGAAAGCCTCGTGATAATGTCGGGAACGACCATCTCCCCCGACGACATCCCTGACGAGATAAGCGGAAGCTCCGCGAAGGGCTCGGAGGTTCTGAAGATTGAACTGCCGAGAAGCCTCGACGAGATCGAGGAAATGGTCATAGAGAGGACTCTGGCCCTCGCCGGCGGCAATCGGACACGTGCCGCCGAAATGCTGGGTATAGGCCGCAGAACGCTCCAGCGAAAGCTCGGCGGCGACTAACCCTTCAGATCGCTTTTAACATCTGGAACTAACTGCGCATTACCTAACACCAAACGACTATCTATCCGCTGTATGGCTTGACTCCTAAGTTACGCTACTGAAGATATCTCGTCTATTAATTGGTATTATGTGTCGCAGGCTGCCCGGTTTGGTAGATTCTGTACTAATAAATACTGATTGTCTTTGGAATCTCAGCGCCGGGTGACTGCCTTGACCCTTCAGATCGTTTTTAACAACTGGTCCAAACTACGTGGATCTGCCTGCAGCGAAGCCCTTAAGGCTTCATATAGACGGCCTTGGCGTTCATACGGCACCAGCCCGGCGTTGAGATCTTGAAGGCAATTAATTCTTACTGGCATAGAATTCACCCAGCCAGGCAGCCTCAGTATTCAAATCTCTCTATCGAACGAGATATCTCCCGCCGCGCATTTCAGGACCACGCCGTACAGCGCATAGATAGTCATTTGGTGCCGGGTAATGCGGAGTTAGGTCCAGATGTTAAAAACGATCTGGTTTCACGATGAGGAAGGGGGGGATGGAGAGGGCGTCCAGGCCTGTGCCCCAGAAGCACCTCAGGGCGTCCACCGGAGACTCTACGATCGGTTCGCCCTTCACGTTGAACGATGTGTTGAGCACAACCGGCACGCCCGTCAGCTCCGAGAACCGGTGGATGATGGTCCAGTAGGATTCGTTCGTCTCCGGCGTGACGGTCTGTACCCTCGCGGTCCCGTCCACGTGAGTGACGGCCGGTATGACCTCAGCCTTCCCCGGCGCGACCATGTACGTCGAGATCATGTATCGCGACTTCCCGCAGCCCTCGAAGTACTCCCCCGCCCTGTCCTCCAGACAGCTCGGGGCGAAGGGCCGGAATCCCTCGCGCTGCTTGACTACGCTGTTCACTATGTCCTTCATGTCGGCGCGCCTCGGATCGGCCAGGATCGACCTGTTCCCCAGCGCCCTGGGGCCGAACTCCATCCTGCCCTGGAAGAGACCGACGACCTTCCCGTCCGCCACCAGGCGGGCGGTCTCCATATGGATGTCCTCCGGTTTCGTCCAGGGCTGCTTCGACTGCACCAGGGCGGCTTCGATCTCCTTCTCCGAGTAGGAGGAACCGAGATACATCCCGTCCGGCGACTCGAGCGAGTCCGCTCCAAAGAGCGGGATGTAGGCGGCGACTGCCGCTCCTATCGAAGTCCCGGCGTCGTGCGGGGCCGGGAGCGGGTAGACCTCGGCGAACCCGGCCTCCCTTTCTATGACGCCGTTCATGACACAGTTCAGGCCCACGCCACCTGAGATTACGAGCCTGTCCAGACCTGTCCTGCTCCTGAGGATGGTCGCGAGCTTCAGGCCGACGGCTTCCAGAGCCTTCTGGGCCGAAGCGGCCACGTTCTCGTGGGTGTGGGTGATCTCTTCGCCGGGCCTGCGCACGGGGCCGATCAGTCTCTCCACCGACGGGGCGAACCTCGCGAAGTGGACCCCCCTGTGAATGTCCATCAGGTCGGTGTCCACCGCTATCCTGCCGTCGTCCGTAGCGCGGATCATCCTCTTGAAGAGGTCTTCGAACTCCGGCCCGCCGTACGAGGCGAGACCCATGACCTTGTACTCGTCGCTGTCGGGCTCGAAGCCGAGATGCTTCGTGACGGCGCTGTAATAGACGCCGGGGGAGTTCGGGAACGCCGACCCGGCGATCCTGCTTAGCCTGGGGCCGTCGAACCTGCCGAGAATGCTGGTGGTGCGCTCGCCCACCCCATCCATGGTGAGCACGGCGGCGCTCTCGAATCCGGAACAGTACCACGCAGCCCAGGCATGGGCCTCGTGATGATCGACGAAGGCCATCCTCGCCCGGAAGGAGGGGCCGAGATGATCCCTGAGCGTCGCTCCGACAAGCGACATCTTGCGCGAACCGGCGAGCTGGCCCAGGAGAAAGTTACCCCCACCCGGGGAGAACAGATAGTGCCTTGAATAGCGGATGTTCTCCCTCGCGACCTCGCCCGGGACCATGTAGTAGGCGGCGCAGTCTATGTCCGAAGCCGTGACGCCGGCAGTCTTCAGGCAGTACTCCACGGCCTTCGCGGGATAGTCGGAGTCGTGCTTGCGCCTGGTGAAGCGCTCTTCCTCGGCTGCGGCCACGAGCCGTCCGTCCACGAGTATGGCGGCCGCCGCATCGTGCTTGTAGCAGTTGAAACCCAGAACGACAGGCATGACTGGCCTTTCATCACTTCCGGGAGGAAAAGTCCCAGAGTTCCATCAGGGCCTTCGAGCAGTAGCCGCGCGAAAACCTGGAGTCTTCCGCCGCCTTTCGCGGTCGCACGATCCCTGCGGCAGCCCTCCCGAGATGCATCACAGACATCAGGAGCCGGAAGCATGCGGCGTCCAGCGGACCGCCGTGCTTCCTCAGGAAGCGGAGTTTCCCGGATATATACCGGAGCGTCGTTTCACGGCCAAACAGGGCCGAGGCGGAGCCGCCCTCGATGTGCACCACCTCGCTCCCGGGGATGAACCAGACATCCATGCCGGCCTTGCGGAACCTGTACTGGAGATCGGTCTCCTCGTGGTAGAAGAAATAGTCGGTGTCGAAACCGCCTACTCTCCTGAAGGCCTCCGTCCGGAT
>LKHC01000068.1 GCA_001618605.1 Candidatus Fermentibacter danicus
GATTCCCCGCTTCGATCCGGCCCCCCCTCACATAGCGGTGTTTCCAGGCGCCGCCTACGGATCCTCGAAGATCTGGAACGGATTTCCCGAAGCGGCCATCCGGCTGTCGCAGGAGACCGGACTGGGAGCCGTCTTCTACGGCAGCGCAGGCGAGTCCAGCCTCATAGAGTCGATGGCCTCCGGTTCCGGAGGCGTCATAGAAGCCGCCGTCGGCCTCCCCCTGCCCGAATTGTGCAGGAGGCTCTCCGGAGCCTCCGCCGCCCTGGGCAACGACTCGGGAGGCATGCATCTGACCGCTCTGCTGGGTGTGCCGTCCGTGGTGCTCTTCGGATCCACGTCCCCGGAGTGGACCGCGCCGAGAGGTCCTTCCATAACAATCGTGAGAGCTTCCGGATTCGACTGCTCGCCTTGCTTCGAGCCCACCTGCCGCAAGGGCGCGGAAGCCCTGTGCATGGAATCCATCACGGTCGACGAGATCCTGGATGCGGCCCGCGCCCTGCCCTGGAGAAGGCCGTGAGAATCCTGCTCGTGGACAGCATGGGAATGCTCTACCGCGGCCATTTCGCGATGATCGGAAACCCTCTGCGCGCACCGGGGGGGATGGTCACGAGCGGGCTTCACCATCTTGTCAACGAGACTCTCTCTCTGATCGAACGCCTCCGGCCGGATTCGGCGGCGGCGGCATTCGATTCTCACGAACCCGGCTTCAGGAACGCCGTCTATCCTGAATACAAGGCCGGCAGGCCGGAGACGCCCCCGGACCTGGTGCGGCAGGCGGAAGCCGCGCCGCGGCTCTTCAAGGCTCTCGGCATCCCGGTGATCGCAGCCTCCGGATGGGAGGCCGACGACCTGATCGCCTCCTGTGCATGGAGAGCCGAATCGGCCGGCTGGTCGGTGGATATCCTTTCTTCGGACAAGGATCTCCTGCAGCTCGTCTCGGACAGCGTTTCCGTGATCAGACCAGGCAGGCCGGGAAGCCCTCCGGCGGTCATCGGGCCTGACCAGGTGGCCGGAGTCATAGGGGTGGAGGCTTCGCAAATCGCCGATTTTCTGGCGCTCGCCGGCGACAGTTCGGACAACGTGCCCGGGGCGAGGGGCATAGGGCCCAAGACGGCGGCCAGGCTGATCGGAGAATTCGGATCGATCGACGGGATCTACGGATCCCTGGCGAAAGTCCGTCCGGAGTCTCTCAGGACGAAGCTCGCCGAGTCAGAAGCCTCGGTCCGCATGAGCCTGGAACTCGTTACTCTGAGGGCCGATGCGACGGAAGCGCGGGGTCCGGATGAACTCAGGCTCGGAAAGCCGGATGCCGGGGCTGCGGGCGTGCTCTCGGAATACGGGATGAGGACAGTCGCCGTCAGGATGGGCGTAAACCTGGAAGCTGAACGGCGCTCTCCGTCGTCCGAGTCGACGGAGACCGGGCCGGAATCGCGCATGGGCGACTCATCGAGCCTCTCCGCGAGGCTTACCATGGGTTCGTCGCTCTTCGCCGCACTTCTGCCGGAAGGCCCGGGCTACGGCACCCGCAGACCGGATTCACTGGTCCTGGCTGCGGACGATCCCGACGAAAACTGGTTCTATGACCTCGGACGCCTGCCCGCGACGCCTCCGGAGGTCGCATCGATCATAGGAAGCGACCTGGTCGTCTCGTACGATTCCAAAACCTTCTCCCACCTCTCCTGCGCTTTGGGCATCCCGTCGGGACGCCCCGCAGGCGACCTGACCCTGGCCCGGTATCTGCTCACTGCGGGGGATGAAGATTCCGGCAGGGCCGCATCGAAAGCCGCCGGCGCCCTGTTCCGGGATTTCGACATCTCAGCCGGGCATGGCGACGCCCTTCGGGCGGCTTCCGAAAACCTTCGCCTCCTCAGGGGCCTCGAACGGGAGATCGCTGAGGATGAAGGCATGGAGCGCGTCTATAGGACAGTCGAACTCCCCCTTTCGCCGGTGCTCTCGGCCATGGAGAGGAGGGGGGTCTCGCTCGACTCGACCTCCCTGGAGGGGGTCAGTCGCGAACTGACCGACCTTCTCGGCGACATCGAGGCCAGGGCCGAGGATGCCGCCGGAATCAGAGTGAACCTCCGGAGCCCGTCCCAGGTCTCATCGGTCCTGTTTGACCATCTGGGGCTGCCTAGGATCGGAAGGACCGGGAAGGGCGCGGCTTCTTCCGATGCAACCGTACTCCAGGCCCTGGCCGGGCTTCATCCCTTCGTCGGTTTGGTCGCGGAACACCGCGAGATTTCCAAGCTGATCTCGACATATGTCGGGAAGCTGCCGTCCTTCGTCTCTCCCGTGACGGGACTGATCCACACCTCGTTCAACCAGGCGGTGACGGCCACAGGCCGTCTCAGCTCCAGCGACCCCAATCTCCAGAACATCCCGATCAGGACCGAGAGGGGCAGGGAGATCAGGCGATGCTTCGGCGCGCCGCGGGCGGGTGACGTGCTCGTGAGTGCGGACTATTCCCAGATCGAGCTGAGGGTTCTGGCCCACCTCGCGGGCGGGGGAGCCCTGAGGCGGGCCTACCGCGAAGACGCCGACATCCATTCCAGAACGGCTCTTGCAGTATTCGGCTCATCTTCGCCGGAACACCGCCGGAAGGCCAAGGAAATCAACTTCTCGATCATCTACGGAGTGAGCGCCCACGGCCTTGCCCAGCGGCTGGGGGTGGACAGGGGCACGGCTTCGGGAATAATAAACAGGTACTTCGCGGCCTATCCCGAGGTCGACGCCTATTTCCGTTCGTGCGTCGCCGAGACCGAATCCAGAGGCGAGACGAGGACCATACTCGGGAGGAGGCGCCTCTTCCGGAACCTGGCCTCCGCGCGCGGAAACACCAGGAAGTCGATGGAGAGGATGGCCGTGAACACGACCGTGCAGGGGTCGGCGGCCGACCTGATGAAGCTCGCTATGATCGGGGCCGCGGATCGCCTCGGCAGGGAGGTTCCCGAAGCCGGGCTCGTCCTCCAGGTACATGACGAGATTGTCGCATCATGCCCCCCGGGGCGGGCGGAGGATGTGGCAGGAATACTCAGGGAATCCATGGAAGGAGCGTACAGACTTGAAGTGCCTCTCAGGGTCGAGACCGGCTGGGGGGAGAACTGGCTGGAGGCCCACGGCTGACCTGCGCCGGAGCGCCGTGATCCTCTGCGTTCTCCTGCCCGTTCTATGCGGCTGCGGCCGTGCTCCGGCAGGGCCGAACGTCGTCCTGGTCGTGATCGATACGTTCAGGGCCGATCATGCCTCCTTCACCGGCTACAACAGGGAGACCACGCCCGTACTCGACAGCCTGGCGGAATGCGGAGCGAGCTGGACCTCCTTCAGGTCCCAGAGTTCCTGGACGCTCCCGGCCTTCGCCTCGATACTGACGGGGCTAACTCCGAGGGAACACATGGCGGGAAGGAGAGACGGAGTCTTCTACGGGCTGGACCCGGACCTGCCCACGATCCAGAAGCTCTTCAGGATCGATGGATACCGGACCGCCGCCTTCTTCAACGTGGTCTTCCTGAACGAGGACTTCGGATTCCATGTCGGGTTCGACCATTTCGGCTGTTCGGGGTTCACCAATCGGGCTTCGCTCAGAAGGGCGGGGGAGACGGTCAACGCCTTCCTCGGATGGCTCGACGGCTTCGATCCATCCTCCGGCCCCTTCCTCGCGGTCGTTCACTTCTACGATCCCCACATGCCCTACGATCCTCCGCACCCCTATTCGGACCTCTTCACCGATCCCGGATACGANNGACGGAGAACTGGCCTATTCCGACGCCGAGCTGGGCCGGCTCCTGCAGGGCCTCCGGGATAGAGGCCTCGACGGTTCCACGGTCATACTGGTCACCGGCGACCATGGCGAGGAATTCCTCGAGCACGGCGGCGTCGAACACGGCAGGAACCTATACGAGGAGACCGTGAGGGTTCCGCTCGTGATGGCCGGCCCGGGCGTGCCGTCCCTGTCCGTGGACGAGCCGGCGTCGCATGTCGACATCCTGCCGACCCTGGCGGCGCTGTGCGGCCTGGATGCGCCAATAGGTCTCGCCGGGAGGAATCTGCTGGCAGCCCCTGATGACGATGCGGGAGCCCATGGCCTCTGCACCGCCCACGCCAGCGGCGTTCTGTGGGCCGATGGAGACCGCGCGTCGAGCGTCCTCGGGAGCAGAAAGGTCATCCTGGACCCGATCACTGGTGAAGCCGCGATGTTCGACCTGTCGAGCGACCCCCGCGAGGAATCCCCGCTGCCCCCGGACTCCGTCCTCCTCGAGGACGTTCTCACATACTGGGCGACTCCCGCAGGGGGGAGGCCCGGCGTGGTCGACTTCGCGGAAACGGTGGACAGGGCTCTGCGCGATCTCGGATACATCAGGTGAGAACAGGCATGGACTCCGGAGGATGGAGGACGGTATGACCGGACGGGATGCCCCCTACTCCATCCGCAATCTGGACAGGAGGGATCTGCTCGGCTTCCTTTCCGGGCATCTCCTGGGATTCGCGCTGGACGACTTCTTCGACGGCGCCTACCTCGGCGCATTCGATGCCGGGGGCTCGCCCTCCGGATTCATCTTCACGGGACACGAGAGAGACGGTGATGAAGTGCTCATCGGCGTCCCTCACGCGACCAGGGAGGTCCCCGATCAGAGAGAGCTGGAGCTGATGCTGGTGAAGGAGGCCGTGCGCGCCGTCTCTCCGAGGGCCGGAACGATCAGGGCCGCCGTCTATTCCGATCAGGACAGGGAGGACAGGGCGAGGCTCCAGGACGTCTACCGGGCGGCGGGGTTCAGATTCTTCCGCGACAGCACGATCCTCTCACGGTCGCTCGAGGATGTTGTCCCTCCGGAGGACGGGCTTCAAACCCTGGATATCGACAGGACCGGCCCGGAGAGGATGGCCTCGATAGCGAGGGACTGCGCCGGCAGAACGGTCTGGGCCGAGATAGACTTCGACGCATATCTCTCCTCGTGGAGTTCCGGTTCGAACTTCGACGCGGGCCTGTTCAGAGTGGTCATGCAGGAGGGGGAGCCGGCCGGAGTGATGATGGCCAGGCAGGACAGCCTCGACGCCGGAGAGGGCGCCTTTTACTTCCTGGGCGTTCTTCCCCGCTTCAGAAGAAGGGGGATAGGCACCGCCATCCTGACTACCGGCCTCTCCCTGCTGCGTGAGAAGGGCTGCACCAGAACCAGACAGACCATACCCGCAAGCGACGGCCCTGCGCTCATGATGCTCGAGAAGGCCGGCTACAGGGTCTTCGACTGGGCGAGATACTTCCAGCTCGATAGGAGCTGAGGGGCGCTCCCTCAGATCGACGAGAGGACGGACGCGACTGATCCGAAGACGGCGTCCGGCCTGTCCACGACCTTTACTCCGGCTTCCTCGAGAGCCTTCCTCTTGGCGTCCCAGGTTTCCGCTTCGCTCCGGATCATGGCGCCGGCATGGCTCTGCGAGACCCCCGCGGCCGTGAACTTGCCCCCGAGGAACATCACCATGGGCTTTCTGATCCTGCCATTCGCTACGGCTTCAGCGAGTTCGTTCTCCTGCATGGTGCCGGTTTCGCCGTAGCCAGCGATCACCTTCGTCCTGGGATCGGCCTCGAAAGCCTCCGCAGCCTCGAGAAGAGTCGTTCCAGGAACGGGATCGCCGCCGACGCAGATCACCGCCGAGACGCCCGGCCCCTTCTCTCCCCAGAGTTCGCCGTATCCGCCCCCCGGGAGCGGTCCCGGCAGGTGCGGCCTGCAGTGGAACGCGCCGAGGAGCTGCGAGAGCCCCCCGGATCTGGAGATGATCCCGACAGAGCCCGGAAGGTAGTTCCTGCGCGCCCAGGATGCGTTTCCGCCTATCAGGCCGAAGAGAAAGCCGGTGGTGTCGAGCATGCCCACCGTGTTTGGGCCTACTATCCTGAAGCCGTCCGTGATGGATATCTCCCTCATGAGAGCGGCGTCGTGAGTCGAGACGCCGTCCGCCGTGTGCACCATGAAGCGGATCCCGGCGGCGGCGGCCTCTCGTGTAGCGGACAGGACGGCCCCCGCCGGGACGAAGAAGACCGCGGTGTCGATCGCGGGAAATGCCGCGACGGCTTCAGAGCAGGAGTTGAAGACGGGTATCCCGTCGACCTCCTGACCTCCCTTGCCCGGGGTCACCCCGGCGAGCACCTTGGTGCCGAAGCCGGTCATGACCCTGGTCGTGCTCTGCCCCTGCTTGCCTGTTATCCCGAAAACCACCACACGGGGATCGCCGATCCCG
>LKHC01000069.1 GCA_001618605.1 Candidatus Fermentibacter danicus
CCTTGCCGGGGAACGCCGCCGCCCCCGCCGCTCCGGCGGCCAGGACGAAGCTGAGTATGACGACCAGCTTCTCGCTGGTGGGAATTACGACCAGCGGCTTCCCGACACCCCAGGAGACCACCGTGGTCGCGGCGAGCACAAGCAGATGGTAGCTGACGAGGACCGCCGCGATGACAGGCTCTATCCACCCGGCTCTGGCGAGCACGAGGAAGGCCACGGATAGAAACACCTTGTCCGCCATGAAGTCGAGAACCTTGCCTTCGAACGAGGTCCTGTGCAGCCTGCGCGCTACCCATCCGTCGAGGTAGTCCGACAGGGCGGCGCCCAGAATGATCCAGAACAGGACCTGGGGGTTCGTTCCGAAGTAGGCCAGTATGGCCATCACCGGTGCGGCCACGAGCCTTGCGCCCGTGATCAGGGCGGGAACGAGCGGCGGCCACCTCGTCGGGTACTGCGCGAAAAGCGCCTCGGATGGGGTCTTCACCGGTTCCCCCTGAAGAATGGATCGATCTCGTCCAGCCAGATGATCCCGGGAGGGAAGGAGGCGTCGGAAGGGAAGGCACGGTCTATGGAGGCCATGTCCACCGGAGAGACGAGACGCTCGGGATGGAAGAGTCCGTCCGGCGCGAGATCCATCCAGCCCGCCGCGACCACCGCCGCGATCACCGTTGCGTTGTCGTCGCCGGTCATGTCGGGAGGAGGGTCGCTTAGCCTCGCGAGGTGCGGGTGCAGGGAGAACCTGCCGTACCAGGACGCCGCCAGCGCCAGATCCCGCCTGTTTGCCGGGAGGCGGATGCCGCGGCCCGCCATGCATGCGGACGCCCTGTCCATCTCGCCGTTGGAGACTAGCATCAGCACCAGGGGCATCAGTGCCGTCCTGTCCCCTGACCTGAGCTTGTTGCGCAGCCTCTCCTCGGCGCCGGGAGCGCCCGAGGCCGCTATCTGTGCTGCAGACGGTGTCGAATACGGCGTCGGCATGCCGGAGACGGCCTCGAAGCCCCCCAGATCCATCAGAATGAGCGAGATCATGGATTCCGCCGCCGCCGATGCGGTTTGCGGGATCACGCCTCCCCGGAGCTGCCAGGTGATGCTGTCGGCGGAAGCCGTCGGAAGAACCAGAAGAAGGGTGAAAACGAGAATGGAGCGGGCAACGGGATTCGAACCCGCGACTTTCAGCATGGGAGGCTGACACTCTACCAACTGAGCTATGCCCGCTCCGGACGGGGGAATTGAATAGGTCATGAGGCGGTTCCTGTCAAGGCCGGAATGCACGGAATCATGGCTCCACCGTATCGCCCGAGTAAACGGCTCTGGCTTCGCCCTCGAGCCACCAGCCGTCATCATCCCGCCCTGCGGACAGAGGCACTCCACCGGTGGGGACGATACGGCAGGGAGAATCCAGCAGTCCGAGCCGTACTCCGGCGAAGACGGCGGCGACAGCGCCGGTGCCGCAGGCGAGGGTCTCCCCCTCTACGCCCCTCTCCCAGGTTCTCATGAG
>LKHC01000070.1 GCA_001618605.1 Candidatus Fermentibacter danicus
GCAGTTCGGGTTCGATCATGACCGGATCGGTCATCCACAGACGGACGCCGCATGAATCCAGGATCACGGCCCTGTGGAGACCTGCGTCGCTCTCGAACACCTGGCTGCTTCCCGCCACGCCCTCCATCATGGCGAAGCGGGCCATGCACCTGCCTCCGTTGCCGCACATCGAGGCCCGGCCTCCGTCGCTGTTGTAGTAGATCATCCTGTAATCGGCGCCTGAGTGCGGGTCAGAGGCGGAACGAAGTTCGAGCAGGCCGTCGGCTCCTATCGAGAGGCCTCTTCTGCACATGCGGGCGATCGAACTCCGGGTCAGCACTCCGTCGAGGGCGCCGGCGGCGTTGTTCACGGCGATGAAGTCGTTGCCGGCGCCGGTCATCTTCACGAATCTCATCGGATCTCCCTTTCGGTCAGATCCCCGAGCCAGGCCAGATCCTCCGCGACCCCGGAACCTTCGAGAGCAGGGTTCTCGGCGATGGCTGCCGAATACTCCATCGAAGCCTCCTCCGTCATCCCCGACGCCAGATAGATCCTGGCGAGATCGATCCTGATTTCCGGATCGGGGCCGTATGCCGCGAGGTAGGTGTGGAAGTCGTCGGCCAGGGGCTCGATGGGATAGAGGCCGTCCATGTGAAGGACGAGAAGCTGCTGGAGGAGCCCTGTGGCGTCCTCGACGACTCCCCCGTTGTTCGAGAGAAGCATGAGCGCCGCGGAGAGGAGATCGGGTGACCGGTTGGCCATCCCGGCCGTGGCGAGGGACATCGCGGTGCCCAGCGGGTCGGAGACGACGGCCGTCGCCTTCCTGTATTCGCCGAAGAGGGAGGAGTAGCGCTCCTCGAAGAGGGGGCCAGGAGGCATCGTGCAGTCGGGCGCGGATGATCCATTTACCGCGAAGACCCTCAGGGATGGGCCCTGGAACACGAGTCGGAGACGCTCCAGGTTCTCCGGCCTGTACTGCATCCTCCACGCCGCCGATTCCAACGGAGGC
>LKHC01000071.1 GCA_001618605.1 Candidatus Fermentibacter danicus
ACGGAGGTCTGCACCCGTGAACCCGCACAATGCATCCGTATTCCCAGGCGTCGATGGAATCCCGGAGGAGTTCAGGCTCGGAAAAAGGCTCGAGCAGCGTTCCTACCTCTGCGACGGGGAGATCCGGCAGTGGGACGGTCCCTTCCAGGACGTGCTCTCTCCGATCTGCACCGTGACGCCCTCCGGTCCGGCGAGAACCAGCATCGGGAGCTATCCGCTGCTCTCCGGGAAGCAGTCCGGGGAGGCTCTGGACGCCGCGCTGAGATCCCAGGACGGCGGCAGGGGGGCCTGGCCTACCATGCCGGTGGAGAAGCGGATAGGATGCCTGTCGGACTTCGCGGCGCGGATGATGGAGAGCCGCGACGAAGTCGTGCGCAGGATGATGTGGGAGATAGGCAAGAGCCTCTCCGATTCGCGCAAGGAGTTCGACAGGACTGTAGAGTACGTCCGCGACACGATCGAGGCCCTGAAGGATCTGGACCGCGCCTCGTCGAGATTCGTGATGGAGCAGGGCGTGATAGGCCAGATCAGGCGTGCGCCGCTGGGCGTGGTGCTCTGCATGGGACCGTTCAACTACCCTCTGAACGAGACCTTCACCACGCTGATCCCGGCCCTGGTCATGGGGAACTCGGTGATCTTCAAGCCGCCCAAGCTGGGTGTCCTGCTGCACGAACCCCTCCTCGCTGCCTTCCGCGACTGCTTCCCCAGGGGAGTGGTCAACACGGTCTACGGCGACGGCCGAACCGTCGTCGGTCCGCTGATGGAATCAGGCGCGATAGACGTACTGGCATTCATCGGAACGAGCAGAGTGGCCGACCTGCTGCGCAGACAGCATCCCAAGCCCCACAGGCTCCGCTGCGTGCTGGGGCTCGAGGCCAAGAACGCCGGCATCGTGCTCTCCGACGCGGATCTCGACACCGCGGTACGGGAATGCGTCCTGGGCGCCCTCTCGTTCAACGGCCAGCGCTGCACCGCATTGAAGATGCTGTTCGTGCATCGGGGCATTCTGGAAAGCTTCATGGGGCGCTTCGTCGAAGCGGTCGGAAGGCTGAAGGCCGGGATGCCGTGGGATGAAGGGGTGCAGATCACCCCCCTCCCGGAGGAGGGTAAGGTGGAATCCATGAAGAGCCTGATCGGGGATGCCGTTTCGAAGGGCGCCTCGATCGCCGGCCCCGGCGGCGGGGATGCGGTGGGAACCCTGATGAACCCTGCCGTAGTGTACCCTGTGGGCCCCGGAATGAGGCTCTACACCGAGGAGCAGTTCGGCCCGGTCGTGCCCGTAGCCGCCTTCGACTCGATCGAGGAGCCCCTGAAATGGATTGCGGAGTCGGACTACGGCCAGCAGGTGAG
>LKHC01000072.1 GCA_001618605.1 Candidatus Fermentibacter danicus
GAGGGACGCCAGCTCGCCCAGGGCTTTCTGGGTCGCGGCGGTGGAGGCGACCAGGGCGGCGGGTACTGCCATCAGGGCCAGTCCCGCCCCCAGCATCATGGTCCCTTGCTGGATGCGGTCCAGGTTGCGGGTCATCCGCTCGCTGGCATCCGCCACGGTGGAATCGAGGTCCATCATGGAACCACGGATGCGCTGCGCGTTCTGCGAGAACGCATCCTTCATCGATACCACTATGCCCAGTCCGAGATCGCCGTTCATCTATCGCCGTTCCGTTTGCTCACGTTCAAAATCAAGCTGCCGCTCGAGGGCCTCGACGAACTGACGCCGGACCCTGAGCGGCAGCGAGCGGGTTTCCGACCAGCCCCAGTGCAGTCCGCCGTAAGCGAGAAAGAATGCGTCGCTTACAAGCGAACTCCTGGGAACAAAAAAGCCGGTTCGGCCTCCAGGCGGGTGCGGATCTTGGTGCCGCAGCCATCGCATTCGGTTTCGACCGAGGTGTCGATTCCCGCGTCGACCCGCGACATCTCCTGCCGCAGCGCGTTGCGGTCGCGCATCGACATTTCCGCCAGGCTCTTCTTGGAGGGAGCCTTGCCGTCGATGTCGAGGACGCGGATGAGCATGGCCGAGGTGATGTTGGGCTCGCGCAGGCTGGCCAGACGCTTTTCCTTGTGGCCATCGAGATATCCGAAGCGCACGGTTTTCTTCGAGCCGGGCAGCTTGAAGGCGAACTCCCGCTCCTCGCCGTAGGGGGTGACCTTGAGATCCTCGAGATTGATGGTCACAAAGTTGGTCATGCGGCAGGAGCTGTTCGGGCAGCTCAGCTCCAGCTCCACCTCGTCGCCGAGGGAAATCTGGCGCAGGCGGACCAGGGCGAACAGCCGGTCACCCGAGAGCAGGTTCATCACCTCGGCGAGATCGGGATCGGTCTTCTCGCCCAGCCGGACGAAACAGTTGCGGAGCACCTGGTTGATCGCCTCTCCGGAGCGGATCAGGCGCTGGTTGGTGAGCAGTTCTTCCTCGGCCCCGGTCATTTCCCGGAGCTCGAGTTCAGTGCCGCTTGGCAGTTCAAAGCTGTACATGGTCGATCCTCCGGTTTAGGTCCAGTATTGGAAGCAGATGGTGAGCTTCTCGATGGTGTTCTCGGTGTTGCCGCCTTCGAGCTCGTCGTATTCGAGCGCCTTCACCCAGGCCCCATGCAGGGTCCAGCGGCGGGTCTCGTTGCCGGTGCGGTCGTAGCGGACAACGTCGATGTCGCGCATGTAGTCGGCCGGAAGGCCGCCGGTGACGGCGTTCACGTCCACCTGTTTCTTGATCCATTCGCGGGCCGCCTCGTCGGAGCCGTCCTGCAGGGTGCCTTTCTCGAGGGTGATGTCCTCGAACTTGACCCGCCCTGCCACCTTTTGGTCGAACATCGAACCGGCCGGGGCAAAGGCCACTTCCTCGAATTCGGTTTTTGGCTCCTGTCCCTTGTGGAACAGGGCCACGTCGAAGCCATTTACCTCGATGGCGAATTGCCAGTTCTGGTAAAGGCTCTTGGGCATGTTTCCGCTTCTCATAGCCGTGTTCTCCCGTTAGATGATTTCTTTGAAGTCCGCGCCGGTGCTGGTCAGGATGAAGTTCAGCTCGATGAACTCCGCCGTCTTGGTCGGCTTGACGAACACGCGGGCCACCATTTCGTTGCGGTCGATGACCGCCGGGGTATTGGTCTCCTCGTCGCACTGGAATGCGAAGTCGTAGAGGCCACCCTTGTCCTTGATGTCCTGCAGGAAGGGGTTGATCAGGCGGCCGAGGGCACGCCAGGTCTGGGGATGGTTCGGCTCGAACACCACGAAGCGGGAGGATTCCGAGATGGCTTCCTCCATGAACATCATCAGACGGCGCACGTTGATGCGGTCCACGGCCGAGGGCTGGCTTTGCAGCGTCTTCTGGCCCCAGATGTTGATGCCGGTGTCGGGGAACACGGCGATGACGTTGACCCCTTCCGGATAGAGCACATCGCGCTCGCCACGGCTGGTCTTGTAGGCCAGGGAGAGCGTGTTGAAG
>LKHC01000073.1 GCA_001618605.1 Candidatus Fermentibacter danicus
GTTGCCCTTCGCGTCGGTGTTCGCCTTCAGGATGTGCTTCCACGACGAGATCAGGAATCCCGCAGTGCCGCAGGCCGGGTCCAGCACCTTTTCGTTCTTCTTCGGGTCGATAACCTCGACGATGAAGTCGATGATGTGGCGCGGCGTGCGGAACTGCCCGGCGTCGCCCTGCGAGCCCAGCACGGAGAGCAGGTACTCGAAGGCGTCGCCCAGGCGCTCGCTGTGGTCGTAAATGAACTCGTCGATGACCTTGAGAAACAGCCGAAGCGTCTCGGGATCGCGGTACGGCAGATAGGCGTTCTTGAAGATGCTGCGGAACAGGGGCGGGATGCCGGGGTTCTCGGGCATGCGCGTGATGGCCTCGGCATAGAGGTTGAGCATCTCGTGCCCGCCCAGGCCGGGGCGCATCAGCCTGGCCCAGCCGTACTTCTCGAAGTCGCCCGCGAAGAAGCTGCGGCTTCCGCCAAGCTCCTCGCTCTCGGCGTCCATGTCGTCCATGAACTTGTAGATGAGGGCGATGGTGATCTGCTCGACCTGGCTCTTGGGGTCGGGAACCTTGCCGACGAGGATGTCGCGGGCGGTGTCTATGCGATGTCTGGTGGCGCTATCGAGCATGTGCCCCCTTCAGCGTGGATTTTGGGAGTATACAGGATGTCGGGTGAGATGGACAGCAACACCAGGCAGGCAATGAGAAACCTATCCTGTCAATCCTGTGGAGATGTCCCGATGCTGCCATGATGTCTGGAACCGGAGATGGCTTTCTCCAGGTCAGTGTGTTCGAAAGCGGTCGCCATCCGCTCCACCTCGGTTCGGGAGATACCGAACGCTCTGGCGACATTACGCCACCGTGACACCGAGACTCCGACTTCATGGGCGATCGAAACCGCTTCCACCGCCGACAACCCGAAGTATCCGGCGACTGAAAAGGCCAGTTCGAGCGAAGCTGAGCGCTCTTCGTAGTCGATCGATGTCGACAGGATGCGGGGGTGGATGTCCGTCGGGGTCGGA
>LKHC01000074.1 GCA_001618605.1 Candidatus Fermentibacter danicus
GAGTTCACCCTCTCGAACGGGATCAGGGTCATCACGAGACAGACCACCTCCGCCAACGAAGGCGTCGCCGTGTTCCTCGAGGGCGGGTCCAGGATGCTCGACGAGGAGACGGCAGGCATCGAGAACCTCGCCTTCGAAGCCTGCCTGATGGGTTCCGGGAGGTATCCCGGCGAGACCTGGCGGTCGCTGATGGACGTCACCCAGGCCAGGATCGAGGGCGTGTACGGGTACGACTTCAGCGCCATCCGGCTGATGTGCCTGGAGGAGGACCTGCCGGAACTGCTCGACGCCGTGTCCGACTGCCTCATCCATCCCGAACTCGAGCCCGCGGCATTCGAGCGCACCAGGGACGGCCTGCTGCAGACGCTGCTGATCGAGGAGAGCGATCCCGACGAGAGGATCTGGCGCGTGGCGAACGAAGGCCTCTTCGAGGGTCATCCCTACAGGTTCCACCCCTCGGGAACGGTCGAGACCATGTCCGGTTTCTCGGCGGGCGACGTCGAAAACCACCTCGAAAACAGGCTTCTCGCCGGAAACATGCTCATATCGCACGTCGGCCCCACGGGCGCGGACGATCTCAGGGAAGTCCTGGAGGGCACCTTCGGGCGCATCGCCCCCGGCGGCGGTGACCTCACGCCTCCTCCTCCGTTCACGATCGCCCGCGACACGGTGATCTTCCAGCCGGAATCCACGGCTACCGCCTACATCGTGGGCAAGTTCCCCGCGCCGTCCCCATCCGATCCCGACTATCCGTTCTTCACTTCCGCGATGGACGTCGTAAGCGACCGCTTCTGGCAGGTCCTGCGCACCGAGCGCGGGCTGACCTACGCGCCTTTCGCCGGCGCCGCCTCCTCGATGCGGAACTGGGCCTATTTCTACGCGAGCACTCCCGAGGCGGCCGAGGCCTGCTCCCTGATGGCCGCCATCATGCTCGACGGAGCGGATGGAGGCTTCTCCGAGGGCGATCTCGCCGGAACTCTCGAAGTCGCGAGGACCGGAAGGCTCATGTCCCTCTCGTCCCCGTACAACCAGGCCTACATGCTGGGGATGTACCGGATACAGACCGGCGACTGGCGGAACCTCTGGATCTACGGCGATATTGCAAGAGACATGGACCCCGCGATGCTCGGAGAGGTCCTCACGAGATGGCTGGGCCCGATCTCCTGGGGCCTGGTGGGCGATCCGGGGGTCTGCGCCCCCGTTCTGTCCTCCCCGCCTTCGCTGATGGAGGAACGATGAGGATCGCTATGGCCGCAGCCGCGTTGCTGCTTTCGGCATCCTGCTCCA
>LKHC01000075.1 GCA_001618605.1 Candidatus Fermentibacter danicus
CGCAAGATCCCGGCTGCGGCCCGATCGTCCCTTCGGCGGCCACGACCCCGTTCTCCACGAGTAAGTCGGAGACCTCGTCCCTCCCCCGGGCCGGGTCCAGCAGCCTGGCCCGCCTGATGAGGAGCGGCCGCCCGGGATCAGTCAGAGTAGTCCTTTCCGTCGGATCTCGAAGCGCCGGTGGTGCGGTCGGGAGCCATCCCCGCGACATGGTCCCTCCTCGATGCGACTATGCTCCTCTCGGGGAAGGGATTCCAGTCGCCGCGGCCGACGATGGCCTCGACAACCGCCGTGCCCGTGCCGATGGATCCGAAGGCCTCGAAATACCTCAGAGCCCATTCCTCCGTGTCCCGGACTATCCTCTCCCTTATCTCGGCGGGCTGGGACATCACGAGGGCGTGGAAGGGGCGGTTCAGGTTCTTGTAGTCTCCGGAGGCGCGGGAGTAGCCCCTTGCGTCCGCAGCGGCGACCATCCGGTTCCACAGTTCGGAGGACACACCCCTGTCCGGCCTCTTCACGAAGGAGCCGTTGTCGATGACGGCGTTTCCGCTTTCAGGGTCGACTTCGATCCCGAAGACCAGGTTCTGCCAGAGGGTGCCCACGTTTCCCTTGTGGATGCCGTACTCCCTGAAGCGCCCGACCTTGTCGAGGGGAGTCCCGCTGATCCCGTGCTGGGCTATCACGCAGCCGAACGGGCTGATCGCATCCGCAATCTCCCTGGTCCGGGCGAGGTCGATGCCTTCGCTCTCTCCCTGAGAGGCGTCGTAAGTCCCGTGCTTGGAGCCGTTCGAGATGGCCAGGCAGTCGGGGAATATCCCCCAGGAGTTCAGCCCTCCCACGAAATAGACCGCCTCTTCGACGGTGGAGAGGACTCCGGCGCCCCTTATCTCGCCTACCTCGACCTCGAGGCCGACGTACTGGGGGATGTGCATCGCGACGTCACGGGTGAAGGTCAGGTTCTCGAAGTCGGGGTTGTGGGAGGCGTCTATGGCCACGGAGGACCACCCCCGGGCGATCGCCTGCGGGATGTCCCGGATGGCGGCGTCCCTGTCATCCGCGGATTT
>LKHC01000076.1 GCA_001618605.1 Candidatus Fermentibacter danicus
TAGCGGCCCTCGGACTTGGCCAGCTCCAGCATCACGAACGAGTCGGCCTTCTTCGCCGCCCTGAGTATCCCGAGGGCGCTCAGAGGGTTCCTGATGTTGGCGGCCATCACGATCGCGTTCCTGGCTCTCGCGACTGCGCAGATGTCCCTCCCGCTCACGATGGCGCAACGGGAATCGGGGAGGGCGGAACGGACGTTCAGGGGCCTGAGGCCCAGCATCTTCTCGTACATGTTAGAGTCCACGGCGTAGCCCTTCCTTCGGATGGAGGCAGCTTGACCCAGGCGGCTGGCTCGCTAATATGCCGCTATCCATCCGGAGGGGGAAATGGCGAAGATCATCGGGCTGCTCTCCAAGCTCACGGGATCGGTCTGGTTCTCCCTTGCCGCCCCGGCGCTGCTCTTTGCCCGTTATGGCGCCGGCCTGGCCGAATCCTGGAGCACGCACGCCTTCGCCGTGATCTGGCTGCTGCACCTTGCCGCGATCCTCCTCCCCGACGGGCGGACACTCTGGAGCAGACTGAAGGACGACCACTGGGTCACGCTCTTCCTGGCCCTCACCATCGCAGTCCTGACGGTGGTCGCGGCTTCCGGCGCCGACTGGCCGGAGAAGCTCCGCGTGATCCGCATCGTGATCCAGGCGAGCGTAGTCATCATCGCTGCGAGGCTCCTGATACAGCACATGGGGTCGTTCCTCATCAACCACGTGCGGGTCTGGGCGATACTCCCCATCTCGCTCGCGGCGATAATCCTGACGGGGACCGGCCTGCTCCTCCTCCCGGCGGCCACGAACGGGATAGACCCTCTGGACGCCTTGTTCACTGCGACATCGGCTGTATGCGTCACCGGCCTCACGGTGGTCGACACCGCCACCGTCTTCACTCCATTCGGACAGGCCGTCATACTTTCGCTCATCCAGGTCGGAGGGCTCGGACTGATGAGCTTCTTCGCCTTTTTCGCCCTTTTCATGGGGCACGGCGTCGGTCTCGGCCAGAGCCTCTCCATCACGAGGGCCGTGAATGCCAGCTTCACCAGCGACGTCAGGAGGACGATCGGATCGATCATCGGCTGGACGTTCACCGTGGAGGCTACGGGAGCGATAATTCTATTCACCGCCTGGAGGCCCGTTCTCACCGGGCTGAACACGACGGGCCTGGTCTGGCAGTCCGTCTTCCATTCCGTGTCGGCCTTCTGCAACGCCGGTTTCAGCCTCTTCCCCGACAATCTCGAGAGCTTCAGGGAGATGCCCTCGATATGCCTCACGATCTCCTGTCTCATTGTCGCCGGCGGCATCGGCTTCGCAGTGCTGACGGCGCTGGTCACCGCCTTCATGTCGACGCTCAGAGGAAAGCGCCGCAACAGACTGGATGTCCACGCAAGGCTCGTCGCGCTCGTCACCGCAGCGCTGATCCTCGGAGGAACGGTCTTCGTGCTGGCCGTCGAGTGGGATGGGGCGCTCAGGGGCATGTCCCTGCCCGTGAAGATATCCAACGCACTCCTGTCCTCGATCACCCCCAGGACCGCCGGCTTCGACACGATACCGGCGCTCGCCTTCCACCCCGCTACGCGCTGGGTGTTCGTGGCGCTGATGTTCATCGGAGCCTCTCCGGGAGGGACGGGGGGAGGCGTGAAGACGACGACGGTCGGACTGCTGGCCGCGGCGGGATTCTCTCTGCTCCGGAAGAAACCCGGACCCGAACTCTGGCACAGGATGGTGCCCCTCCACGACCTGCAGAGAGCCGCCGGTCTGTTCTTCGCCTGCCTCGTCTTCTGCACTGTCTCCTCCACGGCGCTGCTGCTGTCCGAGACCGTACAGGGCGAAGACGGGACATGCGCGGACGAATACATCTTCGAGTCCGTGAGCGCCTTTGCTACAGTCGGCCTGTCTACGGGCGTGACGCGCGATTTGACCGTACCCGGGCACTGGATAATCATTGTCACCATGTTTGCGGGCAGGGTGGGGCCATCCGTCCTGGCCGCCCTCACGGTCAGGCCGAGGACGATGGCGTACAGCCTCCCCGAGGGCAGGATCGAAATAGGGTAGGAGGGCCGTGCAGTCCGAACACAGGAAGTTTGCCGTCCTGGGCCTCGGCAACTTCGGGTCCAGCCTGGCGAGGAATCTCGCGGACCTGGGCTCGGAAGTGATCGCGGTGGACTCGGACGAGAGGAAGATCGAGGAACTCGCCGATCATGTCACCCTTGCGGTAGCCTTCGACGTAACGGACGAGAATCTCCTGAAAGCCAACGGGATAGACAACGTGGACGTCGCCATCGTCTCGATGGGATCGGACTTCGGCGCGAGCGTCCTGGTCACCACCATACTCCGTGACATGGGGGTCAGGGTGCATTCCAGGGCGACCACCTACCGCGAGGCCAGGATTCTCAGAGCAGTGGGCGCCACCCAGATCTACATGCCGGAGAAGGACCAGGGCGAGAGGGTAGCCAGGATGCTCCAGCACGACAACGTGGAGACCTATGTCCCCCTCGCGGGCGGCATAGACTTCGTGAGGGTGAAGCCCCGGTCGGCCATGATCGGCAGGAGCCTGAAGGAACTGGACATGCGTCGGGTTTTCGGCGTGAACATCGCCTATATCGGCAAGATGGAGGCCGAGGAGGGCATAAGAACCTACAGGATCCCCATGGCCGACGACATCATCGAGATCGGCGACGACCTGTTCATTCTGGGCGGACGCAGCGACCTGGAGAGATTCCTCTCCGGAACCTGACGCTCCCCCGTCCCGGCTTCAGAGTCCCAGGAGCGAGGCCAGGCCGGTGGCCTCGATGGCCATCTTGTTCTGCCTGTTCGAGGACATGAACAGCTTCGAGCACGCCGACGGGGCGGGATGCTTCTTGCACATCGACCCGATCAGGGACGCGAAGACCTTCGGTATCCGCTCGGTATCCGAAGGGAAGGACTGCATGGAGAGCCCCTCCTCCGTCGAGTAGTCGAACGAGGACAGGCACTCCTCCTTGTCCTTGAGCGTCTTGAAGAGGTTCATCGCTATGTTGGTGCATTCGGGCCACGTCGGGATGGCCGCCTCGAGCCACGTGTTGAACGCGCCCACCAGGAGCTGGGTCTCCGCGATGCCGACCGAGGCGAGGTTCCCCGTGGCTCCGGGGAAGAAGTCCGCCGTGGAACCGGGGTCGAGCTGCTCCGACAGGAATGAGAGTACGGACTTTCCCCTGAGGCTCTGCCCCGCTCCGAAGGCCACCTGCAGCCTGCCTCCGTCCACGGGGACGAGGGTGGAGACCTCCCCGGACCTGATGCGAAACAGACCGGAGTCCTCGTTCCGCCTCAGAGCCTGGAACACCTCCATCAGATCTCCCTTGTCGTTATCGAGTTCCTGGAGCACGGGCTCCTCGGAGCAGCACCTGACCAGGAACGGGAGGGCGCCGTCCTCGACGAACCTGTACGTGAGAGTGAGTTCCCTCTTGTCCCTGCGGAGCCAGTTGATGAAGGCCGTCGTGCTCGGTCCGGAGTAGCCGATGATGGTGTAGGGCCTCCCGCTCCGGAGGATCATGTAGGCCAGAGGTTCGTCGGCGTCGATCTGCCAGTAGGCGTCTCCGGCGAAGTTGCGGTCCTCCAGGGCGCCCCTGGCCAGCTCGTCCAGGTTGATGAACTGGAGGGGCACCTTCTCCAG
>LKHC01000077.1 GCA_001618605.1 Candidatus Fermentibacter danicus
GATCTCGGAACGAGCGCTCATCCCTGCCGTCTCCTGCCGGGAGCCATACCATATCCCGGGGCCGGGCAAGCGGATCGCAGTGCTCGACCTTGGCATCAAGAAGAACATGGTCCTCTCTCTCATGGCAAGGAACGCAGACCTCCATATCTTTCCCCACGATACCCCTTCAGACCAGGTCATGGCATGCCGCCCTGATGCCCTCTTCATCAGCAATGGCCCCGGTGACCCGGTCCATGCCACGGGGGCGATCCGCTGCATCAGCGATCTTGCCGGCACGCTCCCGATATTCGGAATCTGCATGGGGATCCAGGTATGCGGGCTTGCCCTCGGGGGGAGCACCTACAAAATGAAGTTCGGACACCGCGGGAGCAACCAGCCGGTGCGGTACAAGGACGGGAGTATCTATATCACGACCCAGAACCATGGATTTGCCGTCGATGCCGATTCCCTCCCCGAAGGATGCCGGGTGCTGTACTCGAACGTGAACGATGGCTCGCTCGAAGGTTTCGAGAACGGGTATCTCGATATCACCTGTGTACAGTTCCATCCGGAAGCCCATGGCGGACCGAGGGACACCGAGATCCCCTTCTTTGATACAATGTTCCGGAGGCTCGAATAATGCCGAAGAAGCCGGAGATCAAAAAAGTCCTCCTGATCGGATCCGGGCCGATCCAGATCGGGCAGGCGGCGGAGTTCGATTTCTCGGGCACGCAGGCATGCCGGGCACTCCGCGAGGAAGGGGTGAAGGTGGTCCTTGTCAACTCGAACCCGGCAACCATCCAGACCGATCCCGAGACGGCCGATGTGATCTATGTCGAGCCGATCAGGGCAGAGATCATCGAGAAGATCATTGAGAAGGAGCGGCCGGATGGGATCCTTTCCGGGATGGGGGGCCAGACCGGGCTGAACATGACCGCTGAGCTCGCCGAGCGGGGGGCGCTTGCAAACGTGCAGGTGCTCGGCACTCCTCTCGAGGCGATCTACCAGGGGGAGGACCGGGAGAAGTTCCGGTCCCTGATGGGGGAGATCGGCGAGCCGGTGCCAAAGAGCATGATTTTAAACTCGCTCTCCCAGGTAGACGAGGCACTCGCTATTGTAGGGCTCCCTGCCATCATCAGGCCTGCCTACACCCTCGGGGGGTCAGGGGGAGGGATAGCCCATACCCGGGACGAGCTGATCCGGATCATCGAGATAGGTCTGACCCGCTCCCGGATCCATCAGGTGCTCGTAGAGGAGAGCGTGGTCGGGTGGAAGGAGATCGAGTTCGAGGTGATGCGGGATGCGGCCGATACCTGCATCATTGTCTGCGGAATGGAGAACGTGGATGCCATGGGGATCCACACGGGTGAGAGTGTCGTGGTCGCCCCGATCCTGACGCTCCGTGACGACGAGTTCCAGCTCCTCAGGAGCGCCTCGATCAAGATCATCCGGGCGCTGGATGTCCAGGGAGGGTGCAACATCCAGTTCGCATACAAGGACGGAGATTACCGGGTGATCGAGGTGAACCCGCGGGTCTCCCGGTCGAGTGCGCTGGCCTCCAAGGCGACCGGATACCCGATCGCCAGGGTTGCGGCAAAGATCGCGATCGGGCTCCACCTTGATGAGATCACGAACTCGGTAACCGGCTGCACCCCGGCATCTTTCGAGCCGGCCATCGATTATATCGTCGTCAAGGTCCCCCGATGGCCGTTCGACAAGTTCAAGAACGCCGACCGTACCCTTACCACCGCGATGAAGAGTACCGGAGAGGTGATGGCGATCGGGAGGTGCGTGGAGGAGGCGTTCAAAAAGGCGCTCCGGTCGCTCGATACCGATGTATACAAGCACACGAACGCAAACGAGATCCGGATGATCCTCTCCCGGCCGACCGATGAGCGGTTCCCCACGCTCTTCGATGCCTTCAAGGCCGGGTTCCCGCTGGCAGAGATCCATGAGCTGACGGACATCGCCCCCTTCTTCCTCGAAAAGATCAAGAATATCGTCGATCTCGAGCAGCGGCTCTCCGATTCGGCAACAAAGGGCGACATCATCCTGGCACGGAAGTACGGCTTCACCGAGCCGGAGCTAACCGGACTGACAGGGATCAGTCCCGCTGAGATCCGTGAGATTGCCGGGGACCCGGCCTACAAGATGGTCGATACCTGCGCCGCAGAGTTCCCGGCGACGACCCCTTACTTCTACTCCACTCTTGACAAAGAGTGCGAGATCCCGCCAAACGACCGGAACAAGGTGCTGATCCTCGGGTCAGGCCCGATCCGGATCGGGCAGGGGATCGAGTTCGACTACTGCACAGTCCACGCGGTCAAAGCGCTCCGGGAGGAGCAGGTCGAGGTGCATATCGTCAACAACAACCCCGAGACGGTCTCGACCGACTTCGATACCTCGGACCGGCTCTTCTTCGAGCCGATGGCGCTCGAGGACATCCTGAACATCCTTGAAAAAGACCATTACTCCGGCGTAATGGTCCAGTTCGGCGGCCAGAATGCCGTGAACCTCGCCGTACCCATCCACGAGGAGCTGATCCGGCGGGGCATGGACACCCGTATCCTTGGGACGACCCCGGACTCGATGGATATTGCAGAAGACCGGGACCGGTTCTCAGAGCTGCTCCGTGATCTCGATATCCCGAGCCCGCCCAACAGCTCCGCCTATTCACTCGGGGAGGCTCGTGAGAAGGCTGCCGCTATCGGGTACCCGGTCCTTGTCCGCCCCTCCTACGTC
>LKHC01000078.1 GCA_001618605.1 Candidatus Fermentibacter danicus
CGCCGGTTCGGATGACCTGTGGGAATCCTCGGGCCTGGTCGCTTCGACTTTTCCGGCGGATGCGAGGAAGCCTGCGATGTCGTCCACCATCGCATTCGGGAAGACCTCGGACGGATAGGTGCGCACGGGAGCGCGGAGGGTAGGGGAGACCCGCTCGAAGAGGGCTCTCGCCTTGTCCTCGTCCGTTCCTCCGAAGCGTACCATGAAC
>LKHC01000079.1 GCA_001618605.1 Candidatus Fermentibacter danicus
TGGGCGAGCTGCAACATCTTCTCGACCCAGGACGACGCCGCTGCTGCGGTGGCCTCGAAGGGCGTCCCGGTGTTCGCCTGGAAGGGCGAGACCGCCGAGGAATACTGGTGGTGTACGAGGCGGGCGCTGACCTTCCCGGGCGGCGTCGGGCCCGATCTGATCGTCGATGACGGCGGGGACGCCACCCTGATGATCCACCTCGGCTGGGAGATGGAGGAGGCATTCGCAAAGACGGGGAGCATTCCCGCCGCCTCCGCCGGATCGAAGGACGAGGCCGCGCTCGACGCGAACCTGCGCGAAGCGGTGCCGTCGTCCCCTTCCTTCTGGCACTCGGTGGCCGGCGGCGTGATCGGCGTGTCCGAAGAGACCACCACGGGCGTACACCGTCTGTACCAGCGCGAGTCCGCCGGCAGGCTCCTGTTCCCGGCGTACAACGTGAACGACTCGGTGACGAAGAGCAAGTTCGACAACACCTACGGCTGCCGCGAATCCCTGCCGGACGGGATCAAGCGCGCCACCGACGTGATGGTGGCCGGGAAGACCGTTCTTGTCTGCGGCTACGGCGAGGTCGGCAAGGGCTGCTGCCAGAGCATGAGGGCGTTCGGCGCCCGCGTCCTGGTCACCGAGATCGACCCGATATGCGCGCTGCAGGCCGTCATGGAGGGCTACGAGGTCACCACGGTCGAGGATGCGCTTCTCGAGGCCAACATCTTCGTCACGGCGACGGGCAACAGGGACGTGATCACCGCTGCGCACATGGCGGCGATGAAGGACCAGGCGATCGTCTGCAACATCGGTCACTTCGACAACGAGATACAGATGGACGCCCTGGAGGCCCTCCCGGGCATCGTCCGGCAGAACATCAAACCGCAGGTCGACAGGTACGTTTTCCCCGACGGACACTGCGTGTACATCCTGGCCGAGGGCAGGCTGGTGAACCTGGGATGCGCCACGGGGCACCCCAGCTTCGTCATGTCCAACTCCTTCACGAACCAGTGCATGGCTCTGATGGCGCTGCTCGAGGAAAGGCCCGCGATCGGGGTGTACAGGCTGCCCAAGAAGCTCGATGAAGAGGTCGCAAGGCTGCACCTGGGCCAGCTCGGGGTGAAGCTGACCAGGCTGACCCCTGAACAGGCCTCGTACATCGGGGTGGATGCAGAGGGGCCGTACAAGCCCGACCACTACAGATACTGAGCCGTTCCGGGCGCCGGCCCGGCGCGAACCGATCCACAGGAAGGCGGGAGCGTCGTCATATGCAGTGACAATGCTCCCGCCTCTCGTTGCGCAGGCTCGCAGAAATCCACACAGTATCCGATCAATACGATATCCGCACGACCCTTGACGGCAGAACCGGCGGGTTTCATTCTCGTTTTCAAACGATATCTGCTGTTTACAATGGGCATGGATGATATGGGCCGGAAGGTGCGTGTCGTGCCGTCGGCCGCGAGACCGGCAGGAAGCTCCATGGAACCGTTCCGACCCGGTCACGGCGCCGTGCGCGTCGGAACGGCCGAACGGTTTCCCCGATGGCGGGGGATGTTCAGTACACGGGTTTTTCAGGGAAGGGGGGTCCACTTGTGAGGCTTGCCATTCCGATCGCTGCAGTCCTGCTTGCCGCCACAGCGGTGCAGGCCGGTAACATCGACTACATCTCATCTCGCAGCGCCGACTTCCTCCGGATCATGAGCCGCAATGCCTCCACCGAGGGCGCCGATCTCGTGAGCTTCAATCCGGCCGGCCTCAGTCTGCTCCCGGAGGGCTGGCACTTCAACGTCAGCACTCAGACCCTGCTCAGGCGCTATACGGTGGAGGCCACTCCTCCGGGCGCGTCCGCACCTGCCGAGTACGAATCCACGGCGCCTACCCCGATCCTCCCGAACGTCTATGCGGTTTACAGGAAGGGCATAGTGGCCGCTTTCGCGGCCTTCACCGCCCCTGCCGGCGACAGGGTCGATTTCGCGGACGGGCTCCGGGCGCTCCCCCTCATCGAGTCAGCATTCCACGACGACTCGTACATCGTATCCATGAACTCCGGCTTCTTCCGCAGCACTTCCCGCTACCTCGCCGGCAGCGCCGGCCTCTCCGTGGCGCTCACGGACGATCTGTCCGCGGCCCTGGGCCTCAGGTACACCATGGCGGAGAGGACATTGGACGCCGAAGGAAACTTCACGATCAGCAGCGATCTGGGAATCCCCGTGGACACTCTCTCCCGCGGTCTGCACGCTCGGAAGACGGCCTACGGCTTCGGGGCCGTCGTCGGTCTGAACTACCGCATCAGCCCGGCGGTGAACGCCGCGGTTCGTTACGAGACGGACACCAGCCTCGATTTCAAGACCGATTCCGAACGCTCCGAATGGGCCCATACGCCGTGGCTGTGGCCGGAAGTCTTCGAGAATCGCTCCAGGCAGCGCCGCGACCTTCCGGCCGTCCTGGGGGCCGGCATCGAAGTGCTCAGCCCGTGCCGAAGGGCCCTCGTCAGCCTTAGCATGAACTGCTATTTCCTCGAGAATGCCAATCAGAGCGAGTGTGACAGTTATGACGACAACTACGGGAACGGCATGGACCTCGGCCTTGGCGTCCGGTACACCGCCACACCCCGCCTGGACCTCAGCGCAGGCTATCAGTACTCGGATCTCGGCGGCAGCGACACGACATACAACGATCTCGAGTTCAGCCTCGATTCACACTTCATCGGAGCCGGAGCCAGGTACGAGGTTTCACCCGGACTGGACCTGACTGGATCGGTCGCGAAACTGTTCTGCACCGAGGGTGAAGGAGCGGGACGCTTCGGGGGGTCGATCTACAACAAGGACATCTGGTACTTCGGTCTGGGGGCGGGGCTCAGCCTTCCCTCCGACTGAACCGGCGCGGAATCCCGGTTGCTCCATGCGGCCTCCCTCGGGAGGCCGCCTCCGTTCCGGGCGATTTCCGCCGGTCAGCCTCTCTCGTAGAAGCGGTCCAGCGGGCTCATCACCCGGAGGGTGCGGTTTGCCGCGGCCAGCCGCACATAGGGCGTCATCATCGAGGTCGAGACGATTCCCATCAGCTCCTGCACCAGCCTCCTGTCTGTGCCGTCCTCCAGCAGATGGACGGCGAAGCTGTGCCGGAGCCAGCTCAGGGTAATGCGCCCTTGTGTTTCCAGACCCGCGTTTGCGAGGGAGTGGCCGAAGACCCTCTGGAGGGTGCGTCCGGTGACGCAAACGGTCTTTCCCCTGCCGGGGAAGAGATAGGGCTGGTCGTCGTCCCTTCCGGCGAGGCATTCGTACAGCAGTGCCAGGCAGGACCGCGGAAGCATGGTCGTCCTCAGATGCCTGCCCGCCGTGTCGTTGACGCGGATCAGCATCCCTTCGGTGTCCACGTTTCTACGGCGGAGTGCGCATACCTCGTTGGTCCTGAGGCCCGACGAGTACATCAGCATGAAGGCCAGCCGGTAGAGCGGCTGCTCCGTGCAGTCCAGCAGCCTGGAGATCTCCTCGCGGGTGAACGCCCTGTCGGCCCTTCCGGCGTCCCGGGTCGTCCTTACGCCGTCGAGCGGATCGGCCCTGCCCGCGAGCCTGGTGTAGAAGAATCTCAGCGCACTCCTGGCCTGGGAGGCGTAGGAGGGCGATCTGCCCATGTCGGCCAGCTCCTCGACATAGGCCCGGACGTCTTCGTCGGGGATGTCCGGCGCGGATTCGCCGAACCGCTCCAGAAACAGCCTGAGGTGTGACAGGTAGCTGGCGGTGGTTCCCTGGCTCTTGCCGTCCTGCCTCAGCATTTCGCGGACGCTTTCGAGCAATTCGCTTCCCGCCATCTTCGCACCGCTTCGTGGGTCTGAATGGATGGAATCGAAACCCTGTCGAAAATGAAAATATCCAGCGCGGCGGGTCGAAGTCAATTCGCAGAAGGCGGCGCGGTGTTGCATCCCCGCCTGTCCGACAGTATTCTCTCTCAAACACACTGGAGGATCGATGAGGAACCCAGGAAGGATCGTGAAGGAGCCCGTCCATCTGGCGTTCCCCTTCGCGGTCGCCCTTGCCGCCGTAGCCGTGATCCTCGCAGCGGCCGCCGTGAAGGTGGGAGCCGACCTCAGGAAAGTCTCCGCCGACAGCGAGCGGATGCTCCTGGCCCGCGCAGCCTCCCTCGCCGGATCGACACTGTCCGGCCGTCTCGCCGTATCCCTCGACACACTCTGCAGCGATTCCTCCGGGTTCACGGCGATGCAGACCGCTCCCGGCTCCGCATCCGTGCTGGGGCTCGAGAGGATGGAGATCTATCTGATTCCGGCAGGCATGAAGGAGCTTCCCGGAGGCATCGAGGTCGATGCTCCGGCTCTCCTCGCGATTGGAGCCGACTCGTCCCTGGTCCGGCGGGAGGGCATGCTGCTTACGGCCGTCGCGGTGGAGCGGATGCGCGAGGGAGAAGTCACCGCGGCCTGCGTGGTCACGGAGAGGCTCCCTCTCGCTCTCACAGCCCTCGAGGATTTCCGCAGCAGGTCCCTCCCCGGCCTTTTCATCCTCTCCCTGCTTCTTGTGACTCCGGTCGTGTTCCTGCTCTATGTCTCCTTCTTCACGAGGAGGAGCGAGCTGGCCGCCTTCGAGCTCCATACCCCCGACAAGCGCGAGGAGGCGCTCCACCCTGCGGCCGAATCCGAGGAAACCGGCCGCCTGCTGGTGGAGACCGTGAAATCGGCGAGCGGGTCGGTGGGGATGATCCTCATGGACGACTCCGCCGTGATCAGATCCCTGAACGGGATCGCCGCAGACCTTCTGGACGGCAGACCTGAGGATTTCGAGGGCAAGAGCATGTCGACCCTGCCGTGTTTCGGTCCTGCCGAGAGGGCGGCCCTCCGCGTCGATCCTGAAAAATGGAATCTCGGGGGTGCGCCGCTGAAGGCGGACCAGGCCACAGGGCCTCCGAAGTTCCTACGCCTGTCGATGACTTCCCTCCGTCCGTCCCGGGACGGGCTGCGTCTCCGTCTCGCCATGCTGACGGACATAACGGAACTCGAGGATCTGAAGAGGGAGAAGGAGCGGCTCATGGAGCGCGAGATGGCGGTCAACAGCTACGCCATCCTCGCCGCCATGGTCAGAGGCATCTCGCACGATCTGAGCAATCTCCTGTCGAGCATCATAGGAGCCGCGTCCATCGGCGAGGCCATCCACGAACCCGGCGACCCCGACAGGCAGAGGTATGAGGCGATACTGAACGCGACCGAGAGAGCCTCGGCCATTGCCGAGGAGCTGTTCCAGAGCGCCGACATCACCGAGAACCGCGCGGTTCCGCTCGATCCCGTCAGGGAGCTGGAGGAAACGACGGAAGCACTGAGGAGCGTACTTCCCAGGTCGATATCCCTCGAGGTGAACCTCAAGGGGGTCCTGCCCAGGGTCATCGCCGACAGGGCCCTGCTGCGGCAGACGATCTACAACATGGCCCTCAGATCCTCGGGGGCTCTGCAGGGTTCGGGCAGGATCAAGCTGTGGGTCGAAGACGTGCCCGACCCCGCCTCCGATCCCAGATTCACGGGGCAGTGCAGGAACCTCTGCGGCATACACTGTATCAGCATCTGCATTTCCGACGGAACCCTGATGCCCGTGGGGCTGCAGCGCTCACTCTCCACCTCCGATACCGAGCCTTATGAGATCGAGAAGCTCTACGGCGCAGGAATGGCGGCCGTCCAGCAGGCGGTGCGAATGATGAAGGGCGTGCTGGTCTTCACCACCGAGCAGAGGTGGACGGAAATCCGGATGCTGCTGCCGGCGGCGCAGAGGGTCGAGGATGCCGACCCGGCTCTGGCGGCGAGGGGCGACATATCGATCCTGGTCGCAGAAGGGGAGCGGATCGTCCGGGAGACCACCGCCAGGATACTCCAGCACTTCGGCTTCAGAACGGTTGAGGCGGCATCCGGAGAGGAGGCTCTGGCGGTTCTCGACCACGAGAGCTTCGATGTCCTGCTGCTCGATCTCGGAACCTTCAGCACGCCTTCGCTGGACATCGCGCTCATCTGCACCGAGAGGTGGCCTTCGATGGCGATCCTGTTCACGAGCGCCTTCGAGATGCCCGTGGACGTGAGCAGCTTCCTTCGAGCCAGGTCCGCGACGGGGTTCCTGCGGAAGCCGTATTCGCCGGAGTCCGTTTCCAACGAGATCATGAGGCTCGTCGGAACGGTCAGGGCAGCCACGGAGAAGGATGGGAGACGGAGGGCATGAACGATTCCGAAGTCCTGCTAAGAATACTCCTTGCGGCCTTTTGCGGAGCGCTGCTCGGCCTCGAGCGTCAGATCCACGGCAGGCCGGCGGGACTCCGGACGCACATACTGGTTTCGACGGGAGCGGCCCTGATGACTCTGGCGGGGATGCATGCGATGAAGGGGTTCGGAGACGGAATCGCGTTCCCGGATTATGTCCCCGACCCCACCAGGCTCGCGGCCGGAATTGTGACCGGCATCGGGTTCATCGGAGCCGGCGCAATCCTCAGAACGAGGGACATGATACGCGGTCTCACCACGGCGGCCTGCATCTGGATCGCCGCCGGCGTCGGACTCGCGTCCGCCTTCGGAATGACGGTGCCGGTAGTGGCCGTGACGCTCTTCTCCCTTGTCGTCCTCTCCGTTTTCTCGGTACTCGAGGATCACCTGCCGAGACACAGGCAGCGCGACCTGAAGCTGGTCTGCGGTTCCGGGCCGACGCCTTCGGCCATGGCGGAGAGGGTCTCCGGCATACTGGCCGGGAGGGGGCTGCGCTGCAGCGACATCGAGATGGACGTATCCGAACGGTGTTTCGTGCTGGTCTTCCGCCTTCACTACTTCAAGCGTTTGGACCTGATAGAACTGCTCGAGGAAATCAGCTCGCTGGACGGGGTTTCGAGCGTGTCCAGTCTCGAGCAGACTACGGAGCTGTAACGAGTTGCGTGACAGGCGCCCGAAGGCGCACAGGCCGGGCCTGGCTCTCGGCGGAGGCGCTTCCAGAGGCTGGGCTCATCTCGGCGTGATCCGTTTTCTCTCGGAGCAGGGCATCGAGCCGTCCTGCGTCGCAGGAACGAGCATAGGCGCCGTGGTGGGCGCCCTTCTCGCCTCCGGACGGCTGGAGTACGCTCTGGGCGAGATCATGAAGGCCGATCTGATCAGGGTTCTGTCGTACGTTTCGCCGGGGCTCAGGGACGGAGGGCTGATAGACTCCTGGAAGATACACAACCTGCTCAGGGCCTGGTTCGGCCATGTGGACATAGCGGATCTCCGGATGCCCTTCGCGGCCGTCGCCACGGACCTCTCGTCGGGAGACACGGTGGTCCTCGACTCGGGGGATCTGGTGTCCGCCCTCATGGCCAGCATCTCGATACCGGTCGTCTTCCCTCCCAGGTTCACCCAGGGGAGGTGGCTGATGGACGGAGGGCTGTCGGATCCCGTCCCCGTCGCCCCCGCGAGGGGGTTGGGAGCCGACTTCGTCATTGCGGTAAGCCTGAACAGCAGAACCAGGGGGCTGCCCTCGACTGGATCGGCCCCGGATTCCACCCAGCCGGTCGAAGCGGAGTCCTCCAGGCCCCCGTCGATGCACGAAACCCTTCTGGCGACACTTATGATCACCGAGAGGAACCTCGCGAACTCGCGGCTATCGGAGAACCGCCCGGAAGTGCTGATCGAGCCCGATCTCTACATGTTCAAAGGAACCGAGTTCCATCGCGCCGCCGAGCTGTCAGAAATCGGATACGAGGCCGCCAGGAACTGCTCCCTGTTGCTGGAGCCGCTGCGGAGATGATCCGTGTTCGCTCCATTGCGTCCCGGGGGTATTTTTACTACCATATCACATCCCCCACACCGGCAGGAGGATGACGTGGCCCTCTTCGGAAGCCCGGGCAGGAAGCTGCTCTCCGCGTTGAACGATCCAGCCTCCGACTGGAAGCGCCTCCTGTCCCTCGCCGACGGACTGTCGATCGCGAAGGAAAAACCCGGCACCGACGTGGCGATACTCGGCTCCATCGTCGAGAAGGCATGCGACAGCGACAGCCTGCCGCTCGACGATTTCGGCTCCCTTCTCCGCAGGCTGTCATCCTCGGGAATGGACCTCAACGCCCCGATAGGGACACGCGGGGAGACGGCTCTCCACCTCGCGGTCTCACACGGCAACGAGCGCGTCGTCGAGGCTCTGAGCCTGGCCGGATCGTCGCCGGCGGCCGCCTGCGGCGGCGGGATGACTCCTCTTCACTCCGCCGTGTCCGGCGGCAATCTGAGGATGGTCGAGCTGCTGCTGCGCCTGGGCGCGGACGTCAACGCGGAGGACTCGGAGGGGAACACGCCCCTTCACCTGGCTGTCGGCCTCTCTGAAATGGACGCCCTTGTGGCCGCCCTCATCGACGCCGGCGCCGTCGTATGGGCCAGGAACAGGAAGGGCGAGACTCCCGCCGGGATCGCCGCCTTCACGGGCAACAGGGAATACTGCACCCACATCGAGAAGGCGCTCTCGATACAGCGCACGAGCAGGCTGCTCCAGTGGAAGTGCCCGGTCTGCGCCAGCCCCATGCCGCGCCCCGCCCCGCCCCGCGTGGAATGGCTGGTTGCGCTGGGTGTATGGGAGCATCTCTCCTTCACCTGCGGAAGGTGCGGGAGGCGCACGGAGGCTCCCGAACTGGACGGAGAGCGCTAGTCCAGATCCATCCCCTTGAACAGGGGTATGGCCGCCTCGGACAGGACCTTGCCGCATGCGTCCCTCACCGCTTCGCGGTACTCCGGTGAGCAGCTCACGGAAAGCAGGCTGCGGTTCGGCTTGGCGTCCGCCAGATACCTCGAGAACGGAGGATCCAGCTCGGAGAGAGTCACAAGACTCCCCGACGGCGTCAGGAACCTTATCGAAGTCTTTTCGAAGCGCTCCTCCGAAACCTTCACGGCCTCGAGGGGCAGATCGACCAGGATCGAACCCGGAGGCGCTCCCGCCTTCGCCCCTATCTCCCTCTCCAGCCTCGCCGCCGCCTCGGCCGGAGTTCCGCCCAGCCCGCGCAACTGGATCAGGAAAGTCTCCTCGTCGCTCGATCGGGATGCGGCATCGATCCTGAAAACCTGGGTGAACAGGTTCTGCCTGTACTTGACTCTCCAGGCCATGTCCCTGACCCAGGGATCACTCGATTCCTTCACCAGGAAGCTCAGCAGCTCGTCGTCCGTCTGCTCGTGGAAACTGCCGATCTCGCCCAGATCGACGATGCTCCTCCTCGCGGCCCGAAGGAGCATCTGATCGACGATCCTGGTCTTCTTGTGGAGATAGACGCTGGAGTACATCTGCAGCCTGGCGAGGAGGAAGTCGCGGACGGCGTCGAGAGCCTTGTTCAGGAAGACCAGCTCGCCGTCGGCGATCGTCATGGTGCTTATGATCCTGTCCACCTCGATGTGGCCGTAGGCCACGCCCGTGAAGTGGAAGTCCCTCTGCAGATAGTCGAGCATGTCCGCGTCGACCTCGCCGAATATCACCTGCTGAAGGTATCTCGGCCCCGTGTAGCTCGACTGGATGAGCGCAGCCACGTCCTCCGGATCGACGCCGTGCCTCTCGAGGATTTCCGGAATCCGTCCGGAGCCGGGGATCGACATCCTGGATGCGCCGTTCACCAGGCTTGCGACCAGGTCCATGTGGTCTCCGCCCGTGAGTTCGATGTAGAGGGGTTCGAGCGTGTGGGACCAGGGCGTGTGCCCGATGTCGTGCAGCATTCCGGCGGCTTCCAGCAGATCGATCTGCGAGGCGGCGTCATCCGACGGTGGAATGACGGCCCTTCCGATCCTGCCGGCCAGCGACGAGACCCCGAGGGCATGCGAGAGCCTCATGCAGTGCGCTCCGGGATAGCTCTGGAACGTGGTCCCGAGCTGGTGGATGAAGCTAAGCCTCTGGACCTCGACGGTCTTCAGGAGTTCCTCCTGGAGCTTCGACAGCCTGATGCTGCCGAGGACCGGGTCCCTCACGAACATCACCTTTCCGGTGGACTCCTGGACCATCGGACTATCACCTCCAGCTTTCGCGCGGCCGCCGGGAGGAACCTCCCGTGACCAGTTTCATTATCAGAGCCGGTACGAAGGACGCCCTTCTCCAGCCTCTCATTGTGACGACGGCGGCAAGGCTGCCGCTTCCGGGGATGGACCGGGGAAGATCGAGAAACCTTCCCCTGTCGGGCGCGGCGACCATCAGTTCGAGCGCCCGGTGCGGAATCGCCGCTCCGCTGAAGCTCTGCACGGTGCGGAGCAGGTTCGCAAGCCGGGAGGAGAGACCGGTTCGCACGGCGTCATACGCGAATTTACGCCAGTCCGAATCCTCCATCCCGGAGGCGAGCAGGGCGGCGTCGAGCCACCACACGGGCCGGCCCCGGCCGTGTCTCAATATGTGAAGCAGCGTGAGAAGAAGGCTGTAGGGCGGAGGAGGGGAGATGAAGCCCGCTTCGGTGACAGTCCCCGCCGTCTCCGCGGGATGCGGCAGCCTGCCCGGGATGGTCGAGGGGAAGTAGGAGGGATGGCTGTGCAGGTCGAGGATGACTTCCCCTTTCCGGAGAAGCACCACCGCCACGATGCCGGAGGTTACAAGCGGCACCACGTGAGGGCTGGCCTCCCAGCCGCCGCGGCGGAGGGCGGTCATCGCGCCGGTCATGTCGCAGGGACGGACGATCAGATCGATGTCGCTCATCGGACGGAGCACCGGGTCGGGGTAGAGCGTGAGCGCATAGTCGGCCCCCTTGTATCCCCACGCGTCGATGCCGGAGGCGGAGAGAGTCCTGCAGGCAGCCCGCAGGGCGCTTTCCTGTACCAGCCATCTGGCGGACTGGAGCCTTCGGATCGTTCTCCAGTCAGGCCCGGTCCGGAGGATGGCTGCAAGGTCCCTGTCGCCCGATGGACAGGCCTCGTTGCCCCCCGGCGGCAACCCCTTCGGAGGGTCCGCCCCGGTGAGGGCCGCGAATGCCGCCGCCGCTCCGGATAGATCCACAGTATCCATGCTCCGATTCAACACATACGGAAGCCCTGCGTCCAGGCCGGCCGTTGCACGCGGAGCCTCATGAAGCGATATTGACGGCGTGAATGGAAACTCGACAGTCGATTTGCACGTACACAGCACCGCCTCCGACGGAGTCCTCTCCCCGGCGAGCCTGGTGGAGACCGCCGTCAGACTCGGTCTGGGGGCCTTCGCGATAAGCGACCATGACACCGTGGACGGGCTTCCCGAGGCTTACGAGGCCGCCCGGGGAACCGGGATGGCCTTCATCCCGGCCGTCGAGCTGAGCATCAACCTGATCGCCGGCGGTTCGGCCCACCTGCTCGGATACTTTCCGGGCCATGACCCGGCTGCGCTCTGCGACCGTTCCACAGACCTCGGCAGGGCCCTTGCGAGAGTCCGGACCGCGAGGGAGACCAGGAACCCCAGGATCATCGAGAAGCTCGCACAGCTCGGAATGCCTCTATTCGAGGAGGAGGTGCTCGAGTACGCCGGCGGCGATGTAGTCGGACGACCTCATATTGCCCAGGCCATGCTCGCCAGGGGATACGTACAGTCCTCCAGGGAGGCCTTCGACAGGTTCCTGGCCAAAGGCAAGCCGGCATATGTCGAGAGGGAGCGTCTCCTGGACGGCGAGGCCCTCGAACTCATCAGGAATCTCGGCGGGCTTCCGATTCTTGCCCATCCCGGCCTCATGGAGCGAAGCGCAGATGATCTGATCGCACTCATACGAAGCCTCGCCGCGAGAGGCCTGTCCGGCCTCGAGGCATACTATCCGAGGCACAGCCCCGAGATGGTCGCGGCCCTGGTGGCCGAAGCCGACGCTTCGAGGCTCCTGACCACGGGTGGAACGGACTATCACGGCTCCTCTGAAGATACGACCGGCCTCGGAGGCGCCGGGGGGTTATTTCAGGTACGCGCCTCCCAGGTGGCCGGCTTTCTCGAAAGATGTGGAATCGCTGTTAACACGGAGGGTGACTGATGGCGAAGCTGAGCGAACTGGTAGAGAAGATCGACGAAACCGCGAGGTCCGGCGACAGGGAGAAGGCCCTCAGGATGACAGAGTCCCTCCTCAGGAAGGCTCCGAACGCACAGGCCCTGCTCAACAGGAAGAAAAGGTACGAGGCGGAACTCGACATGCAGCAGAGGCTGCAGGCTCTGGAGGAGAAATTCGGGCTGGCCTGACGCGCTTACTTCCCCTCCTCCTGATTCCCCTCGTCTCCTGCGCAACCCTCGGCGTGCAGGAAGCCGGCCAGATCGCCGGCAGGTTCGCCTCGAGGTGCAGATCCCAGTGGGAGGGCACGGAAGTCTTCCTGCTCAAGGGCAGGGCGAGGGTGGACGGAGGCGACTTCCTCTTCGAGGGCCGGTTCGCCTTCTGGGGGGATGTGCCCGGAGGAAGGGTCAGGGGAGACCTCTGCGGCCCCGACGGGATGCCGGTGTTGAGCTGGTATGCGGATTCCTCCGGTGCGCTGTTCTACCTTCCGCGTGACGAGGCCGCCTTCCTTCATCCGGCCGGAATCTCAACCGGCGCCTTCCTCCTCGACGTACGAGACCTGCTGTTCCTCGCCCGGACCGGCTTCCCGCACCCCATGGAGGCCTGGCAGATCGTCGAGGGCGCCGTTCCATCGGGGGGAAGCGTCACCTGGAGCTTCGACCCTCCCGATGCCGGAATCCTCGTCCGCCTCGATCCCGGGGCTCTCTTCCCCTCCTCGATCTCCTGGGAGGGCGGATGTGCATCCATCCTCTCCGCCAGCATGCACGACGAGTACCGTGCATGGCCTTCCTCCTGGCGTGTCGAGGCCGGCGGAATAACCGCCCTCATCGACATGAGATCGTTCGACGCCGCCGCCGAACCGTGGCCGGGCCTGTGGGAGCTGGACATCCCGGTTTCGGCATCCCTGGAGACCCTGCAGGCGCCCCCGGGAATCGCTCCGTCCTGGGTTCTGCCGGTGCGCTGAGCCGTCTTTCACGCACCGCCAAGTCATTGCCCGCCAATTTTGTAACACCTGGATTACGGCTTCGGCGCCGGAGCGGGACGGGAATTAACGCGGGATGAGTTAACGCGGTCGGACCGCATCCGCGGGGACACCTGTCGCCCTGGATGATTGACGCAGCGCTATCCTTATGGTATTGAACGATCCCTGTTGTTGTTTACGGAGGGGTCATGAGGTTATTCAGTTTCCTGCCGCGTGCTTCCTCGTTCCTTTCCACAGAGATGGCCATCGACCTGGGGACGGCGAATACGCTGATCTACGTCCAGAACCGAGGCATCGTAATCGAGGAGCCCAGCGTAGTGGCTATGGAGAAGGCCTCCAGCGGGGTCGTGGCGGTTGGGACCGAAGCCAAGTCGATGCTCGGACGCACCGGAACCACGCTCGAAGCCCTCCGTCCCCTGAATGACGGCGTGATCACGAATGCAACCGCAACGATGGCCATGCTCCGGGTCTTCTTCGAGAGGGCCCAGGGCAAGCGTTTCGCCATGCGCCCCAAGGTCCTGGTCTGCGTTTCGAACGGCATCACCGAAGTGGAGATCACTGCGGTCAGGAGCGCCCTCGAGCGCGCCGGCGCGAGGGACGTCTTCCTCGTGCCGGAGCCTCTCGCAGCGGCCGTGGGAGTCGGGCTTCCGATAGACAGCCCGGCCGGAAACATGATCGTGGACATCGGGGGAGGGACCACCGAGATAGCGGTCATCTCCCTCTCCTCCATCGCCGCGACCAACTCGATCAGGGTGGGCGGAGACGAGATGAACGAAGCCATAACCAACTACCTCAAGAAGCATTTCAGCCTGCTGATAGGCGAACGGACCGCGGAGGCCGTGAAGCTCCGGATCGGCACCGTCCTGGAGGACGACGACGAGAGCATGGACGTCAGCGGACTCGACTTCATGAACGGCATTCCCCGCACTTACCGCATCAGATCGGCGGACGTGAGGGAGGCGCTCAAGGAACCCATCGGCGCCATAATCGAGGCCGTCATGCACGGCCTGGAGAAGACCCCTCCGGAGCTGGCGAGCGACATTGTCGACCGGGGGATCGTCCTCACGGGCGGCGGAGCTCTCCTGCGGGGGATCGGCAGGCTCCTCTCCAACCAGACCGGGCTCCCGATCAGGATCGCGGAGAATCCGCTGGCCTGCACCGTTCTCGGGGTCGGCCGCATCATGGAGGACAGCTTCCGTTTCAGGAAACTGATAATCCGCTGAAATGCCCAGCAGAAAAGGCCTCCCCAGAGGATCCGGGAGATTCTGGAAGTACTCCCTCGCCTCCCTGCTGCTCCTCATCCTCGGCCCGACGCTTCTGGGCGGGGTGGGGAGCTGGGCGGCCGCACGGTTCGCCGACCTCGTGCTCGGTCACAATTCGAAAAGGGATTCCGAGGAACTCAGAACCCAGATCGTGGAGCTGATGCTGGAGAATGCGTCGCTCCGAGAACAGGCCATGAAGGCTGACAGGTACAGGCTCCTTCTCGGCTGGACCCGGGTTTCGTCCAGGCGGGCCATTGCCGCGAGGGTTCTCTACCGGACCGAAGGTCTGATCAGCGGGACGATGGTGGTCGACCGGGGTTCGGATGACGGGGTCTCCGTCAACTCGATCTGTCTGGCCCCGGACGGGCTGGTGGGGGTGGTCACCTCCTGCGGCGAGGCCACCAGTGAGATTCTTCCCCTGACGTCTCCGCAGGTCAGAGTGAGCTGCACCACGAGGCCTTCCGGCGCGATGGGAATGCTCCAGTTCGAGCGCGGCAGCCTCCGGATCATGAACATCGACCCCACCCTCGACGCGAAGCCGGGAGACGAGGTGGTCACGAGCCGGTTCGGGGGCGTGTATCCCGACGGGCTGCTGATAGGAACCGTCGTCAGTGTGGACGAGAGCGGCTCGAGCCTCGCTCTCTCCGCAACCGTGACCCCTGCGGTCGATTTCGAGTCGCTCGGAGAGGTCATCATACTTCTGAAGGACAGCACGGATGCCGGCCGTATCGAATAGACCGGGTATCACCGGGACGCTGCTGGTGATCGGCGCCGTGACGGTGCAGCTCCTCCTGGAGGTTACCCTCGGGAGAGTCTTCCGGGCGCCCAACGTGCTGGCCCTGGTCCTGACCTATCTCTCCATCAACTACGGGAACGTCTGGTCCATCGACAGCGCCTTCTGGGCCGGGGTAACCCTCGACCTTCTTCTGCATCAGCCTCTCGGGGCCTCGTCCCTCGGCCTCCTCGCAGGTCTCCAGGCCAGCCGCCTGCTGATTGCAGCCGCTCCGGGCGGGAACCGCATGACGATAGTGCTCTCCGGAGCTTTCGCCGGTCTGGTGTACGACGTTGTCTTCCTGCTTGCAGCCTCCCGCCCTTTCCTGCACGGGTTGGGATCCCATGTCCTCCCCGTCGCTGCGAGGCTGCTGATGACGCTGGTCGCGGGGATCCTGTTCATCTCCGTCGCCACAGCCCTCTCCTCCCTCAGGGTCCGGGGTCGGAATGAGGCTGTCTGACCTATCCTCCGGGGCGCCCGGAAGGCCGATGGCAGGGTTCTCAGCCGTCTTCCTCCTTCTGTTCCTGGGGCTGGCGGCCCGGCTCTTCCATCTGCAGTCCGTCCGGGGCGACTACTACCGGAGCATCTCCACCAGCAACCACATCAGGGTCATCTACCGGCCCGCCCCGAGAGGGATAATCAGGGACAGGAACGGCGAGATCCTCGTCGACAACGTTCCATCGTTCGTCATCTCCGCGGTCCGGTCGGAATTCGACACCACCGCCACGGAAGAGGTGGCCTCGCTGATCGGAATCCCGGCGGACTCACTGAGGGCGAGGCTCGGCAGAGCCTCGTCCCGTCCGTTCAGACCTTTCGTGGTGGTCGACGACCTGGATCTGATCGCGATCGGCCCGCTCTCCGAGAATCTGCACCGCTTCGGAGGGCTGATAATCGATGTGGTTCCGCGTCGCCGCTACTATCACGGAATGTCCTTCTGCCATATCGTGGGATATGTCGGGGAAAGCGAAGAGGATGGCGCCTTCGAGGGCGAGATCACCGGAAGGGCCGGCCTGGAGAGCACGCTCAACTATCTACTGGCGGGTCAGCCCGGATACACGCAACAGGTCGTCGACGCCATGGGCAGGGTGGTGAGCGAGTTCGAGGGCGCAGGCGAAGTGGCGCCCATGCCGGGGCACGACCTCACCCTGACGATAGACACCGGACTCCAGGAGCTTACCTGCGCGATACTCGACGAGGAGACCGCTCCTGGAGCCGCCGTGATCCTCGACTACAAGACGGGCGAGATACTCTGCCTCGCCTCCAGCCCCGGCTTCGATCCACAGACGATGGCCGACGGGATAAGCGTAGCCGGCTGGCGGGAGATCTCCCAGAACCCGGAGCGTCCGATGTTCAGCCGTGCGTGGGCCGCAAGATATCCCCCGGGATCGGTCTATAAGCTCATCTCGGCAGCCTATCTGCTGCAGTACGGATTCATAACACCTGATTTCCGGCCCGATCCGTGCTACGGGTCATATCATCTCGGAGGGAACGACTTCGGCTGCTGGTCCGTGCACGGGCGGCTCGACGTGGTGGATGCCCTCGCCCGATCCTGCGACGTGTTCTTCTATCGGACGATCCAGCTCGGTTCGATGGACGGGCTGGCCGAGTTCTCGCGCAAGTTCGGCCTCGGAAGGAGGCTGCTCAACATCCTTCCCGGGGAGAGCAGGGGCCTTGTGCCGGACCGGCTCCTCATGGACAGCCTTTACGGCTCCGGGGGCTGGGGCCTCGGAAACCTTCTCAACTTGTCGATCGGCCAGGGCGAACTGCTGGTGAATCCCCTGCAGATGGCCGTGATGACGGGAATCTTCGCCTCCGGAGGGGAGATGCCCGGGTTGAAGCTGGTCCGGGAGATTCCGGCGGCCGAAGCGCCGTGGAGTGACCTGGAACTCTCCGTATCAGCCGTGTCCACGGTTGTCGAGGGAATGAGGGAAGCCGTGTACGGCAACGCCGGCACGCTATCGTCCCTTTCGTCCATGCCCTGGGAGTTCTTCGGGAAGAGCGGTACGGCCGAGAGTTCGGCCGGTGACCATGCCTGGGTGGTCGGATTCATCAGAGAGCCCGAACCCCTGGCGATCGCCGTGGTGGTGGAGCATGGCGGACACGGCGGAGCGGTCGCGGCGCCCATCGTGTACAGGATCCTCGCCGGCTATCTGGGAGATGGCGGATGACGACGATCAAGACCGACAGGGTGATGCTCGCCGCGCTTGCCGTGATCCTCGCATGCGGCCTGCTGGCTGTCTACTCCGCCTCGAGGGCCGTGTCGGGGGAGAACGTGTTCCTGAAGCAGGTGTTGTGGATGGCGGTCGGAATCCTCGTCTTCCGGCTGGGGGCCACACTCGCCCTGCGTCTCGTGGAGGATTTCGCCTACATCTTCCTTGTCGCGATCTGTCTGCTGCTCCTTCTGACCGTATTCTTCGGCGGAGGACCGGCAGGCCGGTGGCTGATATTCGGCCCCCTCCACGTCCAGCCTTCGGAATTCGCCAAGATAGCCATCATCGTCGCCGCGGCGAGAGCCTTCGCCGATCTCAAGTCCAGGCCCAGGAAATACGGAGTCCTACTGGTTTTCCTCGGCGCCTCCCCCGCCATCCTGCTCACCTGGCTCCAGCCGGATCTCGGCACTGCAACGGCGATGGTCATCATCCTGCTCATGCTCACCTGGTGGGCGGGATACGGCCCCGACTGGATATTCCTCGTCGTCAGCCCGGTCTTCGCAGCCCTTTCGTCCACGAAGCTCGTCTTCTGGCTCGTGTTCACCGCCGTTCTGGTCATCATCCTGCTCCGCCGCAAGGCATCGATCCCGGTATGGCTGTTCATCCTGGGCGGCAACACCCTGATAGCGGTCTTCACCCCCATGGTGTGGAATCTCCTCCACCCGTACCAGCAGACGAGGCTGACCACCTTCCTCAATCCGGCGGCCGATCCTCACGGCGCCGGGTGGAACGTGATCCAGTCCGAAGTGGCGATCGGTTCGGGAGGCATCTGGGGGCAGGGCTATCTCCAGGGCGCACAGAAGGGCCTGGCCTTCCTGCCGGCGCGGCACACCGACTTCATTTTCTCCGTCTGGGCGGAGGAGACGGGCTTCGCCGGATCGCTGCTCCTGCTCGGCGCCTTCGCACTGCTGGCGTTCAGGCTGCTGAGGGCGGCGAAGGTGTCGATGAGCGAGTTCGGCTCGATCCTGGCCGCCGGGTGCGCATGCTACTTCGTCGTGCACGTCTTCATCAACGTCGGAATGACCCTCGGCATCATGCCGGTGACCGGGCTCCCGCTGGTCCTCGTGAGCTACGGGGGCAGCCAGCTTCTGTCGGCGATGTTCATCGCCGGCCTCGGAATGAACGTGGCGAGGAACTGGAGGGAGTTCTAGGGGGCTTTGCGCCCGGTGTCCGGTACCAGGCGCCGGATTATATTCCACCGGTTCGGCCGTGTGCCGCAAGCCGGCCCAATATCGGAGGTTCCGAGATGTTCCCCGTGCTCTTCAGAATCGGGTCCATACCCATAAACAGCTACGGGCTGGCCCTTGCCGTCTCCTTCCTCCTCGGCGTGAAACTCGCCGCGGACAGGGCCGGCAGGCTGGGCTACAAGGCTTCCGACATAGCCGACCTCGGCGTATGGGTGATGATGGCGGCCATCGTCGGATCAAGAGCCTTCTACGTCGCAACCCACCTGAGCCAGTTCAGGGGGCACTGGCTCGACGTGATAGCCTTCTGGAAGGGACTCTACGGCCTGAGCATGCTCGGAGGCGTGATCCTGGCGATGATCACCGCATTCATCTACATCGCCGTCCGGAAGTGGGACGCGATGAGCCTGGCCGATGCGGCGATCCCGTCCTTCATGCTGGGAAACTTCATCACGAGGATCGGATGCTTCCTCAACGGATGCTGCTTCGGATCGCCCACCTCCTGCAGTCTGGGCGTCTCCTTCCCCGAGGGCTCCCTGCCCTGGTCCGTCTTCGGCTCCGCGCCCCTCCATCCCACCCAGCTCTACGACTCCGCCGCCGGCCTGCTGATCCTGATCCTCCTGCTCTGGGCGGACCGCAGGGGGCATTTCCGGGGCTTCGTGTTCGTTCTGTTCCTCGGGCTGTACGGGGCGACGAGATTCGGCATAGAGGAGTTCCGCTACTTCGACCACGCCACGAACGACCTCCTGGGTTACAGCAGATTCGCGGGCCGGGCCGGAGTGACCGACAACCAGGTGATAAGCCTGCTCATGGCGGCCTCCGCCTTCGTGCTGGGCCCGATCCTCTACCTTCGAGACAGAAGGGCCGCCGGGCGGGTCCAGGCCGGGCCGGTCGAGCGGACTTCGAATCGGTAGGGGCCGTGCCGGGCGGAGCGCGTTCCAGCACCGTTTCCGCACATCCCCTGATCCGTTCGCTGGGCCTCGCCGTATCACGCATCGCCTCGCTCCTCGCCGACAGGGCGTGCCGTCTCTGCGGGGCGGTTCTGCAGTCGACGCCCGGGCCCCTCTGCGGCTGGTGCGTCGCAAGGCTCTACCCGAATACGGACAGGTACGCGCCGGTGGTCCTCGAAAACCACTCCAGGGTAGTAGTTCGGAGTTCGTTCCTCCATGCGGGTTCCGCACGCGAGCTGGTCATCGGGCTCAAGTTCCAGGGCCGCAGGGAGCTGGGCAGGCTGGCCGCCGACCTCATGACCGGGGCGGGAACGATCCCGCCGGATGCCGCCGGCTGCGTGATCGTACCCGTGCCGCTATGCAGGACGCGGCTCAGGCAGAGGGGCTACAACCAGGCGGAGGAGATCGGGGCGGCGCTGGCAAGGGCTCACGGAGCGCGTATGTCCCGATGCCTTTCCAAGGAGGACAGGCCTCCGCAGACCGGCCTGTCGGCCGCCATGCGCAGGTCGAACGTCAGGGGGGCCTTCGGGGCGGGACGGGAAGCCGTTCCCGGCGGAGTTCCCATCCTGCTCGTGGACGACGTGGTAACCACCGGGAGCACCCTGAGCGAGGCGGCCGCCTTCCTCGAGGCGGAGGGCGGCGACGTCGCGGGCGCGCTTACTCTGACCTACCGTCCGGAGGCCCGCGGGTATATCATCGACTGACTTGGGTGGTGTTCCGGAAGCTCGCTTGGAGGACGGTCGGATGTCAAAGAAGCTCTACTTCGACGTGAGGGATGTTCCGTCCTGCGCAAGACTGGGTCTGAGCGGCAGGAAGATCTGGATTTACTTCAAGACGCTGGTCCTCTCCTGGGCGTCGTGGTCCGTGTTCACGTACCTGGGCTGGCTCGCCGCCGATCCGGCAGGCATCGGCCCCGTGTTCGAAGCCTCCAGGCTGCTTCCGCTCCCCTCGGGGATATTCTGGGCTTCGTGGCAATCCGTCGCACTCCTCGTCGTCGGAGTCGTCCTGATCGCCGTGCTCATGCTGTCGGCCTCGCTCCGGACCTCCCGCATCACTTTCGAGCAGATCAGGGGGGACGACTTCTTCTCCGGACGCGATGCCTCAGCCTTCGCCCGCAGGCACTGGCGCCCTGTCTTCGCAGTTCCCGCCGCGCTCGCCGCGGGTCTCGGGATCGCTCTGGCGTGCGGCCTGCTGCTCGGGCTGGCAGGGCGCATACCCGCAGTCGGCCCCGTGCTCCTGGGTCTCCTTGCCGTTCCCGGATGGGGCGCCTCGCTTCTGGTCGTGCTCGCCGCAGTGGCCCTCCTCGCCTCGGTGCTCCTCGTGCCGCCGATAGTGGCCTGCACGAAGGGCGACTCGTTCGAGACGGTCTTCGAGCTGTTCTCGTCCGTGACCGCTCAGCCCTGGAGGCTCGTCCTTTACGGCCTGACGGCCGTTCTGACAAGGGCTCTCGCCGCCCTCGTGTTCCTCGTCTTCAGCTCTGCGGCCACAGGCTTTCTGGCCTTCGGAACCTCGCTGGCCGGCGGCGGGAATCCCTTCTCCCTCCTCCAGGGAGGTCTCGGCTTCCTCGCCCCATCCCTGGTGGGGGCGTATTCCGGGATAGTGGACATACTGGGTCTTGCAGGCTCCGGAGCGCCCTCCATGCCCGCACTGCCCTCGGCGCTGATGGCTGCTTCGGGCGCCGCGATCGCCCTTGTTCTCGTCTCCTACTGGTTCTCCTCGTGCAGTTCCGCCTGGACCGTGATCTACCTCGCGGTCAGGTACAGGAAGGACGGGGAGGATCTCCTGGCCAGAGCCGATCAGGAGGATCTCGCCGAGTTCGAAAGGCAGTACGGGCAGACCTGCCCCTCCGGGGATAGTTCGGCCGGATCGTCCAGGGCCGGCGGGGAAGAGGCTTGAGGGCTTAAGTAATGCCGTCCCGGAGCGATTTCCACCACCTTCACCTGCACTCCGAGTACAGCCTCCTCGACGGGGCGGTTCAGGCCTCCGAGCTGGCCGATCTGCTCGTGGAAACCGGCATGCGGGGATGCGCCGTCACCGATCACGGCAGCCTCTTCGGCGCGATCGAGTTCCATGACGAACTGGTGAAGCGTGACCTCCGGCCCATCATCGGCATGGAGGCCTACATCTCCCCGACTCCGATCTCCGAACGCGATGCGGGCGGCAGGGGCTCCCGATACAACCACCTGACCCTCCTCGCCATGGACGAGGAAGGATACAGGAACCTGTGCAGGCTCTCCTCGATCGGGTATCTCGAAGGCTTCTACTTCAAGCCCAGGATAGACAGGGAAGTTCTCTCCCGGCACTGCGGGGGGCTCGCAATAGGCTCGGCATGCCTGAGGGGCGAAATCGCCGAGCGGGTGCTGGCGGGAGACGAGAGCGGAGCCAGGGAGGCCGTGGGCTTCTACCACGACCTGGTGGGGCGGGACCGGTTCTTCATCGAGCTGATGGACCACGGGCTTGCGGACGAGAAGGCCGTCCTGCCGGGTCTGGCGAAGCTGGCCGCGGAGACCGGAGCCCTGCCCGTGGCCACGAACGATGCCCACTACCTGCGCAGGGAGCACGCCTACGCCCACGAGGTCCTGCTCTGCCTGCAGACCAACAGGAAGATGGACGATCCCGGCCGGATGAGGTTCGGGACGCCCGAGTTCTACGTGAAGACTCCGCTCGAGATGGAGACCCTCTTCGACTGGATTCCCGAGAGCGTCGCCAACACCGCCAGGATCGCCGAACTCTGCAGCTTCAGCTTCGAGAAGGGCGAGATACAGCTCCCGGCATTCCCGATCCCCGAGGGGGCCGACATGGCTTCAGTCCTCAGGGAGAACGCCTTCTCCGGTCTCTCCCGTCGCCTGGGGAGGGATCTCTCCCCGGAGGAGACCGAGAGGCTTTCGACTGAACTCCAGGTGATAGAGGACATGGGCTTCCCGGGCTACTTCCTGATAGTCGCGGAACTCAGGCGCTGGGCCGCCTCGCAGGGAATCGCCACGGGTCCGGGGAGGGGCTCCGCCGCCGGCAGCCTGGTGTCCTACGCCACCGGCATCACCGACGTCAATCCTCTCGTACACGGGCTCAACTTCAGCCGGTTCCTGAACCCCGCCAGGCGTGAGATGCCGGACATCGACCTGGACTTCTGCGTGGAGCGCCGCCAGGAGGTCATCGAGCATATCGTGGCCATGTACGGCCGGTCCAACGTAAGCCAGATCGTCACCTTCAACAGGATGAAGGCGAAGAGCGTGATCCGCGACGTCGTACGCGCCCTGGGCCTGCCCTTCGAACTGGGCGACCGGCTCTCGCGTATGGCCGCGAAGGAGAACGACCCCAACGCTTCGCTCGAAGAGATAATGGAGGCTGTGCCTCAGATAGCGCAGAGCGCCTCCTCGGACGAGACTGTCGCGAAGGTCATCGATCTGTGCAAGGTTCTGGAGAATCACGTGAAGAACACGTCGGTCCATGCGGCCGGCGTGATAATCGCTCCGGGCGACCTTCTCGACTTCGTGCCGCTCTACCAGTCGAAGAACGAGATAATGACCCAGTACGAGATGAGAAGCCTCGACAGGGCGGGTCTCATGAAGCTGGACGTGCTGGGGCTCCGGACCGTGACGGTGCTTCAGAAGGCCGAGCGGATGGTGGTGGAGTCGGGCTGCGACGATTTCAGCCTGGACTCCATCCCCCTGGACGATCCCGAGACCCTCGCCCTCATCCGGAGCGGTGAAACCACGGGAGTGTTCCAGCTCGAGGGGTCCGGGATGCGCGAGGCTCTCCGGAAGATCGGCGTAAACAGATTCGAGGACGTGACCGCCGCCGTGGCGATCTTCCGGCCGGGTTCGATGCACATGATCGACACCTATGCCCAGAACAAGCAGGGGATGGAGGCCGGGAACGGGTTCCGCATAAGCTACCTGCATCCGGAACTCGAGGATGTCCTTTCGGAGACCTACGGCGTCATGATCTACCAGGAGCAGGTGATGGCCATAGCCCACCGCCTGAGCGGCATGACGATGTCCGAAGCCGATGTGTTCAGAAAGGCCATCTCCAAGAAGAACGCGGCCATCATGGCCAGGCAGAGGGACAGGTTCGTCGAGGGGGCCACCGGGAGAGGCATCCAGAAAAAGACCGCGGTGGACATCTTCGACCAGATCGAGAAATTCGCCGAATACGGCTTCAACAAGTCCCATGCCGTAAGCTACGCACTGCTTGCGTTCCGGACCGCGTACATGAAGGCCCATCATCCCGCCCGGTTCATGGCGGCGCTCCTGTCGAGCTGGATCGGGACTATCGACCAGATCTCGATCGTCGCCGAGGACTGCCGCAGAATGGGTGTGACGCTTCTGCCTCCCTCCGTCTGCGAGGGAGGCGTCTCCTTCGGGGTGAATCCGGAGGGTTCGATCGTCTATGCGCTCTCCGCCGTCAGGAACGTGGGGGAGGGGCCCGCGGCGGAGATCATGAGGGCGAGGGAGGAGGGCGGGCCGTTCAGGGATCTGTTCGACTTCGCCTCCCGGGTGGATTCCTCCACCGTCAACAGAAGGGTCTACGAATCACTCGCCGGCGCCGGCGCCTTCGACTGCCTGGAGCCGTCCAGGGCCCGCGTGATGGCCGGGATAGAGACTGTTATGGAATACGGAGCCAGGGCCAGGCAGATGAGGGAGGCCGGCCAGATGTCGCTCTTCGGCGGAAGCGCCTCTCCGGAGGCCCTTCCCGAGCCTTCGCTGCCCGACGAGCCCGAGATGACGATTCCGACCCGGCTCAATCTCGAAAAATCGTCCCTCGGATTCTATTTCTCCGGCCACCCGATGGACGAGTACTCCGAAGACATAGCCGCCTTCACGGACTTCGAGCCCGGGGAGGCCATGCCCGCGAGAGGCAGGGCCAGGACCGCCGGGGTGGTCACCTCCGTGAAGGAGATTCCCTCCAGATCGGGCCCCATCGCTTTCGTTACACTGGAGGGAAGGACCGGGTCGTGCGAGGTGATAGTCTTCAGTGATATACTTCAGAAGATCCGGCAGCTCCTGGAGCCCGGGTCGTTCATCCTCGTCGAGGGCGAGATCACCGATCGCCGCGAGGAGAACCGGCTCAGCGTATCCGGAGCGGTGCTCATCGAGAAGGCCAGGCGGCAGCTCAAGGCCGGTCTGGTGTTGAGGTTCAGCGCTTCCGGGTGCGACGCCCCTCTCCGGGAGAAGGTGGCGGGAAGGATCAGCGAGTGCCCCGGGAACGGTCCGGTGAAACTCGAGATAGTGTTTTCCACAGGACGGGTGATGACTGCGGAGTCACGGTCCGTAAGGGTCGAACCCACCGACCGGCTCCTCGCGGATCTGAGGTCGCTCCTGGGAGTGGACGCCGTGCGCCTGGCGCCCGGGGTTAGGAGTCTCAATTGAGGCAGTCCGTGATCGCAGCCGTGCTGGCGCTCTCTGCTTCGGCCCCGCAGGCGGGCGAACTGATGCGCGTCGTCACGGAGCCTACGGCGGGAATGCTCTCTCCGAGAACCTACTACGTCGATATGAGCACATTCCCCACCGACGGGCTCCGTTTCGGTATCTCGGTCGGAGTGCTGCCCCGGCTCATGGCGGGTGTCTCCTACGGCGGCTGGGACGTCACGGGCATGGACGACCCCGAATGGTTCGACCGCCTGAGCCTCTCCGGCCGGTTCAGGTTCGTGGACGAGACGGTTTCCTTCCCTGCGCTGGCCGTGGGCTATTCGAACGAACGCGAGCCCTCCAGGGCTGGCGGCAGGTTCAACCGTCTGTCCAGGGGGCTCTATCTGGCTCTTTCCAAGAACTTCGCGGCCCCCGGCGGCGACATGGCCTTTCATGGCGGCATATCCATCTCGTTCGACGATCCCGACCACGCAGGATGCTGGCTGGGTGTCGACAAGTCCCTTCCGGCGGGCTTCGGAATCGCCGCAGACTGGGATCCCGCAACGAACGAACCCGCCTCGGTGCGTTTCGACGAGACCGGCGGCTTCCTCAACCTGGAGGGCTACTGGCAGAGTTTCGGACAGGTGAGGATCTCCATCCAGATAAGGGATCTATTCGAGGCCGGCGGGGAGACCTACCGGTGTCTGGCTGTGGACTTCCTGGGCCTCATCTAGGCCGGGACACCCGAGGAGAAGGCTGATATGGACGGATCAGGCGCGGATAAATACGCAGAAGTCATATTGAAGAGCGGAGTGAACCTGGCTGAGGGCCAGCCGCTCCTGCTCAGGGCCGATCCCGCCAACAGGTGGTTCGCGGAGGTGATCGCGAGGAAGGCCTACGAACTGGGATCTCCCTACGTACATGTCGTCTATGGAGACACCAGGCTCGAGATCGCCAGGGTGGCGGCCGCCCGCGAGGACACTCTCTCCTACGTGCCTTCCTTCACCGACCTCCTGTACCGCACCTACATAGACGAGAACTGGGCCAGCGTGGCCCTTACGGGCCCGGAGAACCCGGACGCCTACGAGGGTGTGGATTCGAAAAGGCTCGGGGCCGTGCGGAAGGCGAATTCCAGGGCCGCCCGCGGATGGATGGAGGCCATCTCCTCCAACAGGATAAGATGGAACGTCTGCCTCTGGCCCACCCCCGGCTGGGCGTCGAAGGTCCTGGGGACCGACAGCGGATGGGAGAAGGCGATCTGGGAGGTGCTGACTCCGATCCTCAGACTCGACCGCGACGATCCCGCGGCGGCATGGCTCGAGCACGACGCCGAACTGAAGCGCCGGGCCGCATTTCTGAACAAGGCCAGGTTCGACAGGTTCCATCTCACCGGCCCCGGGACGGATCTGATCGTCGGGATGGCGCCGGACAGGGTGTTCGCCGGCGGAAGGTGCGCCGCGGAGGACGGTCGCATGTTCTTCCCCAACATCCCCACCGAGGAGGTGTTCAGCACTCCCGACTTCCGGAGGACGGAGGGAAGGGTCCGCTGCACGAGGCCCGTTCAGGTGAACGGCACCAACGTGGAGGGGGCCTGGTTCGAGTTCGAGGCTGGAAGGGTGAAGTCCTTCGGCGCCGATCGCAACGAGGGTGCGCTGGGCGAGTTCCTCTCCACCGACGAGAACGCCAGGTCCCTGGGCGAGATCGCCCTTGTGGGAACCGACTCCCCGATCTACCGCAGCGGCCGGATCTTCCACAGCATCCTCTTCGACGAGAACGCCGCCATTCACATAGCTCTGGGCAACGGCTACACCGAGTGCGTCGAGGGTATGAAGTCCGCCGACGACGAGAAGCTGCTCGCGAATGGATGCAACGTATCCCTGGTCCACACCGACTTCATGGTCGGTTCGGACGAGGTAAGCGTGGACGGCCTGGACAAGGCCGGAAACGC
>LKHC01000080.1:0-25963 GCA_001618605.1 Candidatus Fermentibacter danicus
GAGCTGGAGCACAGGACGGAGCCCTCCGAGGTTCTGATATGCCACGCATGCAGGCTGGTCTACCGGGTGGAGGACGACATCCCCATCATGCTGATCGACGAGGCCGCCCCCCTGGAGGCGGAGGGCTGAAGTCCGGGGAGCGCGCATCCCGGCGGCCTTCGTCCGGCGGGAGCTTATTCGTCCCGGTCTCGGTGAGGACCGGGTGCAGGAGCACACGGGTGGCCGGGAGGTCCGGCGAAGGGCCGGAAGGCGTCTTCTACAGGATCGACCTCGCAGCCGAGCCGGTCGAGGGACGGGCGAATGCCGAACTCTCCCGCTTCCTGGGCGGAGAGTTCGGAGTGGGCGCCGGCTCGGTGGAGATCAGGTCGGGGAAGTCCTCGAAGCGGAAGCTGGTCAGGATATCGGAGCCGGAGATCATACCGGACTGGTTCGCGGGCTGACGCGCATCTCCATTGTTGCAATCCCGGAACCTATGGCGCATAATTCCCGATCTTGCGGAGAATTGGAGGGTTTCGGGCATGCGGGTGATCATCCCCTCGGACTGGGTCTGGACCCCGCCCGAAGGCCTCGATGTGCAGAGGCGGGAGCCCTTTTCGCCCTGCCTGGAGCTGATATCCGGTGCTCTGGCGTCTTCCGAGCGCCTCTTCGTCATCGGGACGGACGGGCTTGCCCGGACTCCCTGCTGGATGCTGGCGACGGACCACCTGAACCTGTTCGGCGACGGCCCTCTGGTGGGGCCCAACGATGACGCCGTGGGCCCGAGGTTCCCCTCTCTCTCCGGCATGTACCTGGCCGTCGACGGCCCGTTCATGAAGGGCACCGTGCTCCGGGCGCCGGACTGGAGACTCGTCACCGGGGCGGAACTCGATGCCACAGGGGCCTCGGCGGCGGCGACCGAAGGCGTGATCGAGGCGGTGAAGGCCGGGCACGGAGGTGCGAAGGTCGCGCTCCTCGTGAGGTGCCACGGGCCGCATGCCTTGAACAGGACCGTTCCGCCTCTCACCGTACTGGTGGAGAGGCTTCTCCCGGAGGGCTGACATTTGAAGGAATCCTCTTACAAGGACACCATCAGGCTTCCGAGCACAGGATTCGCCATGAAGGCGGACCTCCCCGCCCGCGAACCGGGCATGCTCGCATCCTGGCGGGAGCAGGACATCTATTCGAAGATCCGCGAATCCAGGAAGGGCCGCGAGGTCTTCATACTGCACGACGGGCCGCCGTATGCGAACGGCAGCGTTCATCTGGGGACGGCTCTCAACAAGATTCTGAAGGACTTCGTGGTCAAGTCGTACACGATGCTCGGCTACGACTGCCCGTTCGTCCCCGGCTGGGACTGCCACGGCATGCCCATCGAGCACAGGGTCACGAGCGGATTGTCCGGCCGCGCCGAAGCTCCGGGACGCAGCGAGATAAGGGCGATGTGCCGGGAGTACGCCGCCAGGCACGTCGACATCCAGCGCGAGGAGTTCAGTCGGCTGGGAGTCTTCGGAGACTGGGCGAACCCGTATCTGACGATGTCGCGCAGCTACGAGGCGGGAATCCTCAGGGCCTTCGGCGATCTGGTCGAGCTGGGCTACATCTACCAGGGGCTCCGGCCTATAAGCTGGTGCAGCACCTGCCGTACCGCCCTTGCGGACGCGGAGGTGGAGTACTCGCAGAAGAAATCCCCTTCGATCTGGGTCGCCTTCGAGCAGGATTCGCCCGACGAATGGCAGGCCAGAGGCGTTCCGAACGGAACCGAGGTCGTCATCTGGACCACTACTCCCTGGACGCTTCCCGCCAACAGGGCGGTCGCCCTGAACCCGGCAGAGGAGTACGTAATCGTCGAGGCCGGCGACAGGAGGTTCCTGGTCGCATCCAGGCGCAGCGGGGACTTCATCTCCGCGGTTCCGGGCATGGTCGGGATTCCCGGCGGCGGCGCCCCGAAGTTCAGGGGCTCCGATCTGGAGGGTCTCGGCCTGAAGCATCCCCTGACGCCGGGGCTGGTTTCGAGAGTCATCACTGCGGAGCACGTCACCATGGACGACGGGACCGGCTGCGTCCACACGGCACCCGGCCACGGAACCGAGGACTTCGCCGCCGGCATGCGATACGGGCTCGAAGCCTTCAGCCCCGTCGACGAAGCCGGCGTCTTCACCGCCGATGCCGGCAGGTACGCCGGCATGGAGGTGCACGACTCGGACCCGGTGATCATCGAGGATCTGAAGGCTTCCGGACGCCTCCTGCACTCGTCCGTGATCGAGCACAGCTACCAGCACTGCTGGAGGTGCCACAAGCCGCTGATCTACAGGGCGACGAGCCAGTTCTTCCTCGACCTGTCGAAGAACGACCTGAAGGACCGCGTTCTGGCCTCCGTGGACTCCATCGGCTGGCACCCGGACTGGGGCTACGAGCGGATGAAGAACATGATGTCGGCAAGGCCCGACTGGTGTCTTTCGAGGCAGAGGGTCTGGGGGGTGGCACTTCCCGTCCTGAAGTGCCGCGACTGCTCCAGGGCCTTCCTGGATGCGAAGATGGCCCGTGCAATAGCGGACATCGTCGAGGAGAAGGGCTCCGACGCCTGGTTCGAAATGGCGCCTTCGGAGATCGGCGCCCTGGCCGGAAGGCCGGCCGTCTGCGAGTGCGGGTCCAGCGATTTCGATCGGGTCGACGACATCCTCGACGTCTGGTTCGACAGCTCCCTGAGTCACCGCAACGTTCTGTCGGACGAGTTCGGCCTCTCGCGGCCGGCGTCCGTGTATCTCGAAGCCACGGATCAGCACAGGGGCTGGTTCGGGGTGAGCCTCATCACGAGCACCGCGCTCGACATGGGCATCCCGACCCGCAACGTGATCACGCACGGGCTGATCCTCGACGGTCAGGGCAAGAAGATGTCCAAGTCCCTCGGGAACGTAATCTCGCCGTCGGAAATCATCGACTCGTTCGGTGCGGACATCCTCAGGCTCTGGTTCTCCTCGGTCGACTACACGGCCGACTTCAGGGCGGACAGGTCCATGCTGGACGATACCCGCGAAGCCTACCGCAAGCTCCGGAACACCATCAGGTTCCTGCTCGGAAACCTGTCGGGGGACGAGAGGCGGGAGGATTTCACTCCGTCATCCTTCACGGGGCTCGAGAGGTTCATGTACCTGCGTTTCCGCCAGGCATCGTCGGAGTGCCTGGACGCCTACCGTTCCTTCCAGTTCCACAGGGTCTTCCGCGAGCTGCGCAACCTCGCCACGATTGAGCTCTCGGGCCTCTTCCTGGACGCGAGGAAGGACAGGCTCTACTGCGACGATCCCACAGGCGAGGGGCCGCGGGCGACCCGGATGCTCCTGGGATGGATGGCTGCCGGGTTCCTGAAGCTCATCGCTCCGATCATTCCCTTCACCGCGGAGGAGGGATGGCGCGAACTCCCGCCCGGCCTCTCCGAGTGTCCGAGCGTACACGCCGCACTGCTGGAGGATCTCCCGCTCACCCGGGAGGAGGAAGCCGAACTCCGGTCCTGGGACAGGTTCCTGGACATCCGGAGGGCCGCTCTGAAGAACCTCGAGGAGGCCCGCGCCGGCGGCATCATCGGAAGCTCCCTCGAGGCGCACGTCCTGCTCGGCCTGCCGCAGGACGCGCTCGAATCCGCCAATGGCGAGTGCTGGGAGGACTTCCTGATCGTCTCGACGGTCGAAACCTCCGTGTCACCTTCCGGCGAAACCACCGTGCAGGTGATCCGGACGCCTCACGAGAAATGCGGGAGATGCTGGAAGCATCTGCCCGAGGTGGCCTCGGACGAGTCGCACCTCTGCGCCCGCTGCAGAGGGGTTGTCGGAGGATCGGCAGGAGGCGCGCATGGATAGGAGGGCGAACACCAAGGCCTTCCTGATCGCTGCGGCCGTCGCGGTCCTCGACCAGATCACGAAGACCCTGGCGCTGGAGAATCTCTCCACCCTGGTGCCGGAGCGGATCGTGGGCGACTACCTCAGGTTCGTCCTCAAGTTCAACGAGGGCGCCGCCTTCAGCCTGAGCTGGGGCGGGCCGGTCGTCCTGGTCGTCCTTACGGCCCTGGCGGCGGTCGCCGTCATCGTCGCCATCTTCCGATGGCACGGCAGAACTCCCGCCGAGACGGCAGGCCTGGGCCTGGTCCTCGGCGGAGCGGTCGGGAACCTCATCGACCGCCTGTTCCGGGGATGGCGCGTCGTGGATTTCATAGACATGGGCTTCGGCGATCACAGATGGCCGACGTACAATGTCGCCGACATAGCGATAACATGCGGGGCGCTGTTGATGGTGCTGATGCACCGTGACGCCGGGAGGGACAAGAATGTCCGAAGCTAGATCCGCCACCGGCACGGTCGTCGTGGCCGTCGGCGGAAACTCGATAATCGACCCGAAGGGCGGGAGAGGCAATCTCGACACCCATGACCTCGCCAGGGAGCTGTGCGAACAGATAGCGAGTCTGGCGGACCGATACGCAAGCGTCGTCCTGACCCACGGGAACGGGCCGCAGGTGGGCTTCGAACTCCTGCGCAACGAGGCCGCTAAAGGCGTCGTTCCTCCCGACGGGATGGACGTGAACGTGGCCGCCACACAGGGCTACATCGGATACATTCTCCAGCAGGTTCTCGGCGACGTGCTGGAGGAGAGGAACGAGGAGGTCCCCATCTGCAGCCTGGTGACCCAGGTGGAGGTGGACCCCGACGATCCCGGCTTCCAGAACCCTACCAAGCCCGTCGGTCCCTTCTATTCCGCTGAGGAGGCGGCTGCGCTGTCGTCCGGGCAGGGATGGAGGATGAAGGAGGACGCCGGGCGCGGCTTCAGGAGAGTCGTTCCCTCGCCGAAGCCCCTCAAGATCATCGAGCTGCCTTCGATCAGGAACCTGGTGCATTCGGGTCAGATCGTCATATGCACCGGCGGGGGCGGCATTCCCGTGGTGCGGAGGGGCAAGAGGTTCGAGGGAGTGGCAGCCGTCATCGACAAGGATCTTGCAAGCGCCCTTCTGGCCTCCGGCCTGGGCGCACAGGACTTCATCATCTCCACGGGCGTGCCCGAGGTCTATGCCGATTTCGGGAAGCCCGGACAGAGGGCTCTCCGGCGCGTCGGATCGGATGAGGTCATCAGGCTCCGGAACGAGGGTCACTTCGCATCCGGATCGATGCTCCCGAAGATCGACGCGTCGCTGGATTTCATAAGGAACGGCGGTTCGCGCGTCGTAATCACGAGCCCGGACAGCATCCTTTCCTCGCTGGACGGCGAAACGGGGACGACGATAGTCCCTTAGAAGAGGCGGCCTCTGGTCTGCAACGCGGGGGGTGTGCGGGAATGGATCTCTACAGTGAATTCCCCGTTCTCTTCATAGACAACGACCTCATCGGCTCCACCGCCAACAGCAGGGCGGTCAGGGCCATCGTCGATGCTCTGGAGGATGAACACATCAACGTCCTCGAAGCTCCGACCGTCTCCGACGCCGAGGTTCATCTCAGGTCGCTCGCCAAGATCGGATGCATCCTGCTGGACTGGGAGCTGGACTGCACGGGGAACCCGGAACTCGACAGCACCGCCACGATGGTGCGGAAGATCACCGACAAGAGCATGGAGATACCCCTCTTCCTGATCACGGACAAGCTCTCCGTCAGCGACATCCCGCTCGAGGTGATGAAGAGGATCGACGGTTACATCTGGGCCCTTGAGGACACTCCGGACTTCATCGCGGGCAGGATCGAGAGAGCCCTCCGGCTGTACGTCGACAACCTGATGCCCCCGTTCCTGAAGGCGCTCTACAGCTATGTCCAGTCCTACAGGTACTCCTGGCACACGCCCGGGCACATGGGAGGCGTGGCATTTCTGAAATCGCCCGTGGGGAAGGTTTTCCACCAGTTCTACGGCGAGAACCTCTTCCGCAGCGACATCTCGGCCTCGGTGCCCGATCTCGGGTCCATCCTGGAGCACAACGGCGTGAGCGGCGACTCGGAAAAGCTCGCGGCCAGGATCTTCGGGGCCGACAGGACCTACTACGTGACCAACGGAACCTCCACCGCCAACAAGATGGTGTTCCACGGCTGCTTGAAGAGCGGCGACCTGGTGCTTCTCGATCGCAACTGCCACAAGTCCATCATCCATGCGGTCATCATGACGGGCGCGATACCGATCTACCTCAAGTCGAGCCGGAACGCGCTGGGGATCATCGGGCCGGTGCCCGTGTCCGAGTTCTCTCCGGAATCGCTGCGGGAGAAGATCGAGAACTGCCCCTTCATACCGCCCGGCGAGTACCCCAGGATCAAGCTCGCTGTTCTCACGAACTCCACATACGACGGACTCTGCTACAACACCGAGCTAGTGAAGGAAATGCTGGACGGGATCTGCGACAACGTCCTCTTCGACGAGGCCTGGTATGCCTATGCCCGCTTCCACGACCTCTACACCGAGAGGTACGGCATGTACCAGGGCGAGGTGGATTACGGGCTGACGGTCTTCGCGTCGCAGTCCTCGCACAAGGTGCTGGCCGCCCTGTCTCAGGGCTCCATGCTCCACGTCAAGCACGGCGGCAGGGAGTTCAACCACGACAGGTTCAACGAAGCCTACATGATGCACTCCTCCACCTCGCCCCTCTACTCGATCGTCGCCTCGCTCGACGTCGCCGCCAGGATGATGGAGGGCGGCATAGGCAGGACGCTGGTAGAGGAGGCCCTCGAGGAGGCGGTCATCTTCAGGCTGAAGATGGAGCATATCGAGCAGCAGGTGCGCGGGGGCGGCGAGGGGGGCTGGTGGTTCGGGATCTGGGAGCCGGACGAGATAACCGAGACCGATCCCGAGAAGCCTTTCGCCGGTCAGTCGGTGGATCTCGGCCAGGTGGACGACAGGACGCTCGTATCCGACCCCTGTTACTGGAAACTCCATCCCGGCACGAAGTGGCACGGATTCAGCGACATCTCCGACGACTACGTGATGCTGGACCCCCTGAAGGTGACGATCACCACTCCGGGGATCGGGCCCGACGGGCGGATGACCGACTTCGGCATCCCGGCGGGGATAGTCGCGCGGTTCCTCAGGGAGCGCGGGATCGTCGTGGAGAAGACGGGATTCTACAGCCTGCTCGTCCTGTTCACGCTGGGCGTCACGAAGGGCAAGTCCGGCACGCTGCTGGCGGAGTTGTTCGACTTCCGTCAGGCCTACGACGAGGACTTCCGGCTGTCGCAGGTGTTCCGCTCGCTCACCGACCAGTTCTCCGTAGTCTACTCCGGCCGCACGCTCAGGGATCTGGTGCAGGAGATGCACGATTTCCTGAAGGACAAGAAGATCTCCAGCGTCATGACGGATATCTTCGGAGGTCTGCCCGATCAGAGGATGCAACCGAACGAGGCCTACGGCTGCCTCGTCTCCGGAGAGGTGGAGGAGGTTCCGATCTCTCATCTCGCAGGGCGGGTCGCGGCCGTAACGGTTGTGCCCTATCCGCCCGGCATTCCTCTGGTCATGCCGGGGGAGGAGTTCGGCACCACCGGCAGCCCTGTGCTGGAGTACCTCGAGATCCTGCAGGAGTTCCACAACCGCTTCCCCGGGTTCGAGGGCGAGGTGCACGGAACCAGGGTGCGGAAGACGGAGAGCGGCTACTTCATGTATTCGGTGGACTGCGTGCGCCGCTGACCCTTCCGCGGCCCTCCCGGCAGTTTTCTCCGAATCCTGCCGGGGGATGGATGTCCGACCCGGAGGTTCCGATCTGATCTGGTTCCTGCTGACCCTCGTGATATGGAGTTCGATGGAGGCGGTTTCGAAGCCCCTGATGGGGTGGTTCGACCCGTTCTCCCTTACGTTCTGCAGATTCCTGTGCGGAATCGCGGTGCTGGCCGTCGTAGCCGCCCTGCAGGGCAGGCTGAAGGAGTTCCGGTCCCTCGACCGCAGGACTCTCCTGATGCTTTGTTCGATGGGCCTGCTCAACACCTTCCTCAGCATGTCCCTGCTGCAGCTCGCCGTGCTCCATTCCACCCCTGCGACAGCCGCGACGGTGTTCTGCGTGCATCCCGTACTGGTGCTGGCAGGATCGGTAATCCTGGGCTGGGAGAGGTTCTCCTGGATCAGAAGCGCGGCCTTCGCCGCAGCCTTTGCGGGGGTAGCACTGGTATCGTCAGCGGCCCCGGGAGGGGGGCTCGCCGGGCCGGCGTTCGCGCTCGCGGCCGCGCTTGCCTTCGCATCCTACACCCTGATGAGCAAGAAGGTATCGGGCAGGGTCAGCCCGGTGACGGCCAACCTGGTCTCGTTCTGCGCCGGGGTTGTCGCCCTGGGCGTGTTCATGGCCGCGACGGGGCGGGATCCGGTGCCCGGGAACCCGGCCGGAGCAGGAACCGCAGACCTGCTGAGATTCATCCATCTGGGCGTGCTGGTGAGCGGCATCGGCTATCTGACCTTCTTCAGGGCCCTGAAGGCGATGCCGGTCTCGGCGGCCTCCCTGATCTTCTTTCTCAAACCCGTGCTCGCTACGGGCTTCTCGGCGGCGCTGACGGGGGAGAGGCCATCGGCGGCATTCTTCGCCGGCCTGGCCCTCGTCGTCCTCTCCACCGCCGCCTGCCTCCTCTCCCGCCCCCGACCCAGGTCCGGTCCATGTCCCGGTCCACGTCTGGGTTGAGATACTTGAGATGCATCGGCATCTTGAAGTGCGCCAACGATAAAGAGTCAATTATACATCCCAGCTCGATTTGAAGTGTTTGGGCTCCGTATTCTGGAATCGAAAACGCATGACAACCCCGGTATTACAGAAGACGACTCATATTCAGTCGATATTTACATAATTTATCCGGTCGCAACATGCCTGGGCCGGGCCAAACAGCGTGAGAAAGAACGCATCACCGAAGATCGGTCTGCCTGCCAGCCCCCCCTTCTTTCAAGCCCAGAATCATGTCAGGGATCGGCGGTTGCTTTCCCCGGGGTCACAACTTCATCCGTTACGAGCAGGACGGTCGTTCGGTGACGCGCCGCCTGGTGATCATCGAATAGCGGTAGCCTCCGGAGGAACGGGGACGTGGGAGGGTAGCCGGAGCGCTGAGTTTGGTCCAGATTGTAAAAACGATCTGATAAGGGGAGGGGTGGGGAGACGCGCCCCTCCTGCATTGCCGAACGACGATCAGAACCGGTTCATGGATCAACATGTTGCTATCCAACGAGATATATTCACGACCCAGATGAGAAACCTGGTACCGCTCAAGGTCCGCAAACGCCCGGTTGCACTTACGGCTTGAATTCAGGAGTGATGAAGGAGGGAAGGTTTTATCATATTCCCAGAGAACGGCTGTTTCCGGGCGTGGATGAAACTTCGGGGGTGGAGGGAGGGCTATCGAGGCCCTGGTTCACGGCACGGCGAAACGGAAGCCGGGCCGGTGCCTGAAGAGTTTCGGCGTGTGCCGTACCGAAAGTATTCACAACGGTATCCGGCCTTGGCTGCCGGGTGCCCCCTTGTCCTCGGAGGCTCTTGAAAACTCGGATTTCGTAAGGAGGTTCATCATGGCGGAATGCAAAAGGTTTTCCTTCGATAAGCTCCCCCGGAATCTGGACGAACTCAAGGCTCTTTCCGGGGCGGACCTGAAGGACCCGTTCAACGTTGCGGCGCTTGCGGTAGCGGTTATTTGCCGCTATCCGGCGGACAGGGACGACTGCTTTGCGATGCTGGACCATCTCAGGGGGCCGTCCCCCATGTCCGTCAGGGACAAGCAGTTCATCCGTGACAGGTTCATGGACGGTAAGGACTACGTGCCCAGGTCCTATTTCGACGGTGCCGTACCCGAAAACGATTATGAGCCTGCAACACCTTATACCATAAGTGTTTTCGACAATGCACACAGCCGAGACATCGAGGGCTGCCTCAGGCTCTTCGTAACCTCGGGCGGGGCGGATTCCCCGAGGCCCATTACTCTTCGCACCAAGCCTTCCACCGGAGAATGGTTCCTATGGGAGTATTCCGGTATTCTGACCGGCATCAGAACCCCCGTGTCAAAGGACCCCTGGGCTTAGCCCGCATTTCTCACCAGCCCCTTGAAGGTAGCCGGTTTTCGGGGTTTCAAGGGGTTCAGGCTGGGTGCCCGCCCTGATTTCAGGAGTGATGCCTTGCATGAGGGCCGGGAGCGCGCTGTTTTCGCTCCCGGCCCTCTTTTGAACAGACCTCGCCCCTTGCTTCCATGAAGACTCTCCGGCAATCCCGGGGCGGTTCAAGTTTGGTCCAGATTGTAAAAACGATCTGATTGGTCGGAGAGCTGAGTTTGGACCAGATGTTAAAAACGATCTGATTAGAGCTTGCGGGTGAAGACGCGGGAGCGGCGGTGGAGGCGGCGGTCGTAGAGCTTCCACATCGACTGGATCAGCGTGTTGTCCTCCAGCTCGTGGTTGCTCTCCGCGAACTTCATGCCCCTCTCCAGGGCCGTCCTGCCCATCTCCATCGTCATCATGGCGTCGATGCCCTTGTTCCTGTACTCCGGCAGGATGCCTGCAAGATAGAAGTCGAGCACGTCGCTCCGCTTCATGTCGCGCAGGATGTGCACGAAACCGAACGGGAAGAGCCTGCCGCGGGCCTTCTGGAACGCGCGCGACAGGTTCGGCATGGCGATGATGAACCCCACCAGCTTGTCGCCGTCGGCGGCCAGCTTGATGAACGAGGGGTCCACCTGTCCGAGGTAGCTGTTGATGTAGAAATCGATCTGGGCATCCGTCAGCAGGGTGGTTCCATAGAGATCCGCGTATGCCCGGTTCAGCACTTCGAAGATCTTCGGGCCCCAGACGCGCGCAAGCACCTTCCGCGATTCCGGGCTGAAGACACGAATCCCGGTCCGCTTCGCGATGTGCTCCGCGAGCTTGAGAACCCGCTCGGGCAGTTCCTGCGGAACCGTTATTCTGTACTCGACATAGTCGACTTCCTTCGAATACCCGAGCCCTTCCAGGAATCCGCGATACCAGGGCGGGTTGTAGGTGCCCGCGATCGGTGGCAGCTCGTCGAAGCCCTCGATAAGAAGACCGGTGGCGTCGTTGTCCGTGAAGCCGAGAGGACCGCTGATCTCGGTCATGCCCTGGCCCGCGACCCACTCCTCGGCGGCGGAGAGGAGAAGGCGCGCGATCTCAGGATCGTTCTCGCACTCGAACCAGCCGAACCTGCCGCACTTCCTGCCCCATCTCTCGATGAAGGCGTCGGATACTATGGCTGCCACCCGGCCTACGGTACGGCCGTCCCTGACCGCCCTGAAGAGCTGCGCCCGCGCCGTCTCGAACGCGGGATTGCGCTTCGGATCGAACTGTGCCTTCTCGTGCGCGATGATCTGGGGTATCCAGAGAGGATCGTTCCGATAGAGACGGAAGGGCAGCCTGACGAACTCCGACAGGTCCCTCGCGGAACGCACCGGTTCGATGGTGATGTCGTGGGCCAAGTTATCACTCCAGGGTATTTGGTTTGATGCTTGAAGTCCGACTGGTATCAGGGAGTTCCCGCCCGGTGTCAGAATCCTCTGACGGATTCGACGGCTTTGGCGAGCCCGGCTTCGTCGATCAGCCGCGAAGGCGAGGTCGCCAGGGAGGTCAGGGCCGCATCGGCCTTCCGAAGCCTGTCGACCAGGAGGATGGCGATGGCGAGGAGGAGCCTGGTGCCAAGTGCGGGGGCTTCGAGCAGCGTCCTGACGAAGTCCTCCTTGGTCATCCTCAGGATAACCGAGTTCTCCTTCGCGGTGACTGTGGCCGACCTTGGGCTTTCATCCAGGAAGGACATCTCTCCAATCAGGCCTCCGGGATGTATCGACGAGATATAGACCTTCTGCGCCGGCTTTTCGTCCGTAACCGTGAACTCGCCTTCGGCGACGATGTACATGGACGTGGACTGCTCGCCCTTCTTGAAGAGGATCTCGCCCTTGGCCATCTCGATCCGTGAGCACATCGCCAGAACGGCCTCCTCCTCCTGCTCGGTGAGTGTCTTGAAATACCTGTCGACAGGAGCAGCCACCGGTCACCGCCTTTCCGAAGCGTTCACGGCAGATTCGCAGACCCGCTTCCGCGCGAAGAGCTTATACACCTCGAACCATGCGATCCCGAACGCCCCCGCCGCCATACACAGGAGTAGATCCCCGGCATGGAGCCTGTCGAAATGGAACAGCCTTCCCAGGAATGGAATGTAGATCACCAGTGCAAGAAAAGCCATAGCCCCGGCGGCGGTGATCCACATCGCCCTGTTGGGGGTGCGGAGGATCGAGGGCAGGTTGCTCTTCCATGAGCGGTTGGTGGCGATGAGCATGATGTTCGAGACGACGAGCGTCGAGAAGGTGAGCGCCCTCGTGTCGTTCTCGGAATGGCCGGTACGGATAGCCCACAGGAACACCGCCACAGTAACCGCGAGCGCCGACAGCCCCTGCATAGAGCTGACCAGGAGAGCCTTCCGGCCGAAGAGCCTCCTCTTCGAGTCGGGCGGACGGTGCATGAGATCGCGCTCTTCGCCTTCGGCCTCGAAGACTATCGAGCAGGCCGGGTCGATTATCATCTCGAGGAATGCCACATGGACGGGCATCAGTATGAGAGGCAGCCCGGCCAGCACCGGGAGGAGGGACAGCCCGGCCACCGGGATGTGGACAGCCACGATGTAGGCGAAGGCCTTCGAGATGTTGTCCCTTATCCGCCTCCCCTGGCGCACGGCCCTGACTATGGAGCCGAAATTGTCGTCGAGCAGCACGAGCCCGGCTGCCTCGCGCGCCACGTCCGTGCCCCGGGCGCCCATCGCCACCCCGATGTCCGCCGCCTTGAGGGCAGGGGCGTCGTTCACCCCGTCGCCCGTCATCGCCACCGTCTCACCGGCCCTCCTGAGCGCCTCGACCACCCTCAGCTTCTGCCTCGGCACGGCTCTAGCGAACACCGAGACATCCGGCACCACGCTCATCAGCTCTTCGTCTGAAAGCCTGTCCAGCTCGGCCCCCGTGAGCATCGCGCCTTCACCCAGGCCCAGCTTCGACGCGACCTCCATTGCCGTGGCGGGATAGTCGCCCGTTATCATCATCACGTTGATGCCGGCCCCCCTGCACTCGGCCACCGAGCCGGATACGCCGGGCCTTATGGGATCGTTGAGGCCCACCAGCCCCAGGAACTCGAAGGCGAGGTCGTGCTGACCCTCGGGCAGCCTCCCGTCGAAGGCCGCTGCCGCCACTCCCAGAACCTTCAGACCCCGTGCGGCCATCCGCTGCACCATGGACTCGATCTCGACGATTCTCCCGGGCGACGAGTGGCACAGATCGACTATCGCCTCCGGAGCGCCCTTCGAAGCTATCAGGAACGCATCGCCCGTCGGCGACCGCCATACATGGGAAAGGGCCATGAGTTCCGCGCTGAGGGGATACTCCCTCACCAGCACCCAGTCGTCGTGCAGATGGACGGTNNAGAAGTCTGTGCAGTTCCTCGGGAAGCTCGCCTCCGTGCCAGGAGCATGCCCCCGAGTCCATTTCCGAGAGTTCGAGCGTGTTCATGGTCAGTGTGCCCGTCTTGTCCACGCACAGGAAGGTGGCCGTTCCGAGGGCCTCCACGGCGGGCATCGTGCGCGACAGTACCCCGTGTTTGGAAAGCCTCCAGGCGCCGAGCGCGAGGAATATGGTCAGCACCACCGGAAACTCCTCCGGCAGAGTGGCCATTGCCAGTGTGATCCCGGCCAGCAGTCCGTCCTTCCAGGCGTCCATCGTTCCGCCCCTGGAGAGGGCCGAGGCTATCGCCGTCACGGCGCAGAGGGAAAGGCCCAGAACCGCGAGCCTCGCCACGAGCCTGCCTGTTTCACGCTGGATGGGAGTCTGGGGCGAATCCGTCTCCTTCATCAGCGTGCCGATCCTGCCGAGCTCGGTATCCGCTCCGGTTCCCGTGACCTCGGCGATGCCGTATCCCGAAGCCACGAGCGTGCCGGAGAACACGGCGGCTCCGTCGATACGGGCGTCGGTGCGATCCGAGGCTGTTTTCAGAACGGGGACTGACTCTCCCGTGATGCAGGACTCATCGACGAAGAGGTTCATGGAGTCGATAAGCCTGCCGTCCGCGGCGACCCTGTCGCCTTCGGAGACTATCAGCAGGTCACCCGGGACGACCTCCCTGCCCGGGATGCGGACCCTCTCCCCGTCGCGAACGACGAGCGCCCGTGGGCTGGATATCCGGCGGAGGGCCGAGAGGGCGTTGTCGGTTCTCCGCTCCTGCACGATCGTGATGGTTATTACGATGAGGACGAAGCCGAGGAGCATGAGTGCATCCGCGGGCTCCCGGGCTGCGAAGAGGTAGATGAGGCCCGTGGCGAGCAGGAGCAGCAGCATGGGTTCACGGGCGACGTCGAAGACCAGCCGGAACAGCCCGCGTGATGAGGATCTGGGCAGCTCGTTCGGCCCGCAGGTCGCCAGCCTGGCCGCCGCCTCACCAGTCGACAGGCCCTTCAATCCGTTCAGATCAGCCGGATCAGGCACGGTTCACCTCCGGTCATGTCAGTTCTGCATGCGGAGGTGTCCGCCGCTTTGAGCCGATGGCCTGAACCGGTTCATCGATCCGATTCCTCGGGACTCGACCACCCTGCCGGAAACCGGCGCAGTGGAGGAAATGTTGCCGTAAAGCCACGCATGAGGCATATGATAACCCGACATGGACGGATCAGGGAACATAAGGAGGGATCGATGAGAAACTCGGTTGTTTCCGCAGCCGCATTCATTTTCATCCTTGCGGGATGCGGGGCTCAGGCGCCCCGTATCGAGCTGCAGGCTCCGGCCACCATCGCGGGCGGCAGCGGGTTCCAGGTGAGATGGGTCGGACCCGACAACGTCGGAGACTACATAACGATCGTTCCGGCGGGAGCTCCCGAGGGAGACTGGGCTGAATACTCCTATACCGCCGCGGGCAATCCCGTCACGCTCCACGCTCCCTACGCCCCCGGACAGTACGAGATAAGGTACGCCACCGAGAAGACGGACCCCGACTCCACTCTCGGCAGGGTCACCATCAGCGTCACCGCCGTGGAAGTCTCCGTTACCGCTCCTGAAGCGGTCGATGCAGGCGTCAGTTTCGAGGTGTCCTGGACCGGCCCCGCGAATCCGGACTGCTATGTCTACCTGGTGCCCGAGGGCGCTCCCGAGGGTGACTGGGCCGGTTCGGAGTGGTACTACGTCAGCACGGGCAACCCGCTGACCTTCACCGCCCCGATGCGGGCGCCCGCAGGCAGCTACGAGGTCCGTTTCGCCACCGAGACGACCGAACCCGACTCCACTCTCGCGAAGGCGACGGTCGTGATCAACGGCGCCGGCGGCGTGGTCCTCCACGCTCCCGCCGACGTGACTGCCGGATCGTCCTTCGATGTCACATGGACAGGCGCCACGGCAGCGGGCGAGTACGTGATAGTCGTCCCCTCCGGAACCCCCGAGGGCGAGTGGGCGGGATGGGAGTGGCACTACGTCAGCGACGCCGGCACCCTGAACTTCACGGCTCCGGACGTTCCGGGCGACTACGAGATCCGCTTCGCGACCGAGGCCACCAATCCCAACACGACGATCACCAGGATACCTCTCACGGTCGACTAGAACGGAATCCGACAGGCGGGGCGCCGGGCGACCGGCGCCCCTTTCATATGCTGAGTTCGAGCGAGTAGCCCAGGACGAAGCTCCTCCGGTCGAGACGGAGGCTCAAGCCGGTGCCGCGTAGGGACGGCGCACGGTCGAGGAAGGAATCCAGCCATTCCGGGATGGAGATGAGAGGCCTGCGATCGCGGGACGCCGGGCCGGCCGCCATGGATTCGATACCCCGGGGGAAGAGCATGGCTTCACGGCCGTGGCGACCGGTTTCCTCCCCGTCCGTCGCGGGATCGATTACGGAGGACACGCCGAGGCCGCCTTCCGTGACCACCGGAGGCGGGAAGACGGAAAGCCATATGGACAGGAGCAGTGAAACCATCGTTCCCATACTTTTAGTATTATAGCACGGCGCCATCGGGTTGTTCCCCGGCGACAGCCACAGGTGCAGCCGCAAGCCGGAGGCTGCGGAGTACAGGGTGCCCATCGCCAGGATACTCCGGGAGTATCTGGAGGAGGCGCGCCTTCTTCCCGGAACCCGCAGGACGGACACTCCGGTCTACAATGTCCCCGGTCTTGGAAAGAACTATCTTCTGGCCTGTCAGAACAGGGATCTGGTTTCCGTGATGCCCGACGGTTCGTGGTACTACGAGTTCCACCCCTGGGAGAAGAACCTGGCCCGGCAGAGAGGATACCTGGGGAGGGACGTGCCTGTGCTGGACTACCTGTCCAGACTGGCGGCCGACGGAGAGGACATCTCGGACTACTCCAGCATCTGGTACTACTACTGACGGGATTCATACGGAACAAACAAGCGCTGGAGGTCACCCATGCCTTGCCCGACCGCCGTCTTTCTCCTGATCCTTTATGTGCTGATCACGGGCGGGAGCAGTCCCTCCGAGCCGGTGGCGGAGATGCGCCCCTTCACGGTCGAATCGCCCAACGGCGACAGAATCGACGAGTACTACTGGATGCGCGACAGGAATGATCCGGCGGTGCTCGCCTGTCTGGAGGCCGAGAACGCCTACGCCGACTCCCTCCTGGCCCCACTGGAGCCCCTGGTGGACAGTCTGATGTCGGAGATGGCATCGCGAATCGCCCTGTCCGACTCCTCGGTCCCGTATCCATACGGCGGCTTCCTGTACTGGAGCCGCTTCGACGAAGGCAGCGAGTATCCGGTGTATTTGAGGCGTCCCGAGGCGGGCGGGCCCGCCGCCGTCGTGCTCGACGTGACGGCCCTCGCCGAGGGCAGGGACTACATGGACGCCTGGCCCCGTGTGAGCCCCGACGGAGCCATCGCGGGCATCGTCTTCGACACCACCGGCTCGCTCGACTACACCCTGGTCTTTTCGGAGCTGGAATCCGGAAGACTCCTGAACGACACCATCAGGACCACCGACGGCAGCCTCGTCTGGGCCAACGATTCGAGGACGGTCTTCTACGGCGCGCTGGACAGCACCTGGCGCACCTGCCGGATAATGAGACACACGCTGGGAACCCCGGAGGAAGACGACGAGACCGTCTTCGAAGAGAACGACCCCATGTTCTGGCCTTACGTGTACAAGTCCTCCGACGACGGTTACGTTCTGATCCAGACGTCCAGCACCGAGTCGTGCGAGACCTGGATACTGGACGCGGACGATCCGCAGGGAGCCTTCTCGGTGGTCGAGCCCAGGGCCCCCGGCCACGAGTACAGCGTAGAGGCCCTGGGCGACACGCTCTACATCCTGACGAATCTCGGGGCGAAGAACTTCCGCGTGATGTCGGCGCCGGTCGTCGAACCCTCGGGGCAGCACTGGACGGAGGTCGTGCCTGCGAGGGACGACGTGCTGATCGAATCGATCGAGGCCTTCCCGGGCTTTGTCGCGATGCTCGTGAAGAGCGGCGGCTTCTCCGAACTGCGCACAGTGAACCTCGCCTCCGGTTCCGAATCCGTGGCGGCCGGCGGCGACGAACCGTCCTCGATCTGGTTCGAGAGCAACAGGAGGCCGTCCGACCGTCTCGTGCGATACGGGTACTGTTCCTTCACGACCCCGGTCCAGACCAGGTCGTTGGACCTGTCCACCGGGATCTCGTCGGTACTCAAGCAGGATTCCGTAGGCGGCGGCTTCGACGGATCGCGCTACAGCTCGACCGTGATGTACGCCCCTTCCCATGACGGGGTCGAGGTTCCCATCTCCATGGTCTGGCGCTCCGACATGGGCGACCCGGTGGACAGGCCCCTCCTGCTCGAAGGGTACGGCGCCTATGGCTACAGCTCCGATCCCTGGTTCTCCAGTTCGATGCTCAGTCTGCTAGACAGGGGTTTCGTCTTCGCGATCGCCCACGTGAGGGGCGGTTCGGAGATGGGCAGGGAATGGTACGAGGACGGCAGGCTGATGAACAAGAGGAATACGTTTCTGGACTTTATCGCCTGCGCCGAGTACCTGGTGAATACCGGCGTCACCAGCCGGGATAGGATGTTCGCCAGGGGAGGCAGCGCGGGCGGCCTGCTGGTCGGCGCCGTCACCAACATGAGCCCCGGGCTCTTCAGGGGGGTGATCGCCAACGTCCCCTTCGTGGACGTGGTGACTACGATGCTCGATCCGGGCATACCGCTTACCACTAACGAGTACGAGGAGTGGGGCGATCCGTCGGTTCCCGCTTTCTACGAGTACATGCTGTCCTACTCGCCCTACGACAACGTTGCGGCTGCGGACTATCCCGCCATGTTCGTGACCGCCGGCTGGAACGATTCGCAGGTCTGCTACTGGGAGCCGTCGAAGTGGGTGGCCAGGATTCGCAGGCTCAGGACGGACGATGACCCTGTCGTCTTCCGGATCGACATGGGGGCGGGTCACGCCGGAGAGTCCGGCCGGTTCGGCTGGCTGAAGAATGCGGCCACGGAGCAGGCCTTCCTGATAGGTCTGCTCCGCTCCGAGGCCGCTCTGCGCTATTCCATCCCGTAGGTGATGGAGACGCTTGTCTGCACGGACATCATGGACGGGCTGATGGACGGGGCCGACATCGCCATGCCGCTCTCGTCCGAGGTGATGGTGGCGGGCATCCCGCCGTATCCGTAGTACGGGTCGTAGTAGTCGTAGGAGTACTCGCTGATCATGGTCGGCTCGCCGAGAGTCACTCCGGTGGCTTCCGCGAGCTGTTCGGCCCTGTTCCTGGCGTCCTCCACGGCTATCCGCCGGGCTTCGTCGTATGCCGGGGTCTTGTCGGTTATCGAGAAGGAGACCCCGGATATGCAGTTGGCTCCTCCCTGCACCAGCGCGGCGAGAACCTCGCCGACGTCCTCCATGTCGTAGAGCTTGAGCGAGGCGTAGTCTGTGACATGGTAGATCCGGACGTCGGTGTACTCGTAGGTGCTGCTGTCGTACTCGTACTCCGTCCACATGCTGTAGGAACTCGTGGCTATGTCCTCCTCGGCGACGCCGAGGCGCATCGCGGCCCTGCGTGCTCCCTCCATCAGATTGGACGCCCTGTCGACCGCCTCCGCAGGAGAGTACCCGGTGACATCCGCTCCGAAGGTTATCACCGCCATGTCCGGCTTCAGCCAGGCGATGCCCGATCCTGTCACCGATATCTGCCGCGGATACGCACAGGTATCCTGTCCGAAGGCCGCTCCGCAGAGCAGCAGCAATACGACCACGGTTGCCGTTCTCATCCGACCTCCTCTGTTCGACCGGGGGACTCTCCTGTACATACCCCGGAGATTGCACTTAGATTCCATACAGGTTCCGACCAGGGTCAATATGCACCGCCTGTCCGCGATGGTAACAGGCCGTACACCGGGAGGATCCTCCGGAAATGAGAACTTTCGTCCCGCCCTTCATCGTCGAAGAGGTGCGGAGAGGAGTATTCGGGGGAACCGTCAGGGGCGCGGTGATCGTGATCGACTTCCCGGGATTCACGTCGCTCGCGGAATCCTTCATGGGGAAGGGCGCCGGCGGCGCCGAGGAACTCTCATCCATTCTCGACGGCCTGCTGCGGCCCGCCGTGGACGGGATCATCTCTTCCGGGGGATTCGTGGGCGGATTCGCCGGCGATTCCGTCACCGGCGTGCTTCCTGGAATCACACTCGGGGAGGCGCGTTCCGTAGCGGACTCGATCGTACAGGGAGAGCGCCGGGGATCGGAAGGATCGGCATTCAGGGCCAAGGCCGGCGTCTGCGAGGGCCCGGTCGAATGGAGCGTGATCAGGGGCCGGAGGAGGCTCTTCCACTACGTCTCGGGAGCCGCCGTGGCGCAGGCCTCGGCAGCCCAGGAGGCCTGCCGGCCGGGAGAAGTCGTTGCCTTCGATCCGACAGCCCCGGAGGCCTGGGACGGCATCCGTCCGGAGCCGCCCCCGGGGGCGCCGGTTCCCTGCTGCACCGAGTCCTTCTTCGTCCCGGAGAGGGTCGCCTCCCTCGAGACGCCGGGCGAGTTCAGGTTCGTGACCAGCGTCTTCGTGTCCGGGCCGGACAGGTGCTCCGGCGCACACGACCGCGGGCTCCTCGCCTCGGTACTCGACCTGGCCGAGCAGTACGGAGGATACCTGAGCGGCGTGGACACAAAGCCGGAGGGATCCAACGCCCTGGTCCTCTTCGGCGCCCCGGTTTCGCACGAGAACGACGCCTACAGGACGGACAGGTTCATAGTCGATCTGATCGGCGCCTTCCCGGGCGCCAGGGCGGGCGTGGAGAGAGGGCTGGTATTCACGGGCCTGCTGGGATCGACGGGTCATTCCGCGTACACGGCGCTCGGCTGCTCCGTAAACCTGGCGGCGAGGCTGCTCTATCTGGCGGAACCCGGCACGGTCCTCTCCGGGCCGTCCTTCCCCGAATCGAGCGGGCTTCTGCGCTCGGGGTCGGTCCGGCTCCGGGTGAAGGGCTTCCAGTCCGAGATCGAGGCCGCCGTCCTCTCCGCGGGCATTGTTTCCGACCGCGGATCGCTCTTCTCCGGCCCCTTCGTCGGGAGGGATGAAGAACTCTCCCTCCTCGAAAACGAACTCTCCGCCTCGATCAGGAACGGCGCGAGGCGAGTTTCGATAAGAGGAGAGGCGGGCGTCGGGAAGAGCCGGCTGGTCTACGAGTTCGAGACGGCCCATCCCGAAATCCGGTTCATAGATCTGCAGGCCGATACGATCCAGGGGAGGAGCTTCAATCCCTTCGTCAGGCTCCTCAGACGGTTCGCCCAGCTCGGCGACCAGGGCGACACCGAATCGAACCGGTCCGGGTTCGAGGCCAGGGTTTCCGAGCTCGCCCTCAGGCGCGGGGACATACTGAGGCGACACCGGCCGGACGAGACGCCGGAGGCCTTCGCGAAGCGTTCCATCCCCCCGCTGGGCTCGCTGCTCGGGCTCTCCTGGCCGGGCTCCATCTTCGACAAGCTGGACCCGAAGCTCAGATTCGAAAACATCATCACTTCCATCAGGGGGTTCCTTACGCTGCTCGCCGGCGGCGGGCCGACCGTCATCCTCCTGGAGGACTCGCACTGTCTGGATGAGGATTCCCGCAAGGCGGTCGATCTTTCGATGGACGATCTCGCCTCCGACCCGGTTCTCTGGATCGAACTCGGGCGGCCGGGAACCGGGAGCGAACCGGCGGAGGCTCCCGGCATACCATCGCGGGGGATCGAACTCGTCAGCCTGGATTCCGCGGCAGCCGAGGCGCTCATCAGATCGGAACTCGAAGGCGAGCCTTCACGGGAACTGACCGAATTCATCCTGGGACAGACCGGCGGCAATCCCTTCTTTGTCGAGCAGTATTGCAGATTTCTGTCCCGGCGCAGGCTTTCGGAAGGATCGGACGGCAGGCTGGAGCCTCCGTCGTTCATAGATGGCCTGCCTTCCGGTCTCGGTTCGGTCCTGATCGCCCGCATCGACTCTCTTCCCTCGGGCGTCCGGTCGGCGGTGCATGCGGCTGCCGTCCTCGGGAGGGAGTTCGAGACGGCCGTCCTTTCAGGAATGCTGAAGAGGGAGGATATCGGCCCGATCCTCGCCGTTGGAGTCGAGGAGCGGATCTGGCAGCCCGTGAACGAACGGGAGTTCGTCTTCAGGCACGCCCTGCTCCGTGACGCCGCCTATTCGATGCAGCTCGGCTCCAGGCTGAAGTCGCTGCACGCCCTCGCAGCCGGGACTACGACGGCAATACATCCGGATGATCCCGCCTGCCATGATGTTCTCGCCTACCATTACGAGCGCGCAGGCATGATTCCGGAAGCCGTGCGGCATCTGAAGCCTGCGGCGGCACAGGCTGCACGGAGCTATTTGAACTCGCAGGCGATCGATCTCTACGCACGCTTGGCCGCACTGAGCCCCGAAGGCCGGGGTAAGGCGGAGGCCGTATTCGACCGGGCCGAGGTCGAGAGGACATCCGGGGCCTGGAGCGAGGCTCTCGCGCACTTCCGCGAAGCCGCGTCGCTCTTCGGGTCGCTGGGCCTGCACGGCAGGGCTGCCGGAGCCCTCCAGAGAACCGGAAGGATACTGCTCGACATCGGAGAGGATGCCGCGGGGCTCGAGGCTCTCGACAATGCGGAGACCCTGCTCGATCTGGAGGAGGACTACTCGATCAGATCCCAGATCCTGATGGTCAGGGCCTCCTACATGCTCCGGTCCACGGACAGATCCGGCGTCGAGGAGGTTCTGGAGCGCGGCCTGCAATGCGCCATGCTCTCCGGGGACGAGGAGCAGTACCTCAGGGTCAGAGGCGGCATGGGGAACTACGATCTCGAGATCGACAACCTTTCCAGCGCGATTTCGCACTACGAGGCCGTCATGGAAGGGGCCGACAGGCTCGGAAACCTATCGCTCAAGGCGCTTTCCCTGGGGAATCTGGCCCTCGCCTGCGCGTACATGGGAGACGACGAGAGGGCTCGGGCCCTTTTCCGACAGCAGCTCGAGATGGCCGAGGAGACGGGCGACCGCTACCTCTTGGTCCTCGCCCTGGGAAACCTCGGCAGCGCCCTGTCCCGGAGCTGGAGCTGGCGGGAGGCTCCAGTCTTCCTCAGAAGGGCGGTCAGGACGGCCCGTGAACTCGGAGCAGTCCAGCACGAGGCCATCGCAAGATCCAACCTGTCCGAGCACTGCATCAGAACGGGCGAGGTCGCCGAGGCTCTGGAGAACTCCGAAGCGGTAGTCAGACTGTGCAGGGAGAAGGGGATCGACTACTACCTGGCACGCTGCCTTCTCGTATACGCCAGATCGCTCCTTCTGGCCGGCCGTCCCGAGGAGGCCCTGGCCACTCTGGATGAGGCCGGGGCCGTTGACACTTCGGAGGACCACGATGAAATCGCCGGCCTCGCCAGGGCCGAAGCCTTGATGCAGACGGGGAGGTCCGGGGAGGCCGTAGAGATCCTCAGACGCATCGCGGAGTCGAGCGAACTGGAGCTGGAGGTCGAGGCACGCTGGCTGCTCTGGCGGATCACGTCCGACGAGGACGACAGGGAGCGCGCCCTGCTCTGCAACAGGAAATGGCTGGAGGTGGGCAGGTATCCCTGGGTAACAGCCTCACGGATCGAGGCCATGGGCGGGGAATCCCCGTCCCCGCCACCTGCAGCCGGCACGGACAATCCCGACAGCACCGGCATCTGATCCCGGCGACACGGCGGAGGCAGACTCACTTTACATCAAATTGAGAATATGCTCATAATACGGCATGCCGAGACCGAGGTGCAGATGCAGGATATCTCATTGTGTCGGAACGGGACAGCCCGCGCACCGGAAAGGCCCGGCTGCGGAGGCACAGGTTCTCACACCCGAGGAGGTCGAAGCTCTCAGGCTCGCGGATCTGGAAGGCCTGTACTTCGAACAGGCCGCTTCCGCCATGGGCGTATCGAGGGCGACCTTCGGGAGAATCGCCGGGAGGGCCAGAAGAAAGGTCGCCGCGGCCGTGGTTTTCGGGATGCCGATCTCCGTCGGTCCCGGCGACTCTCGATCCGCCGACGGGGCGCCCTGCGGATGCTCGAGCTGCAGAAGGCTTTCGGAAACGTCACCCTGCACCGTCGACCCGGGCGAAAGCCGCCCGGGCCGTCCCTGAAACGGAGAAGACCGAAAGGAAGGTTGCCATGAGGATAGCTTGCCCCGTCTCGACGGACGAAGGCGTCGGAAGCAGGATGCACGAACACTTCGGGTCCGCCCCCGGTTTCGTCGTCATAGACTCCGTTTCTATGGAAACCACCTACATTCCCAACCCGAATCGAGAACACGGTCACGGCATGTGCAGCCCCCTCGGCGCCTTCACCGGGAACCCTCCAGACGCAGTCGCGGTTGTCGGCATCGGTGCCGGGGCTCTCGGGAAGCTGGCGGCCTCGGGGATAGACGTGTACATGGTTTCCGTCGCCACGGCGGGGGAGGCCGTTCAGATGGTGACGTCGGGAAAGGCCGTCAAGGCTGGGCCAGGGTCGGCCTGCGCCGGCCATGGGCACCACGGCGGGGGATGCTCCGGGCGCTCCTAGTCTCCATCGCCCGATCCAGGGAGATGTGTTCGGAGCGGATTACATCTCTCTGGAGCGGGTCCGGAACGGCGCATGAAACTCCGGGCCCGTCTCCCGGCTATATTTAAGCGCCCATGCAGGGCCGATTCAAAGGAGGCGGGCATGACCGGTAAGATGCTTTGCGTTCTTCTGGCCGTCTGTGCGGCGATGCTGCCGGGATGCACCAATACGACCATCATCTACAACTACGGCGACATGGGGAAGCCCGGGATGGATACGGTCTATGTCCTGAAACCTCCATCCTACATAAGGATGCCGCCGGGCACCCCCGGCCCCGGGCCCGGGGGCCCCACGATCCCGGTTCCACCCGACACTTCCGGTAGCAGCGAGGTCATTCCCGACCGCTGGTCGTCGATCCAGCCCCTGATACCCGGTACCGCGAAAGTCGAGACGATCATATCGACCGCCGACTCCCTCGTGATCTACAGGGTGCTGGGCAACGTGCTGAACGGTCGTCTGAGCGCGATCCCGGAGGAGCAGTCCAGATCCTTCGAGCTCGATCCCGAGATGTGGCGGAACACCGTGACCGGTGTGGTCGATCTGTATCTCACCGTCCGCTTCCAGAGCCGTGATGGCTGGACCGGCATCGAAGGCTCCCCCGACGTTCTGCAGATCGAGGTCGACGGTTCGCGGATCGCCAGGTTCACCCTGGGCAGGGCCGAAGAGGTTCTGCCCGTCCGCCTGCCTGCCGGAGGGTACGCCGTCTCCATACGCTTCGCAACGACCCGGGATGTAATGGAGAGCCTCGCGAAGGCCTGGCGCACCACTGCGACCCTCTACGAGAGAGGCGTCCCGTACCGGAGCGACTGCTCCGAGGACAACACGCAGAACTTCCAGACCTTCTTCGATGACTTCGTGCTCGGAGGAGGCACAAAGGCGGGGGCGGGCCTTGAGCCGGGAATGCCGACCCGCCCGGGTCCGTCCGCCCGGATATAGCGGCGGCCTTATTCTTTCGGGCCGCCTCGGTTCATCCAGGAGCGACGGCGCGGTGGTTCCACCGGGCATGATGGAAAGGGGCGAAGGCCAGCCGGGACGGCTCAGCGCAGAAGCGAGACCAGCCCCCACAGGCTGAAGGCGAAGCGCCAGCGCATCTTCCAGCAGTCGTCGCCCGGCCGGGGGTCCGAGACCCAGGCCGGGAACCAGGCCTTCAGGAAGGCCCAGTCCAGCCCGATCCCGGCATCGGAGAACACTGCTGAGAACGACAGGTCTTCCGCCGAGTCCTCCACCAGCCCTGCGTCCGCGAACAGGAAAAGCGGCACGGCCGGGATTTGGAGCGTTTCGCCCAGACCGATGCCGATCCGGCCGTGTCTCCCGCTGTCTCCATAGCCTGGAAGTGAGGGGCCGTCCTCGACGAAGTACCTCTCCCGGGTTGACGCCCAGCCGTCGGGGGGCAGCAGCCAGCCGAGAGTCCCATCGACATCGAGCCCTCCACCCGGGCGGTATCCGTACTGCGTAGGGACGTCTCCCCACGCTCTGCCGGCGAAGAGTCTCGTCCTCGGTTCGAGGGGAACGCAGGGGAGCCTGAGCGTGCCCGTGAAGGAGATGGAGAACCACCCGTCCCCGTCTCCCCAGCCCGGGCTCCCGCCCGCGCCGAGGCTCGCCATGCGGGTGCTCGACATCCCCCGGGAATAAGTCGAAGCGCCGGCGCGGAGTACGACGCCGTAACCCTCGTCGAATTCGTCCTCTCCGACGACTGAGGCGTCGGATACGCTCTCGAAGCCCGCGTATGCCCAGACGCTCCTCCATGGATCAGAGGGGTAGAAGCCGTGGAACGAACGGCTCGCGGACAGGGAGACCCGTTCCCTACCGCAGGCGGAGCCCATGCCCGCCGTGACCGATCCGCCGCCCGTCGGCGAGCCTTCAAGCGGAACTTCGACGGAAAGCCCCCAGCTTCCGGACCGCCTTCCCGTGAGAGGCCGCTTCCAGAAACCGGACACCTCGAGAGGACCTCCGGACTGGTTGCGTGCGGAATGCATGATGCCGTAGAGCCCGGCCTCCCATTCTCCG